>CAZZWO010000160.1:0-7258 GCA_964657885.1 uncultured Acetobacteraceae bacterium | reverse complement strand
CCAGCTCGCCGGGTTCGAGCCCGCCTGCCTGGTGCTGCTGGACCAGAGCGAATACGCGCTGTGGCAGATCGACGTGGAGCTGTCGGAGCAGTCCCCCGGCGTGCCGCGCCGCGCGGTGATCGCCGATATCCGCGAGGCATCGCGCATCGCCACCATCTTCGCCGACGAGAAGCCCGAGCTGGTGTTCCATGCGGCCGCCCTGAAGCACGTGCCGATGGTGGAGGCCAACCCGCTGGAAGGCCTGCTGACCAACGCCGCCGGAACCCGCATAGTGGCGGATGCCGCGCGTGCGGTGGGGGCCACTGCCATGGTCCTGATCAGCACCGACAAGGCGGTCAACCCGACCAGCCTGATGGGCGCCAGCAAGCGCATCGCGGAGATGTACTGCCAGGCCCGCGACATCGAGGCGCGGCGCGGTGCCGCGAGCGGGCCGGGTGCCGGCATGCGCTGCGTGACCGTGCGTTTCGGCAACGTGCTCGGCAGCACCGGCAGCGTGGTGCCGTTGTTCCGCCGCCAGCTGGAGCGTGGGGGACCGCTGACCGTCACCCACCCGGATATGCAGCGCTACTTCATGACGGTTCGCGAGGCGGTCAGCCTGGTGCTCCAGGCGAGCGTCGTCGGCGTGCAGTCGGCCGACCTGCCGGGCCTCGCCAATCTGCCGGACCCGGACCGCGTCGGCGAAGGCGATGAAACCGGCCGGGGTGGGATCTTCGTCCTCGACATGGGCAAGCCGGTGCGCATCGTCGATCTGGCGCGCCAGATGATCCGGCTGGCCGGGCTGCGGCCCGAGCAGGACGTCCAGATCGCCTTTACCGGCCTGCGACCCGGCGAAAAGTTGTTCGAGGAGCTGTTCCACGGCCGCGAGCCGCCGGTGCCGACTGGTCATCCCGGCCTGCTGATGGCCGCCCCGCGAACCGCGCAGGCGGGCGAAGTCGGCAGCGCCATCGACGAAATCGCAGCGCTCTGCCACGCAGGCGACATGCGCGCCCTCGACAGGGTGATGGCGCTGGTGCCCGAGCTCACGCGCGAGCCCGCGGAGTTGGATCGCCGCGGCCCGGCGGTGTCCGGCCGCAAGAACGAGAAAGTTGGATGAACGATACCGTCTCTCCCCGCGACGTCCCGATTGCTTTCCTGGACCTCAAGGCACAGCAGCGCCGCATCGAGCCGGCGATGCGGGCGCGGCTCGAAGCGGTTCTGGCGCATTGCCAGTTCGTGCTCGGCCCCGAGGTGCGCGAGCTCGAACAGCGCCTTGCGGCGTACGCCGGCGCCGCCCATTGCGTGACCGTCAGCTCCGGCACCGACGCCCTGCAGATCGCCATGATGGCCGAGGGCATCGGCCGCGGCCACGCGGTGTTCCTGCCCGCCTTCACCTACACCGCTACCGCGGAAGTACCCCTGGTGCTCGGTGCGACGCCGGTGTTCGTCGATGTCGACCCGCGGACCTTCCAGATCGATCCGGAGGACCTGAAGCGCCGCATCGCCTCGGTGCGCGCCGAGGGTGTGCTCAGGCCTCGTGCGCTGGTCGGGGTCGATCTGTTCGGCCAGCCGGCGCCGTGGCCCGCCTTGCGCGAGGTCGCCGCTGCCGAAAACCTGTTCCTGCTGGACGATTGCGCCCAGAGCTTCGGCGCCTCGCTCGCCGGCCGGAAGCTGGGCGCCGAGGCGGACGCCACCGCCATCAGCTTTTTCCCCAGCAAGCCGCTCGGCGGCTATGGCGATGGCGGCGCGTTGCTCACCGGCAGCGAGGAGCGGGCGGCGCTCTATCGCAGCCTGCGCACGCATGGCGAAGGCACCACCCGCTACGAGGTGTTGCGAACCGGCATGAACGGCCGGCTGGATACGCTGCAGGCGGCCATCCTGCTCGCCAAACTCGACGTCTTCGACGACGAGCTGGCAGCACGCGAACGCATCGCGGCGATTTACGACGCCGCTCTGGCGGACAAGGTGCTGGTTCCGGTGAGGGTCGCGGACAGCAGCAGCGCCTGGGCGATCTACGCGATCCTGCTGCCGGACAGCGCCACGCGGGACGGTGTGCAGGCGCATCTGCGGGCGGCCGGGGTGCCGACCGCGATCTACTACCCGCGACCGCTGCACCATCAGCCGGCCTATGCGCCGCATCACCGGGGCAGCGGGCTGCCAGTCTCGGAAGACCTCGCGACCCGCATCCTGGCGCTGCCGATCCACCCGGACCTGACCGAGGCGCAGGCCCATCGTGTCGCCGAAAGCGTGGCCGAGGCGGTGGGCGCTGCTTCCTTGCAGCACGCAACCTGATCCGGCGCCCCCTGTTTCAGCTTTCATAAAACCGCTTCGAAAGGGGAAACAGCCTTGGCCGAGATCAGAAACAAGAATGCCGGCAAGCCGGAGACCGACGAGAGCTCGCACCTCACCGACAAGGACACCGGCATGAAACACGGCGTCCCGGCAGGTGCCGCCGGAGAAGAGAGCCATGGTGGCTACGGCGGAACGGACCGCCTGCAGAGCGAGGTCGCCCCGATCCATCCCGAAGCCGGAAAGGACCAGGCGAAAGACATCTGACGCCCGGCCTTCAGCGCAGGCCGATCCTCGCTAGCCGAGAGCGGCGAACAAAGCGGCGATGCTGCCGGCGGCCAGCACCAGGATCGTGCCGATGAAACCTCCGGCCCGGAACGGGTTGGGGGCTTTCATCGCCATGCCGACCGGGTGGGCAACGCGCGCCAGGACCAGCACCGCGGCCAGGACCTTGACCAGCACGGTTGCGCCGGAGCGAAGCTCCAGCAGCCCGACGAGCACCAGGCAGAAGGGCACGTATTCAGCGAAGTTCGCGTGTGCACGCATCGCCATGTAGAACGGACCCGCCTCGTCCTGCCCGGTGCCGAGCATGATCTTGCCCGTGGTGCGGCCCATCACCACCCGCGCGCTGAGTGCGATGAACAGCAGCCCGAGGAGGCCGGCCGCGATGAGTGTCACGACGGGTTGGTGCAGGATCATTCGTTTCGTTCCTTGGTTGGCCGATGCATGGTCCACATGAACGGTGACTGGCAAGGTGGCCGGCATGTACGCGCGGGGGAGACGCGCATGCCGGTTGCTGCGCCGGCCTTGCTTTTCGGCCGCGATGCCTCTACTTCGAAGGCATTCCTACATCTTCCGCTCTCGGGGGGTGGCCTTCGCGGGCCGCCTTTTTTGTTTTGGACACACACGAAGACCTGCTGAACCATACGGGCCTGGAAGGCCGCATCGCCGCTATCGTCGGACCGACGCTGGGCGGCATGGGCTACGAGCTGGTGCGCGTGGCGGTGCTCGGCCGTGAAAAGCCGACGGTGCAGATCATGGCGGACCGTGCGGATGGCCAGCTGATCGCGGTGGAGGATTGCGAGGCGATCAGCTATGCCGTTGGTGCCGTGCTCGACGTGGACGATCCCATTCCCGGCGAATGGACGCTGGAGGTGAGCTCCGCCGGCATTGACCGCCCGCTGACCCGGGCAAAGGACTGGAACCGCTTCTCGGGCCATTTGGCGAAGGCCGAAACCAACATGCCGGTGGACGGCCGCCGCCGCTTCTCCGGCATCGTCCTGGGCGCCGATGCGAGCCACGGCCGGCTGCGGCTGGAAGACGGCAGCGAAGTGTCGTTGCCGCTGGCGGATGTGAGGAAAGCCAGGCTGGTGCTGACGGATGCGCTGATTGCCGCGTCTGCTCCTGCAAAGCCCGAGAACTGACACAAAACTTTCAACAAAGCCTGCCCGCAAAAACAACTGGGATACCGACCATGGATACCGCCGTCTCCCGCCCCGAATTGCTGCTGGTTGCCGATGCCGTGGCGCGCGAGAAATCGATCGATCGCGAGGAAGTCCTCGAGGCGATGGAACAGGCGATCCAGAAAGCCGGCCGCGCCAAATACGGTCACGAGAAGGATATCCGCGCCACCATCGACCGCCGCACCGGCGATGTCCGCCTGTCGCGCTGGACCGAGCTGGTCGAGACGGTGGAGAACGAAGAAACCCAGATCCCCGTCCATATTGCGAAAAAGTTCAGGCCCGACCTCGATCTCGGCCAGTTCATCGTCGATCCGCTGCCGCCGATCGACTTCGGCCGGATCGCGGCACAGACCGCCAAGCAGGTGATCGTGCAGCGGGTTCGCGAGTACGAGCGCCGCCGCCAATTCGACGAGTTCAAGGACCGCGTGGGGGAGATCATCAACGGCGTGGTCAAGCGTACCGAGTACGGCAACCTCATGGTCGATCTCGGCAAGTCCGAAGCATTGCTGCGGCGTGACGAGCTGATCCCGCGCGAGAGCTTCCGCAACGGCGATCGGGTGCGCGCTTACATCTATGATGTGCGCGAGGAAATTCGCGGGCCGCAAATCTTCCTCAGTCGCACGCATCCTGCTTTCTTGGCAAAATTGTTTGCGCAGGAAGTGCCGGAAATCTACGACGGCATCATCGAAATCAAGGCGGTGGCGCGCGATCCCGGCAGCCGCGCCAAGATGGCGGTGATCAGCCGCGACAGCTCGATCGATCCGGTCGGCGCCTGCGTCGGCATGCGCGGCAGCCGCGTGCAGGCGGTGGTACAGGAACTGCAGGGCGAAAAGATCGACATCATCCCGTGGTCGCCGCAATCGGCGACTTTCGTGGTGAATGCGCTGGCCCCCGCCGAAGTGACCAAGGTGGTGATGGACGAGGAAGCCGGCCGGGTCGAAGTGGTGGTGCCCGACGAGCAGCTTTCGCTCGCCATCGGCCGCCGCGGCCAGAACGTGCGCCTCGCCAGCCAGCTCACCCGCTGGGACATCGACATCCTGACCGAGGCGGAGGAGAGCGAGCGCCGGCAGGAGGAGTTCCGCCGCCGCACCGGCCTGTTCGTCGAAGCGCTCGACGTGGATGACGTGATCGCCGGCCTGCTGGTCACCGAGGGCTTCAATTCGATCGAGGAACTGGCTTTCGTCGAGCGCGACGAACTTGCCGAGATCGAAGGCTTCGACGAGAACGTTGCCGACGAACTGATCCGCCGCGCCGAGCAGTTCCTGGTGCAGCGCGACGAGGGACTGACCGAAAAGCGTCAGGCGCTCGGCGTCACCGACGAGGTTGCCGCCTTCGAGCTGTTCACGCCGCAGATGCTGGTCACCCTGGGCGAGAAGGGCGTCAAGACGCTCGACGACCTCGCGGACCTTGCCGGTGACGAGTTGGTCGAAATCCTCGGCGCCGACGCCGTGGACGAGGCCACTGCCAACGAAGTGATCATGGCGGCCCGCGCCCACTGGTTCGAAGGTGACGAGGCTGCTCCTGCCACCGATGGCCAGGCCGGCGCGGATGAGGAGACTTCAAACGGCTGACCCGGCGCACCATCTGCCGGTTCAGGGAACGCAATTTCCGGACACCGGCGAGGGCGAACCCGACGAGCCGGAGCGTGGGCCGCAGCGCCGGTGCATCGTCACGCGGGAGCATGGTGACCGCGCCAGGATGCTTCGCTTCGTGATCGGCCCCGACAGGCAGGTGGTGCCAGACCTGGCCGCGCGGCTGCCCGGACGGGGTTTGTGGTTGAGCGCGCGGGCCGATGTGGTAGAAGCCGCTCGTGCAAAAGGCGCGTTTGCCCGCGCGGCCCGCGGGATGGTCAACGTGCCTGCCGATCTGAGTGCCGTCCTGCAAGCTGGGCTTGCAAGGCGCGTCTCCGATCATCTTGGGTTGGCACGCCGCGCTGGACAGGCGGTGGCAGGGTTCGCAAAGGCCCGTGAGTGGGTGCAGGCGGGCCGTGCCGGGCTGGTATTGCAGGCCAGCGACGGCAGTGAAGACGAGCGCCGGAGGTTGTTGTCCGGGGCGCAGAAGCCTGGGACGGAGATCGCCGTCGCGTGGCCGATGGATCAGGCAGCGCTGGGCGCGGTTTTCGGGCGCGATCAGGCGGTGCATGTGGCGGTGGCGCCGGGCCGGTTGGCCGAGGCGTTGATGAACGAGATTCTACGCCTGTCCGGGGTATCCGGGCGGGTGTTGTGCAAGCAGGCAGGTGAATGAGCGAAACCAACGATCGCGATGTGGGCCAGGACGGGCACGACGCCGCACAGGAAGCCAAGGGCCGCCTGTCGCTGCGCCCTGCCGGGCGGCTCGAACTGGGCCGGACCGTCGATGCCGGCTCGGTAAAGCAGAGCTTCTCACACGGCCGCACCAAGACCGTGCAGGTGGAGGTGCGCAAGACGCGCGTCGGCGCCCCCAAGCCGGCTTACCAGGCGACGCCGCAACCCGCCTTGCCGGCCAACCTCGGCGCGCCCCGCCCCGCTGCCCCGCCGCCTGCCGCGCCGGACACCGCGACGCCCGCAGGTGCCAAGCCGGCCACCCCGGCCACTGGCCGCGCCGCTGGTCCCGCGCGTCCCGGCATGGGCGGCCGCGCGCTGACCGCGACCGAACTCGCCGTGCGGCAGCGCGTGCTGCTCGAACAGCAGAAGGTGCTGCAGGAGCAAGCGCGCGAGAACGCCAAGCGTGAGGCCGAGCGCCGCGAACAGGAAAAGATCTCCATCCTCTCGGCCGCCGAGGAAGCGCGCCGCCGCGAGGAGGATGCGCGTCGCCAGGCCGAGGAAGATGCCCGCCGCGCGGTGGCCGAACAGGCCCGCGCCCGTGAAGCTGCCCCGGAGCAGCCCGCTTCGGCTGCCGCGAATGGCGCCGCTCCCGCCGAAGCGCCGGCCGCTGGCGCTGCCCGCCCGGGTGCCGCGCCTGCCGTGCGTCCGGCCACACCCGGCGCCCGCCCGGCTGCCGCCCCGGGCACGCCCACTGAGACGCTGCGGCTACGTGGCCGCGAGGACGAGGAAGAGGGCCGCGGCGTGGTTCGCCGCCCCGGCGGTGTGGCCGCCCCTCGCCGCGTGCTCACCCCTGTCGTTGCGAAGAAGGGCCCCGGCGAAGGCCGGCGCGCCGGACGCATCGACGTCCAGGCGGCGATCGAGGGCGAGGACGAGAAAACCCGTTCGCTCGCGAGTGTGCGCCGTCAGCGCGAGCGTGAGCGGCGCTCCGCCGAGCTCGCCGCCCTGCGCGCCGACCAAGTGCGCGTGGTGCGCGACGTGGTGCTGCCCGACGCGATCACCGTGCAGGAACTGGCCAACCGCATGGCCGCCCGCGCCGTCGACGTCGTCAAGACGCTGATGCGCCTGGGCGTGATGGCGACCATCACGCAGGTGCTGGACAGCGACACCGCCGAGCTGGTGGTCCAGGAGTTCGGCCATCGGGTGCGCCGCGTGTCGGAATCCGATGTCGAGCAGGGCATCGAAGGTGCGGTGGACGAGGACACCGATCTGGTGACCCGCGCCCCGGTG
>CAZZWO010000159.1:0-7262 GCA_964657885.1 uncultured Acetobacteraceae bacterium | reverse complement strand
TTGGCAGCGGGGCGCTGGTGCTTTTCGCAGCACCCTCCCGGCCGCATGCTGCTGCCGTTCGCAATCGCCCTGGTTATCGCCGCGTTCGCATCATCCACTGCCGCACTCTATCAATTTGGCGTTCTGTGCTGCGAACGGCACAACTCGATGCGCGACTGCTTCATCATGCTCGCCCTGTTCAGCGCCGGCGCGTGGTCAGCTACCACCTCCCGCTCCGAAAGCCGCGGAGTGGCGCCGATGCTGGCTGCGATTCTGGTGTTGTTCGCTCCGCGCGCGCCACTGCTCGCCGGCGAATACGCGCTGACCGCACGCACCGAATCCGCCCGCGCCCGCACCTGGGAGTCGGGTCTCGCGCCGGGCGACGGAATGACATTGTTTCAGGAGCCTGCAGGCAAGTTGATCAAAGGCGACGGTCTCACGCCGGGGATGTACGTACTGACAAAGGACACCGGCTGGACCGCGCTTGGCGTGCTGGAGTTTTTTGGGAAGAAAACTCTAACCATCAAGGAAGAATAGGTCTTCTTTTTCTGGAGAAAAAGAAGCAAAAAGACTTTGCTTGTGCTGTCGCGGACTATGCCGGATAAGGCCGCGATAGCACTAATGAAAGTCTTTTGGTTCTTTTCTTCAGAAAAGAACGCTCTTATCCCTATGATCCTTAATATCCTTAAAACTCAGCCCAGCATTCTGCTCTGACGTGCGGCGTAGCATGAACGCCGATGTCGCCAGGAACACCGGGTCGCCGTCCACGTCGTCGGCCATGGCGGTACGCTGGTCCTGCACGAACTTGCCGACCAGCAGCCGATCTCCTGAAATCCAACGCGCCAGGTTGTAGGGCGTCGGCTCGAAACCGATTGCCACGCCATACTCGCCGGCAAGCCGCGCCTGTAACACATCGAGCTGCAGGGTGCCGACCACGCCGACGATCGGCTGGCTGCCATCCTGCGGCCGGAACAACTGCACAACGCCCTCCTCCGCGAGTTCCTGCAGCGCCTGCCTGAGTTTTTTGGCTTTCATCGCGTCGTCCAGCCGAACCCTGCGGAGGATTTCCGGCGCGAAACTCGGCACGCCGAGGAACTGCAGGTCCTCGTCCTCGGTCAGCGTGTCGCCGATGCGCAGGGTGCCGTGGTTCGGTATGCCGACAACGTCGCCGGCGAAGGCCTGCTCCGCAAGCTGGCGGTCGCGGGCGAAGAAAAACTGCGGCGCGTTCAGCGGGATCAGCTTGCCGGTGCGCACCTGCTTCAGCTTCATGCCGCGCTCCAGCCGGCCCGAGCAGATGCGCGCAAACGCCATGCGATCGCGATGGTTCGGGTCCATGTTCGCCTGGATCTTGAAGACCAGCGCGGTCAACTTGTCTTCGCCGGCTTCGACGGTGCGGGTGTCGGCGACCTGGGCGCGCGGCGGCGGGCCGAACCGCGCCAGCGCGTCCAGCAGGTCGAGCACGCCGATTTCGCGCATGGCGCTGCCGAAATACACCGGCGTCAGATGGCCCGCGTTAAAACTGTCGCGGTCCCACTCGGGCAGTGCCGCGCGCACCAGGTCGAGTTCTTCGCCGAGCGCCTGCATGCGCGGATCGGATTGTGCGAGGTCGTGCGTCAGCCGCAGGTCGCGCGTGTGCAGGTCGTAGGTGCCGACGAACTCGGCCGCGCGCCCGACCGGCCAGGTGGCCGGCGACGTGTCCAGCGCCAGCGTGCTGGCAACTTCATCGAGCAGCTCGAAAGGATCGCGGCTTTCGCGGTCCATCTTGTTGACGAAGGTGATGATCGGGATGTCGCGCAGCCGGCAGATTTCGAACAGCTTCTTGGTGCGCGCTTCGATACCTTTTGCGGCGTCGATCACCATCACCGCGGAATCGACAGCAGTGAGCGTGCGATAGGTGTCCTCGGAAAAGTCTTCGTGGCCGGGCGTGTCGAGAAGATTATAGACGCAGCCGCCATATTCGAAGGTCATCACCGAGGTCACGACCGAAATGCCGCGCTCGCGTTCGATGCCCATCCAGTCCGACCGGGTGCGGCGCCGCTCACCCTTGGCGCGGACGTTCCCGGCGAGCTGGATCGCACCGCCGGCACGCAGCAGCCGCTCGGTCAGCGTGGTCTTGCCCGCGTCCGGATGCGAGATGATGGCGAAGGTGCGCCGGCGGGCAATTTCTTGCGTGTCACTCATGAAAATGTCCTCGTGGGCGCGGCCTGCCTTCGGGCAAGGGCGAGGTTGCCGTTCCTGATCGCCAGGTTGGGGTTGAAATACGGATCGCGCGCCAGGACGGCGCCCCATCGCTCACGCATCAAATGGGCGGCAACGGCGTCGCGCGCCACCCTGCGCGATGTTCTGGCTGGCAGGCGCTGATATCTCAGCCGCGCGTGAGGCGTCCACACGCAGCGCAGGCCGCGTGACGCGAGGCGCAGGCACAGATCCACGTCGGCATAGGGGCCGCAAGCCGCGTCGAAACCGCCGCACGCCATGAACAGGTCGCGCCGGATGGCGAGGCAGTCGAGCGAGAGTGCCGACACCGTGCGCGGCAGCCGGAATTGGCCGAAATATCCGGGATCGTCCGGATCCGACCTTGGGCTCACTGTCTGCGCGATGCGGTCGGGGTCGAGCACCAGGCCGGATTGCAGGATGCGTCCATCGGGCCGGTCCAGCCGGCCGCCAGCCGCTCCGATCTCCGGGCGCAGCGCGTGGCTCACCAGCTCGCGGAGCCAGCCCGGCCCAAACGGTTGCAGGCCGGGGGCCAGCATGAGCAGCACCGCGCCGCGCGCCGTATCGGCCGACGCGACCGTTTCGGTGGTCGTGTAGTGCGGGTCGGCGGGAGGCGGACGCCCGGTGTCTCCGACAATCGACACCAGCGGTTCCGGGTCAGGCACGGGAAAGCTCACCCGGCTCCAGCCTGGATAAAGCAGTTCGGCCTCGATTTTGGTGCCGGGAAGATGCTCCGCGAGAGCGCGGCGGGCGGCTGCACCTGCGCGAGCGGGATCGGCGGCCGAGAACGATCCGGGAAGCTGGCGCCAGTGATAGAGGATGCCCGGGATGTGCCGGATGGCGGCCGCCCCGCAGGACCCGGCGAAACGCAGGGCGAGTTCGTAATCCTGGCTGCCCTCGAAGCCCTCGCGCCAGCCGCCCAGCGCCAGCAGTCGCTCGCGGCGGTAGCCAGCGAGATGGTTGACCACGTTTTGGCCGAGCATCAGGTCGGGGTTCCAGCCCGGCTTGAAATAAGGGGCTTGGTGGCGCCCTTGAGCAAGCTGGTCCTCGTCGGAGAAGAACATCTCGGCCGCAGGGTGGGCGGCGGCTTCGGCGGCAAGGCGGGCCAGTGCGTGCGGCGCCAGCTCGTCGTCATGATCGAGCAGCGCCACGATCTCCCCGGCCGACAGTCCAAGGGCAGCATTGGTGGCCGGCGCGATGCCTCGGTTGCGGTCCAGGCGCACCGTGCAGATGCGTGGGTCGGCGGCGGCCTGCCGGGCGATGATGGAGGCCACCTCCGGCCCGGAAGACGCGTCGTCGGCGATGCAGAGTTGCCAGTGCCGATAGGTCTGGTGACGCACCGACCCGATCGCGGCGGACAACGCCGCGGCCGGAGGGTCGAACACCGGCATCAACACGCTGATGAGCGGTCCGTCGATCGCCTGACACGGAGCGGACGCCCAGCCAGGGTAAGCCGCCTCGACCCGCATGCCGGAGCGGCGCCGGCGTGCGAGTGCATCGAGGAGGCCGACGATAAAACCGCGCACGGCTGTGGGCCGGGGGCCGGCGTCGCCGCGCATTTCCATCGCGAAGGCGCCGGCTGCGGCCGGACCGGGTGTTACCGGGAGTAGAACTCGACCACCAGGTTCGGCTCCATGGTGACCGGATACGGCACGTCGGTCAGCTTGGGCGCACGGGCGAAACGGCCCTTCATCGCGCGATGATCGACCTCGAGGTACTCCGGCACGTCCCGCTCGTTGCTCTGCGTCGCGTCGAGCACGACGGCCATCTGCTTGGACTTTTCCTTCACCTCGATGAGGTCGTTGTCGCGCACCTGGTAGCTGGCGATGTTGACCTTGCGGCCGTTCACCAGGACATGCCCGTGGTTGACGAACTGGCGGCTGGCGAACGGCGTGATGGCGAACTTCAGGCGGTAGATCACCGCATCCAGCCGGCGCTCCAGCAGCTCGATCAGGTTCTCCGAGGTGTCGCCGCGGCGGCGCACTGCCTCCTCGTAGTATTTGCGGAACTGCTTCTCGCCGATATTGCCGTAATAGCCCTTGAGGCGCTGCTTGGCCTTGAGCTGGATGTTGAAGTCGCTGGGCTTGCTCTTGCGGCGCTGGCCGTGCTGGCCAGGGCCGTATTCGCGCTTGTTGATCGGGCTCTTGGCCCGGCCCCAGAGGTTGACGCCCAGGCGGCGGTCGATCTTGAATTTGCTTTCGGTCCGCTTTGTCACGCGCGGAGTACTCCTGTTATGTGCCGGCCGGGTTTGCCCCGTGCCTTGGCTTGTTGCACCGGTAGGCCGCATGCCACGCGCATGAGGCGGGACCAGGCCCCGGAGGCCTGTCCACGTTCCCGGCAGTTCGTCGAGGCGCCTCGGTAACGGCGGCCTCGACCGAAGTCAAATGGCGGCGCAATCCAGCGATGGCGCGAGGCTAATCGGTTTCTGCGGCGAGTGCGTCGACCAGCTTCTGGCTTTTGGGTGAGCCCAGGCCGGTGACGAGGTCGTAAGACGGCGTGCACTTGTATTTGCCGCTGGTGCCGCTCGTTTCGTCGTGGAAAACCCCGCGATGCCCAAGGGCATACAGAGCCGGGTTGAGGAAGCCGACCGGCGGCTTTCCAGCAGCCGCGGCTTGCTGGTTGACCAGCGCGATGAAGCCGGCCCAGATCGGGGACGCGAAGCTGGTGCCGCCCCAGCCCCCCGAGCAGCCGCCATTGGCGCAGATGTAGTTGTCCTGGTTGGCGTCGCCGGCGATGTCCGGGACGTTGCGCACGGTGCGCGACCCCTTGTTGGCCACGTTCACATACGCAAGCTGGTAGCTGGGAATGGCGATGCTGGCGTCGAGGGAGGGACCGCCGGCGCTGGATTGCCAGCCGGTCTCGCCAGACCAAGCGCCACCCGGGGCTTTCGTCTGCAAATCGGTGCCGCCGACCGCCGTCAGGTTGGCGTCCTCCTCCGGCCAGGGCCCGCTCGCCCTGAGCGACGAGTCGTCGCCGCTGGCGGTCAGGAAAGTCTGGCCCTGCGCCGCCATCTCCTTGAACAGCGGGTCGTCGGTGGCGGCATTCTCGCTCCACCCCCACGACGTGCTGAGCTGCTTGCTGGTGTTGTCGCTCGCCATCCGGTTCAGCACGTCTTCGGCCTTCCGCCCGACATAGACCTGCAGCTGTTCGAGGCCGGGCGCCATCGAGATGGCGTATTCGATGTCCAGCGCCTGTTCGGTGTCGTCACAGGAGGCGGCACAGCCCAGGCCCGCGCCGTCCGTGGAGATGCCGATGACGGGAACGTTCAACGGCTGGTTCAGGCGGCTGAAATACAGCTGCACATCCGCAACATTATAGCCGGCGAGTTCCATCAGGCCGAGCGACTGGCCAGCACCGGTCAGCGCCGCGTGTCCGGTTGCGGCGCCATCGGCATAATAGGCGGCACGCACGTCGCTGCCGATGAAGTCACCGCCCGGTCCCGACCCGCTGGTCGAGGCGGCAATGTCCGCGTGCGTCACGCGCGGCGCGGGGAGCACGTAGTCGTCGAGTCCGGTGACATGGCTGACCGGCACGGCGAGGTCGAGCGAGGGTTCGCGGTCCGGCGCCATGAACAGCCGGGCCTGCGCCGGATGCCGGTACAGACCGAGCTTGACGTGGAACACCCGCTCCACGTCGGCCACCGATCCTTCGACATCCATCAGGTAATGGTTCGCGGAAAGGCCGCTGACGCGCAGGCCGGCGGCGGTGAAGAAGCGGGCGGCCGTGTCGTAATCCGCCTGTACTGGGCCGAAACGGGAGGTGAAATCGCGCACCGACAGGTAATGACGATAGTCCGGGCTTGCCGGATCGTAGATCTGCCGCAGGAGATCATCGAGCTCCGCCTCATGCCGGAGCGGCAGCGACACCGCCAATGCAATCGTCTGCGCCGCCCCCGGCGCGCCGGCGAGAGCCGCGAGGTGCCGTGCCACCGGATCGGGCACATGCCGGCTCAACACCGCATGGCTCGCAGCGGGGTGTTCCTGCGCGCAAGCGGCGCCCGCGGCCCCCAGATAGATCGACAGGCAAGTGCCGGCCAGCGCCGCGAGTTTTCGAAATTTCGGTTGCGGCCAACCGGCGGCTTTGGTCATTCAGTCGATCCCCCGTCCTACGTCCCACATCCCACGTCCGGACGGGTCAGTAGCATGTCATGCAGGTCGCAACACCAACTTTCCCGCCGAACCGGCAATTTTGTTGCAGTCTCGCAGCGAAAACCCCTCGTGGCGGAAAGGTGCGGCGTGGGAGGAGCCGTCAGCTCTGGCGGGTGGCGTACAGCGCGGCCTGTATGCGGCTGCGCAGGTTCAGCTTGCGCAGGATGGCGGTCACGTGGGCCTTGACGGTGCTTTCCGAGATCGACAGCTCATAGGCAATGATCTTGTTCGCCTTGCCGGCGGAGATCATCTCCAGCACGCGGCGCTGCTGGCTGGAGAGTGCGGCGACTGCGGCATGGCGATCCGGCAAGCCATCCAGCGGCACGTCCTGCGGCGTGCTGATCTCGCCGGCCAGCACGGCACAGAGCGCGTTGCGCATGCCGTCGCGCGACAGCGATTTCGGGATGAAACCGGCGGCACCGCAGCCCATTGCCTGGTCGACGGTTTCGCGATCCTCGCGGCCGGAGACGATCACCACCGGTGTTGCGGGGGCGGTGTTGCGGACGGCGAGCAGGCCGGCCATGCCGTTCATGCCGGGCATGTTCACGTCGAGCAGGATCAGCTCGAAATCCTGGGTTGCCAGGGCTGCCAGCGCATCGTCGAGGCAGCCGCATTCGACGACCCGGGCGCCCTTGACGGTGGTGCTGACGATCTGCGCCAGCGCGTCGCGGAACAGCGGATGGTCGTCGGCGATCAACACCGCGCTCAGATCGCCCATGGGCAGCTCGACAGTGTCCGGAAACTCGTCCGAACGAGGGGGTTGGGTGCCGCCGGAATGATCCGGCAATGACAAGTGTCGCATCGCTGCGACAATAGCGCCACAGCTACGGGCCGACCACAGGGACGATGGGATAAGAGCTGGATTAACATGCGACTAAGGTATCATTCTTGATATTAAGGCAATGTTGATATGAGGCAATG
>CAZZWO010000158.1:0-7308 GCA_964657885.1 uncultured Acetobacteraceae bacterium | reverse complement strand
CGAAGTACCGGCAGGCGACCTACCGGCAGGCGAGTTACCGGCGGGCTTGGGCGGTGGAGCATGCGCGATTGCTTCCGCCGCCGCCGATGGCCGCCCGACCGCCGCGGGCTGGGCCGGTGCCTCGGCGGTGTCCAGCGTGGCGTTGGCGGTGGGCGACGCGGCCTGAGCGCTGGCGGAAGCGGCGGGCGGCGGCCCGGGGGGCGGCGGAACCGTCTCGATTGGGGTGTCGGTCGCGACACGCTCCGTGCGGTCGCGCTCGGCGATCAACTGCGCCTGCAAGGACCGGCGGTAGGCCGGATCGGGCATCACCGGCTTGCTCGGCACCGTGCCGAGTTCCGGGTAGGGCATCCCAACGCCCGGGGGCGGCGGACGCAACGCGGCGATCTGTCCACCCTCCAAATTGTGAAACAGGTCGAGGGGTTGCCCCAGCGGGTCGCTGCACCCGGCCAGCAGGCACATCGCGAGGGCGGCAAGGGAGCGGAAGACCGCCCGGCGCGTGCCCCGTCGCATCGCCGCCGCACTCAACCGGGCGTTGACCACCACACCCGCCGGACTGCGCTCACCTTGAACCCAACCCGCCCGGCTCCTACGCTCAGACCAACAACCAGGCATCAAGCCGCAGCCTCCGACCGAAGCGCTGATCTAACCCAGCCAAGCGCTCGCCGGAAAGGATAGACCAGGAAATGTCCAGCGCACGCACGCCCGATTCGATTCCCGAGCTGAAGCTCGGTGAGTTCAAGCTCGCCGACCCGCAGGTGATCGGCCGTTCCATGGCCGATGTCGCCGAGCGGTCGCAGCGTATCGTGGGCGACTGGCTGGAGCGGCAGTCCCGCACCACCCCGAGCGCCGACCCGCTCAACATCGGCCGTGCGTTCCTCGAAATGACGGCCAAGCTGATCCAGAACCCGGCGCGCCTGGTGCAGGCGCAGATCGGCTTCTGGCAGGACTACGTGACGCTCTGGCAGAACACCACGCGCCGGATGATGGGCATCGACAGCACGCCGGTGATCGAGCCGGACGCCAAGGACAAACGGTTCCGCGACGAGGCCTGGCAGCAGAGCGAGGTGTTCGACTTCATCAAGCAGAGTTACCTGCTGTCTGCGCGGTACGTGCACGATGTGGTCGGCCATGTGGACGGCCTGGAACCGAAGACCGCCAAGAAGGTCGACTTCTACGCGCGCCAGTTCATGGACGCGATGAGCCCGAGCAACTTCCTGCTGACCAACCCGGAAGTGTTGCGCAAGACGCGCGAGACCGGCGGCGAGAACCTGCTGCGCGGCTTGAACAATCTGCTGTCCGATCTCGAGCGCGGCCGCGGCAAGCTCAGCATCCGGATGACCGACCCCGATGCGTTCAAGCTCGGCGAGAACATCGGCGTGTCACCGGGCAAGGTCGTGTTCCAGAACGAGCTGATGCAGTTGATCCAGTACGATCCGCTGACGCCGACCGTGTTGAAGCGGCCGCTGCTGATCCTGCCGCCCTGGATCAACAAGTTCTACATCCTGGACCTGCGGCCGAAGAACAGCTTCGTGCGCTATGCGGTCAGCCAGGGCCACACCGTCTTCATGGTGAGCTGGGTCAATCCGGACGAGAACCTGGCCGATGCCGGGTTCGAGGATTACATGCACAAGGGAGTGTTCGCCGCCCTCGACGCGATCGAAGCGGCGACCGGCGAGCGCGAGGTGAACGCCATCGGTTACTGCCTGGGCGGCACGCTGCTCGGCACCACGCTGGCCTGGATGGCCAAGCGGAACATCGACCGCATCAAGTCGGCCACCTTCTTCGTCTGCCTGCTGGATTTCGAGGAGGCCGGCGAACTCGGCGTGTTCATCGACGAGGAGCAGTTGAAGGCCCTCGAAGGCCGCATGCAGGAACAGGGATACCTCGAAGGCGCCGACATGGCGGCCACCTTCAACATGCTGCGCGCGAACGACCTGATCTGGTCGTTCGTGGTGAACAACTACCTGCTCGGCAACGATCCGTTCCCGTTCGACCTGCTGTACTGGAACTCGGATGCGACACGCATGCCGGCGCGCATGCACAGCTTCTATCTGCGCAACATGTACCAGCAGAACCTGCTGTCGAAGCCGGGCGGCATCACGCTCGATGGCGAAGCGCTGGACCTCGGGCTGATCACCACGCCGTCCTACTTCCTGTCCACCCGCGAGGACCACATCGCGCCGTGGCGTTCCACCTATCGCGGCACGCAGTTGCTGGGCGGCGAGAAGCGTTTCGTGCTGGCGGCCTCGGGGCACATCGCGGGCGTCGTCAACCCGCCGGAAGGGGGCAAGTACAACCATTGGGTCAACGAGAACCTGCCCGACGCGCCGCAGGAATGGCTGGAAAACGCGTCGGAAATGTCGGGTTCGTGGTGGAACGACTGGAACCGCTGGGTGACCGCACGGGCGCCCGAGCAGGTGCCGGCCCGCAAACCCGGCGAGGGCCGCCTGCCGGTGATCGAGGACGCCCCCGGCAGCTATGTGAGGGTGAAGTCCGGCGGCTGACCACCTTTTGTCTCAATAGCGGGGCAATTCGTTAAGGGTTTTCGGCCAGGCTGGCGGCGTATCCAGCCGATCGGTCACGACCCATGTGCCTCGCCTGCCCGCGCGCCCAGCCGCCACGACCGGCACGATGATCGTTTCGTTCACCGTGAACGCGGGAGGGCTGGCATCGGGCCTGGTCGCCATGGCGCTTGCCGCCGGCTGGTTGCCGGTCTCCGCCCTCCTGCTGCGGCGTGGGCGGATGGCGCGGCAGGCCGAGAAGCTGGCGTCGCAGGCGATGCAGGCCCAGCTTCAGGTCGAACTGTTCCGTGCGGGACGGCGCGACCGGCTCACCGGCTTGCAGGGCCGCCTCGGCTTCCGCGACCAGCTTTCGGCGGCTTTCGCGACCGGGGCACGACTTGCCGTGCTGCTGGTCGATGTGGACCGCCTGTCCTCCATCAACGCCAGTTTCGGCGAGGCCGCGGGCGATGAGTTGCTGCGGACATTGGCGCAAAGCCTTGCCGGGTTGGCACACTCGCAGGATCGCGCTTCACGCCTGGATGGCGACGAGTTCGCCTTGCTGATCGACAATCCGGGCGATCTCGACGATCTGCCAGGGATGGCGGCCCGTGTTCTGGCCACCTTGTCGGGGCCGAATGCCGCAGCGGGCCAACTCATCGAGGTGCATGTCAGCATCGGGCTGGCTGCGTCACCGGCGCACGGCACCGATCCCGACACGCTGATGCGCTCGGCACGGCTTGCCTTGCTGCAGGCCAAGGAGGCCGGGGGGCGGAGCTGGCACAGTTGCGGACCCGAGCTTTCGCTCGTGCTGCATACGCGGCAGCGTTTCCGGCAGGAGCTCGGCCGCGCCATCGGCATCGGACAGGTCGTGCCCTGGTACCAGCCGATCATGCACCTGCCATCCGGCGGCATCGCGAAGTTCGAGGTGCTGGCCCGCTGGCACCACCCGGAATCCGGCATCCTGACGCCCGACCAGTTCATCCCGCTCGCCGACGAACTCGGCCTGTCCGGCCGGATCAGCATGGCCTTGCTGCGGCAGGTCGCGGTGGACAGCCAGGAATGGCCGCCCGACTGCCGCTTTGCCTTCAATGTGTCGGCGGGTCAGGTGCGCGAACTGATCGGCCTGCTCAACGCACAGCCGGGCGAGTGGCAGCGGCGGATGGATTTCAGCCGGCTCGACGTGGAGATCACCGAAGCGGCCCTGATGCACGACCGCGAGATGGCGCGCGAGCTGATCGACACGCTGCACGATCATGGTGCGCGGGCCGGCCTCGACAATTTCGGCAGCGGCGTTTCCAACCTGTCGTTCCTTCGGGACATGCCGTTCGACAGCATCAAGATCGGCAAGATCTTCATCCAGACCATGCTCGACGACCCGCGCGCCGAAGCCTGTGTGATGGCGATGCTTTGGCTGGGGAAAGGGCTGGCGCTGGACGTGGTCGCCGATGGCGTGGAGGCACAGGCCGTGGCCGACCGCCTGGCAACGATGGAGTGCCGCTTTGCCCAGGGATACCTCTACGCCCGCCCGATGCCGGCCGAGGACGTGAAATCCCTGTTCATCCGACCGACCCCGGTGGCCAGCCACATGCCCGCGGCGGCCACCCGTGTTCAGCCAAGGCGCTTCCTGATTGAAAGTCTTTAGCTTGCAGCTCAGCTTTCCTGTTCGGGCGGCGGTCCACGCGTGACGTCCAGCTTGGCGGCAGGCTCCATGCGCACGATGCCGCCCGACGCGGCTGCCTGATAGATCGCGGCGATGATCCGCATGTCCTGCAGGCCTTCTTCGCCCGGCGTCAGCGGCACGCGGTCGGCCCGGATCGCCTCGGCATACGCGTCCATTTCGAGGGCGAACTGGTTTTTCGGTGACCAGCGGCGCTGCTCCAGCGCGCTGCTCATGCCCTGGCGCCGGCTGATCTGCATCGTCAGGTTGTCGTAGCTGAACGCCGGATCGAGACCGACCGAGGCCTCGGTCGCCGACAGGCGCAGGAAGCGGTTCTCGTGGTAAGAATAGCCCGAGCTGCAGCTCGCCAGCACGCCCGACGGGAACCGCAACGTGAACGTGCAGAGGTCTTCCACCTCGGCAAACCGCGGATCGCCCTTGGGCTGCGTCAGCCGCGCGGTGATCTCGACCGGCTCCTCCCCGGTGATGAAGCGCGCGGCGTTGAGGCAATACAGGCCGACATCGGGCAGCGAACCGCCGCCCGCCATCGCCTTGTTCAGCCGCCACTGGCCGTTATTGGCATTGTTCTGCCCATTGCTGGCTTCGATGAAGCGCACCTCGCCATGCACCCGGTCGCGCGCGATGCGGATCAGCTCGCGATATTCCGGCAGATACTGGCAGCGATAGGCGATCATCAGCTTGCGACCGGCCTGCTTGCAGGCATCGACCATGCGTTGCGCGTCCGCAACTGTTGTGGCCATCGGCTTCTCGCACATGACGTGCTTGCCGGCTTGCGCGGCGCGCACCGTGTACTCCGCATGCATGGCGTTCGGCAGCACGATGTAAACGACGTCGATCTCGGGGTTGTTCTTGATCTGGTCGAAGGTCTTGTAGTCGTAGATGCTGCGCTCCGGCACGCCGTACTGGGCGGCGATCACTCGCGCCTTGTCGCGCTCGCCGCTGACCAGGCCGGTGACGCGGACGTGCTTCGACTCAGCAAAGCCGGGCAGGATCTGCGTCAGGGACAGCCGCCCGAGGCCGACGATGGCGATGCCCAGACGTTTGTCGAAGGGGTCGTGCTGCGGAACCTTTCCCGACAAGTCGCTCTGGTTGTCCAGCGGCGGCAATGTCACCTGGTCGTTCTTGACCGTCCCGAGTAGCGGGCGCGGTTCGCCGGTATCCGGCTCGGCCGCCCGAGCGGCGCCGACCAGCCCGAGGCCGGCCAGTCCGGCAGCGGTTGAACCGACGAGGTTGCGTCGTGAGATTGGGGGCATCGATTCTGATCCTGTGGCGCGTGCTTTCGGAGCACGCGCGAATGCGTAAAAGGCCGCGCTCCAGAAAGCACCATGCCGATTGCCGGTTTCGCCGGGGCGCGGGACAAGCGCAGGATTGTGAGCACTCCCGCACCCCTCGCCCCAAACTCCCACTCTCATATGGAAGACTGATCCCGGCACATGCGCGGCTACCCGATCTTCCTGCAGCTGCAAGGCCGGCGCGTCGTTATCCTCGGGGAAGGCGAGGCGGCCGAGCGCCGCGCCGAATTGTTCGCCAGCCTGGGGGCTGTCATCGAGCGTGTATCCCGGGCGGCTGAGGCCAGGCTGGCCGGCTGCGTGCTGGCCATCGCCTCCGGCGCTCCCGAAACCGAACTGGTGGAGTTCTCGGCGGCGGCACAGGCGGCGGGCATACCGGTCAACGTCGTCGACCGGCCGGAGCTGTGCAGCTACATCACGCCTGCCATCGTCGATCGCGACCCGCTGACCATCGCGATCTCCAGCGGCGGCGCGGCCCCGGTGCTGGCCCGGTTGTTGCGGGGAAAAATCGAAACCTGGGTGGCGCCCGCCTGGGGCCGCCTCGCGACGCTGGCCGACGGGTTCAAGGCCGAAACCCGCCGCCGCCTCCCCGACATGGTGCGGCGGCGGCGCATGCTGGAGCGGGTGTTCGCCGGCCGCACCGCCGAGCTGGTGCTCGCCGGCGACGAAGCGGCGGCCGAGACGGAGTACCGCGCCGAGCTGGACGCGGCCGAAGCCGGGGCCGAGCGCCGCACCGCGGGCTTCGTGCATCTGGTGGGCGCCGGGCCGGGCGCCGCCGACCTGGTCAGCCTGCGGGGCCTGCGGCTGCTGGGCGAGGCCGATGTCATCGTGCACGACCGGCTCGGCACCGTGGACGTGCTCGATCTCGCGCGGCGCGATGCCGAGCGCATCGACGTCGGCAAGAGCCAGGGCGACCACACGATGCCGCAGCGGGATATCAACGCCCTGCTGGTCCGGCTGGCGCAGGAAGGCCGGCGGGTGGTGCGGCTGAAGGGCGGCGACCCGTTCATCTTCGGACGCGGCGGCGAGGAGGTCGAGGCGCTGGCGGCCGCCGGCATCGCGCACGAGGTGGTGCCCGGCATCACAGCCGCGCTGGCTTGCGCCGCATCGGCCGGCATCCCGCTCACCCATCGCGCGGCAGCCCACGCCGTCACGTTCGTCACCGCCCATCGCCGGCGGCCGGACCTCGGGATCGACTACGCGGGCTTGCTCCGCCCCGGCGTGACGCTCGCCATCTACATGGGGTTGGCGACGCTGCCCCGCTTGCGGGACGAGCTGGAAGCGGCGGGTTTCCCGACATCGATGCAGGCCGTGCTGGTGGAAGACGGCGGCACAGCCCGGACCCGCGTCCTGCGCGGGCCGGTCGAGGAACTGGCGCGCATTGCAGGCGCTTGGGCGAGCGGCGGACCGGTGCTGATCCTGCTCGGCGGCACCGCCGAGCGTCCATCTGGACATTTCGAAAACGAATTGAACTTGCCTTGACGATTAGTTTACATGCAGTGGTGTAGGGCAGTGACCACTTGCAGGTGGTTCAGCAGACCCTGCGCCTATCCAACCATGCGACAGCGTGGTTTTTTTATGCGCAACCGATTAAGCTGCGACTAAAGGCGAATTGACAGGCCGGCTAACATGCAAACCTCCAAGATCATCGAAATAGACGGCGTGTTCATCGGGGCCGCCATAAGCCTGCCCGAAGCCCAGGGCTGGCGTTTCGTGTCCGCCGACCAGCGGGCCAGCGAGGCGGATGGCTGCACCGCCCCGACCCTTCGCGACGCCCAGATGCTGGCCAAACGCGCGTTCGTCACGTCGCGCATCAGGTCCCCATCGCCGATGCCCGCCA
>CAZZWO010000157.1:0-7376 GCA_964657885.1 uncultured Acetobacteraceae bacterium | reverse complement strand
ATGCCGGCGTCGAGGCGGCGCGTGCCGGCGAGGCGGGCCGCGGCTTCGCCGTGGTGGCGTCCGAGGTGCGGGCCCTGGCGCAGCGCTCGGCCGACGCGGCCCGCGAGATCAAGAGATTGATCTCGACATCGTCGTCCCAGGTCGCCGCGGGTGTCGCGCAGCACCGTTTCGATCCGGCGGACCTGCTCGGGCGGCGGCTCGTCGGCCACGAAATGCCGCACCAGCTTCTCCGCAAGGTGCCGGTAGGTGGCCGGATGCGTGCCGAGCCACTCCAGGATCGCAAGGCCGCCCTGCTCGCCCTCGGGCCAGCTCCGTCCCATGACGACGGCCTCGCCCGGCTCGTGCAGGTTCGGCCGGAACAGGAAGCCGCGCGGCTCCTCGCGAAGCTGGACCGACCAGCCCGTCAGGATCTTCGCATAATTCGTCACGTCCGCCTGGGTGTAGCCGGCCGCCGGGCTGACGGTGTGCAGCTCCAGCGACTCACGGGCCAGGTTCTCGTTGAGCCCGATATGATGGCGCTGTCCGGCGACGCTGTCCGGCCCGGCCGACCGCTCCTGGTTCAGGTAAGCCAGCATGGCGGGGTGGCGCATCACCGCCAGCAGCATGGCGGAGAACCGGCCCGTCACATGCGGCCGGATCGCCTCGCGGATGTAGGCGCCGCCGCACGCGTTCGGGATCTGCGTGCGTCCGGCGATCGTGAAGTGGTTGGCCCAGAACCAGACCAGCCGCTCGCGGAACGGCGCCTGGGTGACCAGCGCGTTGCCCAGCAGGTCGTGCGCCTCCTGTTTCGCCAGGATCGCGATGCCGTTCGGCGGCTTGTCCCCGCCCACGGCGCCGGGTTCCTTGGACGCGGCGGCCTGCGCCTGCTTGAACTCGCGGCGCATCTCGTTGTGCTGGACAACGACGGTCAGTGCCGCGTGGGTGTCCGTCAGGCCGGCAACCGGCGTCGGGTCCGGCGCCGTGACCTGGTCGCGCAACCAGCCGCGCGGGTCGGCTGGCAGCGGATCCTGCGGCCGGCGCCCGAGGCCGAAGCGGTTGAAGGCAACAAAGGCGGCGTTGTCCATGCCGCCCCTGTAGCACCGTGGTCTGTTACCCGCCGTGACGAAATGTATGCTGCGCGTGCAGGGCTCGCACGCCGTGCCGGCCGGTTCCCCGCCCAAGCAGCACGCCCGCGCAGCCGATGGCGCAGCACAGCGCCCCGATCAGCCCGATGGCGGTGGGCAGCGACGTCGCCTGGGCGGCGGCGCCGAATAGCGGCGGCCCGGCCAGCACGCCCGCATAGCCCAGCGTGGCGGCGACACCGACGGAAGCGTTGGCGTCGGCGCCGTGTCCTCCTGCCAGCGCAAACAACGCCGGCACCACGTTGGCCAGGCCCAGCCCGGCCAGCCCGAACCCCGCCATCGCAAGCGGCAGCGATGCCGCCAGCAGCACGACCACGATGCCGCATGCCGCCAGGAACGCGCCCGCCAGCACCCCGGCGTTGCCGAGCCGTGCGCGAACCCGGTCCCCGGCGAAGCGCATCGCGACCATGCAGGCGGAGAACGCGCTGTAGCCCAAAGCCGCGTGGGCGGCCGGCACGTGACGCACCACGCGCAAATACACCCCGCCCCAATCGGCGACCGCGCCCTCCACGGCAAAGGCCATGCAGAGGATCACCCCGGTCAGCAGCAGCGCTTCGTCGCGCCAGGGGCGGGGCACCGGTCGGCTATCGGAGGCCGGTGCCGCGTCGCGCACCGACGCGCCGTCCCCAAGCCATCCGGCCGCCAACACGATCACCAGAACCGACAGGCAGGCCAGCCCCGCCGCCTGCACGCTTGGGCTGACTACGCTAAGGAGGGCCGCGCCTCCCGCCGAGCCGGCCAGCGAGCCAACGCTCCACATCGCGTGCACGGTGCCGAGGATCGGTTTGCCGGCACGGTGCTCCACCCGCACCGCCTCGGCGTTCATCGCGACGTCGACCGTGCCGAAGCCGATCCCGAATGCCAGCAGGAAGCCGCACAGCGCCGCTTGGCCAGGCGCCAGCACGGCGGCCACGAACGATGCACAGGCCAGCACCGAACCGGCCCGGATGACCGGCCCCGGGCCGAATGGCGCCGCCAACCGGCTGGTCGCGGGCATTGCGATGATCGCGCCGGCCGAGATGCAGAACAGCGCCAACCCCAGCGCGCCCGGGCTGAGCGCGAGCCGCTCCCGCAACAGCGGCACCTGGGTCGCCCACGCGCCCATCACCAGGCCGTGGAACAGGAACACCGCCGAGACCGGCGCCCGCAACCGAAGCTGCGAAACGGCCGGTCCGGTCGGGGTGGCGTCCGGCGTGGCGAGCGGCGCGATGGCCGCTATCCCAGAAGGTCCTCCACCAGGATCGGCGTCCGGCGGACCCGCAAGCCGGTCGCGTGGTAAACCGCGTTTGCAATCGCGGCCGGCATGCCGACGATGCCGATCTCGCCGACGCCCTTGGTGCCGATCGGGTTGGCGAGCGTGTCGTTGCCGTCAAGCATCTCGACCGTGACCTCGCCGATGTCGGCGTTTGTCGAGAAATGGTAGCCGGCGAGGTCGGTGTTGGCGAAACGGGCGTGCTTGCTGTCGATCTGGGTTTCCTCCAGCAGCGCGAAGCTGGCGCCCCAGATCATGCCGCCCATCAGGTTGCTGCGTGCGGTGCGCGGATTGATGATGCGGCCGCAATCGAACACGCCGACCATGCGCGACACCCGCACGGTGCGCAGCAACGGATCGACGCGCACCTCGGCAAACTGCGCACCGAACGAATAGGTCGCGTATTTGCCCAGTGCCGGCGAGAACGCCATGCCGCCGGCGAGGCCTTTCCGCATCTGCTCGTCGCTGATGCTGTCCGGCTTCCAGACGGCAGTTTCCTCGATCATCCCACCGGTGGCACTGCCCAGCACGTCCGTAACCTTCCTGCTGCTGCCATCGGGCGAGATCACCATGCCGGCGACCAGCGATCCGCCGCCCGCCGCGTGCAGCAGCGTGTCGCGAACCTTGCAGGCGGCGGTGTAGACCGCGGAGCCCGACGAGTTGGTAGTGATCGATCCGCCGGCGAGCGAGCCCGACGGCAAGGTCGTGTCGCCCAGCACCACGCGCACCAGGTGGTTCGGCACGCCCAGCACGTCGGCGGCGATCTGTCCCATCACGGTGTAGGCGCCGGTGCCGAGATCGTGCGCCGACAATGAGACGATGCAGGTGCCGTCGGCCGAAAGCCGTATCCGCGCCGATGACGGGCCGGCCGCCGACGGGTAGCAGGCGGTGGCGCAGCCCCAGCCGATCAGCGTGCCGTCATCGGCCTTCATGCTGCCCGGTTTCGATGTCCGCCTGCTCCAGCCGAACAACTCGGCGCCGCGGGTGAAGCATTCAGTCAGCTTGCGGCTGCTCCATTCCAGGTTGCCCACGGGATCCCTCGCCGGCTCGTTCTTCGCCCGCAACGCCACCGGGTCCATGTCGAGTGCCACCGCCAGCTCGTCCACGGCGGATTCGAAGCCGAAGAAGCCGGGCGCTTCGGCCGGCGCGCGCTGGAATCCGGGCGTGTTCACGTCGGTGCCGACGATCGACTCGCGCACCCGGATGTTCGGCGACGCGTACATCCGCGCCGTCACTTCGGTCACCGCGAAGGCCACGTGGTCGATCATCGCACTCTGGCCCGCCTGCTCGTGGAGCACGGCGCGGATGGTGCCGTCGCGCTCGGCTGCCAGCCGGACCCGGCTGCGCGTCGCCGGCCGGAACGAACCGACGGTGAACATCGCCTCGCGCGGCACCACCAGCTTTACCGGCCGGCCAAGCCGGCGGGCCGCCATCGCCACCAGCACGGTGTGCGGCAGGATGGTCGCCTTGCCGCCGAAGCCGCCGCCGACATACGGGTTCTCGATGTGCACGTCTTCGGGCGGGATGCCGAAGATGCTGGCCAGGCCGAACTGCGTGCCCACCACCCACTGGCTCGGCACGTGCACCAGCAGCTTGCCATCACGCCATTCCGCCGAGGTGGCATACAGCTCGATCGGGTTGTGATGCTGCGCCGGCGTCACATAGGTCGAGTCCACCTTGACCGGCGCCGCCTCGAAGGCCGCTTCGGCATCGCCGACATCGATCGACTTGTCGTCGAGCGGCTGTTCGGTGCGCCCCTCATCGTGCATCGACGCGGATGCAGGCTGCATTTCATAGTCGATATCGACCAGCCGGGCAGCCTGCTCCGCCGCCTCCTGCGTGTCGGCGATCACCAGCGAAACGATCTGCCCTGCGTAGTGCACCTCGTCGGAAGTGAGCGGCATGAACGAGCTCTGCATGTGCCCGCCCTTCATCGCGAAGGTCTCCTTGCCGATGCCCTCGTTCAGGCTGCGATGCGTCAGCACCAGCTGCACCCCCGGCACCGCCTCGGCCCGGCCGGTGTCGATGCGGGTGATCCGGCCTCGCGAGACCGCGCTGGTGGTCAGCGCGGCGTAGGCGGTGCCTGCATGCGGGAAGTCGGCCGCGTACTGGGCGGCGCCGCTGGCCTTGGCGGCCGCATCGCGGCGGATGACGGGAAGGCCGATGCCTCCATCCATGGTCTAGTTCCTCTGGCTTGCGGTGAGGGCCGCGCGCGCAACGACGCGGTGGCCCAACTCGATCTTGAAAGCGTTGTGACGGCCCGGCCGCGCGCCCGCGAAGGCCGCCCGGCCAGCCTCCAGCCCTACGGCTTCGGTAAGCTTGCGGCCGGTCAGCGCCTCCTCGGCCTCGGTCGAGCGCCACGGCTTCGACGCGACGCCGCCCAGCGACACCCGCGCGGTCCGCACCGTGTCGCCGTCCATCTCGAGCGCCACTGCCGCAGACACCAGGGCGTAGGCGTAGCTCTCGCGGTCACGCACCTTCACGTAGGTGGAACGCCGGCCGGCCGGGGTCGCCTGAACCAGGATTGCCGTCACGATCTCGCCCGGCTCCAGCACCGTCTCGCGCGCCGGATCCTCGCCGTAGGGAACATGGAACTTGGCGAACGGGATGGTGCGCTGGCCGCCGGCGGAGCGGATCTCGATTGCGGTGTCGAAAGCGGCGAGAGCGGTCCCCCAATCGCCGGGGTAATTGGCCACGCACTGGTCGGAAATCCCGAACAGCGCCATTTCGCGGTCTTCGCCCTCCAGCGCCGAGCAGCCGGAGCCGGGGACCCGCTTGTTGCAGGGCGACACGCCGTTGCGGAAATACGGGCAGCGGGTGCGCTGCAGGATGTTGCCGCCGAGCGTCGCCGCGTTGCGCAGCTGCTGCGAGGCGGCAAGCTGCAGGCTTTCGGTCAGCGCCGGATAGTCGCGCAGCAGCACCGGGTCCTCGGCCGCATCCGCCATGCGGACCAGCGCGCCGAACCGCAGCACCGGCCCCGATACGTCGATCTTCGCCAAATCGGGGAGGTGGCCGATATCGACGACCCGCTCCGGCGCCGCGAGGTCGCCGCGCATCAGGTCGACCATCGTCGTACCCCCGGCGAGCAGCGCCGCACCGGGCTTGGCGGCTTCGATCAACGCCTCGTCAAGGGTGTCGGGGCGGCTATAGGTGAATGGCTGCATGTCAGGCCGCCTTGCGCTGGGTGTCTGCCACCGCCCTGATGGCCGCGACGATGTTCGGGTAGGCGGCGCAGCGGCACAGATTGCCGCTCATATACTCGCGGATTGCATGGTCGCTGCCCGCATGACCCTCCTCGATGCAGGCGACCGCCGACATGATCTGCCCCGGCGTGCAGTAGCCGCACTGGAGCGCGTCGTGTTCGGCAAAGGCGGCCTGCATCGGATGCGGCACGCCGCCGGCGCCGGCCAGTCCCTCGATCGTCAGGATTTCGCGCCCGGATGCACTCGCGGCCAGCACCAGGCAGGCGAGCTGCCGCCGCCCGTCTATATGGACCGTGCAGGCGCCACAGGTTCCATGGTTGCAGCCGACCTTCGTACCGGTCAGGCCGAGATGCTCGCGCAGTGCATCCAGCAGCGTGGTGCGGGTGTCCAGCGTCAGCTCGTGGGTGTGTCCGTTCACATGCAGCGCCACGCGGCACGTGGCGGTTCGACTAT
This sequence comes from uncultured Acetobacteraceae bacterium, assembly GCA_964657885.1. Lineage (GTDB taxonomy): Bacteria > Pseudomonadota > Alphaproteobacteria > Acetobacterales > Acetobacteraceae > BOG-908. The sequence goes on along the minus strand of CAZZWO010000157.1, from coordinate 1,347 downwards.
CGGTGTCGGACATCGGGTTCTCCGGCTAGGCGGTTCGTGCCAGGTTGGCTGCCATCGCCTCGCGGCTGGTCTAGGCTGATGGCAGATGGGGAGATCATTCGGGTTGACGGTCACGGACGCCGAGGGAATTCACACGATGCCGCCGCCGACTTCGCCCCTAACGGCTGACACGTGGGAGGTTTCCGCCCGCGCACAATCTCGCCCACAAGCGGGCGCGCAATCCGGGCCGCAAGCGGGTACGCACGACCCGGCCGAGGATCTGAGTCTGCCGGCGTGGATCTATCACGACCCGCATTTTTTCGAGGCCGAGCGCGAGCGGGTGTTCCGGCCGTCCTGGCAGGTGGTCTGCCACCTGAGCGACATCGCCGGGCCAGGCCGCTACCACACGCTGGATTTCCTCGGCGAGACGATCGTAGTCCTGCGCGGCGAGGACATGCAGCCGCGCGCCTTCTACAATGTGTGCCGCCATCGAGCGGCCCGCCTGCTGGACGGTGCATCGGGCTCGTGCGGCAGCCGGGTGGTGTGCCCCTACCACGCCTGGACCTACGGGCTCGACGGGCGCCTGCTCGGACTGCCGGAACGGTCGGCGTTTGGTGCACTCGACCTGAGCCACCATGGCCTGGTGCCGGTCGACCTCGAAGTCTATCGCGGTTTCATCTTCGTCAGACTGGACCGGGGTTCCGGCGGCGCGGGCATCCCGAGCGTTGCCGAGATGATGGCGCCGTACGATGCGGAACTCGCGCTCTACCGGCTCGAGGAGATGGTGCCGCTCGGCCGGGTGACGCTGCGTGAGCGTGCGGTGAACTGGAAGAACGTCGGCGACAATTATTCCGACGCGCTGCATATCCGCGTGGCGCATCCCGGCCTGACCCGGCTGTTCGGCCGTGGCTACGGCGTCGAATCCCGCGAATGGGTGGACAAGATGTGGGGCGCGCTGCTGGAAGCGCCGTCGCGCAGCCTGTCCGAACGGCTGTACCAGCACTTCCTGCCGGACGTGCCGCATCTGCCCGCGGATCGCAAACGTCTATGGTCCTACTACAAGCTTTGGCCGAACATCGCATTCGACGTGTACCCCGACCAGGTCGATTTCATGCAGAGCATCCCGGTCTCCCCGACGCGCACCATCATCCGCGAGATCGCCTACGTCCTGCCCGATGCGCGGCGTGAAATGCGGGCGGCGCGCTACCTCAACTGGCGGATCAACCGCACCGTCAGCCTTGAGGATCGCGACCTGATCGAACGCGTGCAGCACGGCATGGCATCGCGCAGCTACACGACAGGACCCCTCGGCATCAACGAGCCCAGCCTCCGCAGCTTCGGCCGGCGCATGCGCGAACTGCTACCGGA
>CAZZWO010000156.1:0-7400 GCA_964657885.1 uncultured Acetobacteraceae bacterium | reverse complement strand
ACTCTTGTCCGGCTTCTGTCGGACCGACATAGCAGAAAAAACGCCAAACGTCATGCCTTCAAAGGTATAGCTGGGTCCCCCGCGCATCGCGTTCATGCGAGCACATACGCTGCTGGCCGGCTGCGCCCTCCGATGTGTTCGCGTCCGCACGCAACAGCTTGCCGCCCCGGCGCGTAACCCGGGCGCCCGCCCCTTCGGCCAAAGCGGAGCGCCTCAAGGAGATACGCATGAACGTCAGCGAATTTGTCTGGCATCGCCTCGGCGAGTGGGGGCTGTCGCGGGTGTTCGGCTATCCCGGCGACGGCGTGGGCGGCCTGGATGTGGCTCTGGAGCGCGCGCACGACAGAATGCACTTCGTCCAGGTGCGGCATGAGGAAATGGCCGCCTTCATGGCCAGCGGGCATGCCAAGTTCACCGGCGAAGTCGGCCTCTGCTACGCGACGTCGGGGCCCGGCGCCATCCACCTGCTGAACGGGCTGTACGACGCCAAGATGGACCATGTGCCCGTGGTGGCCATCGTCGGACAGCAGGCGCGCACTGCGGTCGGCGCACATTACCAGCAAGAAGTCGATCTCCAGACGCTGTTCAAGGACGTCGCCGCCGATTACGTCGTCACCGTCAGCGTCCCGAGCCAGATCCGCCACGCCATCGACCGCGCGGTGCGCATCGCCGAGGCGCGCCGCACCGTCACCTGCGTGATCATTCCGAACGACCTGCAAGGCCTCGCCTACGAGGAGCCGCCGATGGCGCACGGCTCCACCCACACCGGCGTCGGGTATCCCGCCCCCGCGCTGCGCCCCGAGGACGAGGCGCTGCGCCGCGCTGCGGACATCCTCAACGCCGGGAAGAAAGTCGCGATGCTGGTCGGCGCCGGTGCGCTGTCGGCAACCGACGAAGTCATCGCCGTGGCTGAACGGCTGCAGGCGGGCATCGCCAAATCGCTGCTCGGCAAATGCGCGGTGCCCGACGACCTGCCTTTCGTCACCGGGTCGTTGGGCCTGCTCGGCACCAAGCCGAGCTGGGACATGATGCAGGGCTGCGACACGCTGCTGATGGTCGGCTCGTCGTTTCCCTACAGCGAGTTCCTGCCCAAGCCGGGCGATGCGCGCGGCGTGCAGATCGACCGCGACGGCACCATGCTCAGCCTGCGGTATCCGATGGAGCTGAACCTGGTCGGCGACAGCGCCACCACCCTGCGTGCGTTGTTGCCGATGCTGGAGCAGAAGCCGGCCGGAGAATGGCGGCAGGGGATCGAGCGCGATGTTGCGGCGTGGTGGACGACGCTGGAAGCGCGCGCGATGCATCCGGCTGAGCCGATCAACCCGCAACGCGTGTTCTGGGAGCTGTCGCCGAAGCTGCCGGAGAACACCATCCTGACCGGCGACGCCGGCACCGTGAGCACCTGGTACGCGCGCGACATCAGGATCCGCCGCGGCATGAAAGGCTCGCTGTCCGGCAGCCTCGCCTCGCTCGGTTCGGCAACGCCCTATGCCATTGCAGCGAAGTTCGCGTTCCCCGAACGCATGGTGATCGCGTTCATCGGCGACGGCGCGATGCAGATGAACGGCTTGAACGAGATGATAACGGTCGGGAAATATTGGCGTGAATGGGCCAATCCGCATTTCATCGTCATGGTGCTCAACAACCGCGACCTCAACCAGGTGACATGGGAGGAGCGCGTTCAACTCGGTGCGGGAAAGACCGAGAGCACGCAAAGCATTCCGGATTTCGCGTATCACACCTATGCCGAGTTGCTGGGCCTGCGCGGCATCGTGGTGCGCGACCCGGAGCAGCTATCGGCGGCGTGGGACGAGGCGCTGTCCGCCAACCGTCCGGTGATCATGAACGTCTACACCGACCCGAACGTGCCGCCGCTGCCGCCCCACATCACCGTCAAGGATGCGAAGAACTACATGACGATGATCGCGAGCGAGCCCGAACTCGCCAGCGTGCTGAAGAACACCGCGCGCGAGGTTCTGGCGAGCGTGTTGCCGTCCGGCGGCAAACACGACAGCTGACTTCATGAGGGCCTCCCTTGCTGCCGATCCCGGCCAGCAAGGGAAGCCGGTGGGGGATCAGGGCTGGCCGGGCTCGGCGGAGAACAGCGCCTCCTTGCCGGGCTTGTCCTTCCATTCGTCGGCGTCGGCGGGTGCGGTGCCCTTGCGGGTGATGTTCGGCCAACTGACGGAGAATGCGCGGTTGCGCTCGGCCCACGGGGCCGCCTTGTCGTCGCTGTCCGGCACGATGGCTTCGGCAGGGCATTCCGGTTCGCACACGCCGCAGTCGATGCACTCGTCGGGATTGATGACGAGCATGTTTTCGCCGACGTAGAAGCAGTCCACCGGACACACCTCGACGCAGTCCATGTATTTGCACTTGATGCAGTTTTCGGTGACCACGTAGGTCATCGCGTTCTCCAGTCGAAGGTCGGCGTGCGGTGCCGTGTGAGGGCGCGATATGGCGGCGTTCCGGCAAGGGTGCAAGCAGCAGCCGGGCGACACAGCGCTGCAAACCGCAAATCGGCGTCAGGCGAGTGGTTCGGCGAGCACGCGATACAGGGTTTGCGCCTGCGGGGCGGGACCACGCCGTTCGCTCAGTCCCACCACCTCGATGACCCTGACGCCGCTGTAGAGCGGCAGTGTCAGGGTGTCCCCGATGCGGATCTTGGCATGCGGCTTGTCGGTGGGCTGCCGGTTGATCCGCACCAGCCCGCTCTCCGCCATCGTTGCACAGGCGGTGCGGGTCGAGGCGAACCGGGCGCACCAGAGCCACTTGTCGAGCCGTTGGAAATCCTCAGCCAGTTGTCAGGCGCTCCGCAACAGCACGACGATTGTTCATTGGGATCCAATCCTGATCGGCAGCACGCTCACCGGCGTAATGCCGCCAGAGCCGCGAAGGGATGGTCCGGACGCGCGGGCACCGGCATCGCTTCGGCGGCACGGCGCCGCGGCTGGGCGATCATCGGCGGTGGCGGCGGACCGTAAACGGCCGGTGCCAGCACCGGCGAGGGCAAGATGCGAAGGCCGAGGCCGCGCAGCACCGCGGGCAGCACTTCCGCGCGCAATCCCAGCCGCTGGCCGATCTCGGCCGGCAACGGCGCAGGCTTGCCTCTCGTCGTGAACGCCAGCTCCGCGGCGACGCGTTCGGCGATGTCCAGCCGCAACAGCACGGGACCCGCCGTCACCCAGCCCTGCGCCATAAGGAACGACGCGTTCATGCCTTCCTGGACGGGGAGCGAGACCAGCCCGGGCGATGGCAGGGCGGGCACCGGCACGCGCGCCCGGATCGCCCAAAGCTGCGCGCGCAGGGCCGCCGCCCGTGGCTTCAGCAGCGCCGGCACGTACAGCGCGAACCGCCCTGCCCGCACGCCATGCGCGCGCAGGCGGCGCCGCACCTCCGGCGCAACCTCATTCTCCGTGGCGCCCACCACCACGCCTCCCGCCTCACGCAACCGGTGCAGCGGGCCACGCAGCAGGGGGTCGGCGTCGCCCGCCGCCACCGCCTGCGCCAGCGGCGCCAGTTCGCGGCCGATCAGCGCGTCGATCCAGGCCTGCAGCCGCTGGCGGATCCGCTCGCGCTGCGAGCCGTCGAGAAATTCGCTGTCGATGACCTCGACCATCGGCCGGATCAGGCTGCTGCCGGGCCGAAGCCGCGCGACCGGCGCACCGCCCCAGCCGATTGAATGATCTGCTTCGAGGCTGAACGCCGCATCGGCGTCGGCCTCCAGCAGCGCTACCCGTCGCGGCATCTCCTGGCAGAGCGACCGCCTGGCCGCGCGCATCACCAGCCGCTTTTCCGGCCCGACCGCCACCGGATCGGGGATGAACGCAAAACCGGCGATGTGCCCGACCGCGTGGCCTTCGACCACCACTTCGCCGCGCGGCGTCACCGCCGAGAGCAGGTCCTCGCCGAACTCCGCTTCCTCGAGCCGGCGCATCAGATGGGCGGCGCGGCGGTCCACGAAGCGCGCGGTCAATCGCTCGTGCAGCACGTCCGACAGCTTGTCCTCGATGTCGCGGGCGCGCTGCTGCCACGTCGCGGCATCCGGCACCCAGTCGCCGCGCGCCGCGATGAACGACCAGACGCGAACGCCGGAGAGCCGCGCCATCAGCGTGTCGATATCGCCCTCGGTGCCGGCGAGCTGGGCGAATTGCTGGTCCAGCCACTCCGGCGCCAGCGTCTTGCCGCGCGCCAGCGTGCCATAGATGCGCGCGCAGAGCCGGACGTGGCTGTCATCGGTGATCTTGCGGAAGTCCGGCACCTGGCACGCTTCCCACAGCAGCCTCACCTGCCGCCTGCCACGCGCCAGGTTGCGGATCTCGGGGTCGCGCGCCAGCGCCGAGAAGGTTTCGAGGTCGCTCGCGTCGTTGCCGCGTACCAGGCCCGGGATCGGCGGTGGCGCCGTGAGGCTGTCGAGCAACTGGTCCACGCCCGAGAAATCCAGGTCCGCGTTGCGCCAGAACAGGCTTTCGAGCGGCTCGAAGACATGCGCCTCGACCGCTTCCACCAGCTCGTCAGGGATGTCCGGACAGCTCGCCGTGGTGCCGAAGGTGCCGTCGCGCATGCCACGGCCTGCCCGCCCGCCTATCTGCGCGATCTCGGGCGCGGTCAGCCGGCGCGGCCGGTGACCGTCGAATTTCTGCAGCCCGGCAAAGGCGACGTGGTTCACGTCCATGTTCAAACCCATGCCGATCGCATCGGTGGCCACCAGGAAATCCACCTCGCGGTCCTGGTACAGCGCTACCTGGGCGTTGCGGGTGCGCGGCGAGAGCCGGCCCATCACCACCGCGCAGCCGCCGCGCCGGCGCCTGATAAGCTCGGCGATGGCGTAAACTTCGGACGCGCTGAACGCGACGATCGCACTGCGCGGCGGCAGCTTCACCAGCTTGGCAGGGCCCGAATAGGTCAATTGCGACAAACGCGGCCGGGTCTCGATCTCGGCCTGCGGCACCAGCCGTTGCAGCAGCGGACGGATGGTCTCGGCGCCCAGGAACATCGTTTCGACCAGGCCGCGGGCGTGCAGCAGCCGGTCGGTGAAGACGTGTCCGCGGTCCGGGTCGGCACAGAGCTGGATTTCATCGACGGCCACGAACTCGACCCGGCGGTCCAGCGGCATCGCCTCGACGGTGCAGCTGAACCAGCGCGCGTCGGGGGGCACTATCTTTTCTTCGCCGGTGATCAGCGCGACGTGGCGAACACCCTTGGCAGCGACCATGCGGTCGTAGTTCTCGCGCGCCAAAAGCCGCAGCGGAAAGCCGATGATCCCCGAGCTGTGAGCGAGCAGCCGGGTGATCGCCAGGTGGGTCTTGCCGGTATTCGTCGGGCCGAGCACCGCGCGCACCCGTGGGGCGAACATGTCCTTGCCGACTCGGTAGGGCGCGCCCGACATGCGTTGATGATTCGGCGTGGGCGCCCCGAATGCAAGGGCAACGGCGCCTACGTTGCCGAGAGATGATTCCTGAGGGTCAATATATATGTACGACCGCATGCCCGAATGCTTTGCCACGGGCGACACCACGGCTGCCTTGCCGCTCCATGCGCTCCGCAAGGACGATCTCCCGGCTTTCCAGGCGACTCTGCCGTCGGCGCAGGCCGCCTACCTGGATGCGACCGGCTTCACCGGCCAGGCCGGCCGGGTCGTGTTGCTGCCGGGAGAGACGGGCGTAGCAGGCGCCGTCCTGGGGCTGGGGGCGGATACCGGCCCGCATGTTTTCGGGGCAGCACCGGCGTCGTTGCCGCCCGGCAGCCTGTGGCGGCTGGCTTCGGCGACCGCCTCATCCGCCGAACTTCCGCGTTGGGCGGTATTGGGCTGGGCGATGGGCGCGTACCGGTTCGACCGCCTTCGCCAGGCGAGTAGCCCGGCGTCGCCGCGCCTGGTTTTGCCGGAAGCGGCCGGTGTCGCCGAAGCGGTGTCGGCGGCCCGCGCGATCTGGCTGGCACGCGACCTCATCAACATGCCGGCAAACCTGCTCGGTCCCGCCGAACTGGCCGAAGCGGCCACGGCAAGTCTTCGCGGCGCGGGCGCTCACGTGGAAGTGATATATGGCGGAACCCTGCAAGATCGCTACCCGGTTGTGCATGCGGTCGGGCGGGGTTCGGACCGTTCGCCTGCCGTCGTGCTGGCACGCTGGCATGGGAGCGCCGCCGGCGACGATGCGCCACTGCTGTCGATCTGCGGCAAAGGCGTGTGCTTCGATAGTGGGGGGTATGACCTCAAGCCGCCGTCTGGAATGTTGCGGATGAAAAAGGATATGGGAGGTGCGGCGATCGCGCTCGAGCTGACACGAATGATCCTCGACGCAGACTGGCCAGTTCGTGTCGAACTCAGACTCGGGTGTGTGGAGAACATGGTTTCGGGAGCGGCCATGCGACCTCTCGATATTTTGACCACCAGGTCCGGCGTGACCATCGAGGTCGGAAACACCGATGCCGAGGGGCGCCTCGTGCTGTGCGACCTGCTGACGGACGCGGCAGCGGAGAAGCCTTCAATTCTGCTCGATTTCGCAACGTTGACCGGCGCGGCAAGGGTGGCGCTCGGACCTGACCTGCCTGCGTTGTTCAGCAACGACGATGATACAGCCAACATGTTTTTGAATGCCGGAAGGGTCACGCACGATTCCGTGTGGCGGCTTCCGCTCTGGGACGGTTACAAATCTTGGCTTGATAGCTCCGCCGCCGATCTGAATAACGTTTCGGAGAAGGCACATGCCGGTGCAATCGTCGCGGCGCTGTTTCTTCAACGTTTTGTGCCGGACGAAACGAAGTGGGCACATTTCGATGTTTATGCGTGGAACGATGCGGCGCGGCCGGGTTTGCCGGCAGGTGGGGAGGCCCAGGCGATGCGGGCAGCGTTCGAAGGTCTCAGCCGGTTCATCGGATCCGGGTCTGCGGCTTCTCCCCTCGGTTGAACGATGACCGGCGGGCTGATGTCCGGTTGAACAATAGTTCATGTTGCGGTTTGACCCCCAGGCCCAACATGTCGTGTAAGGCGAACGACTTTAGAACTTTCTTTGTCTTATACGGTTAAAACGAAGGCGATCCGACACGGTTTCGAGACTGACAACGACGATCCAGAGGCTTGGCTTTCCGCCCTGGTGGTGAAAGGAAAATGAAGATGGCAGCAGCACAACAGTCCGATCAGATGGTCGGCATCCTACGAGACACCATTGTGGCCCTGGTTCGCCGCGACGGTCCCGATCTGTCTGCACGCCAGCTCGGCGTGTTCCTCACCTGCTACCTGCAGGAAGGCGCCCACACGGTTCGCGGCCTCGCCGCCGACCTGAACGTGTCCAAGCCCGCGATAACCCGCGCGCTCGACCGGCTGGGCGAGCTGGACCTCGCACGCCGCAAGGTCGATCCGATGGACCGCCGCAGCGTTCTCGTCCAGCGCACGCTGAAGG
>CAZZWO010000155.1:0-7406 GCA_964657885.1 uncultured Acetobacteraceae bacterium | reverse complement strand
TGTGGGTGAAAGGCCATTCGGGCGATCCGATGAACGACCTGGTCGACATGCTCGCTACCGAAGCCCGCGCAAACATCGGCGGCCGGGTTTGAGCTTTTCGCCGTGCGGGTTGGGGGATTGCCCGACGCCGCAGCGCAGTTGGTCGTGACCTTGCGTCTGGGGATTTTTCAGGGCCCGGATGGTGGCGGTTCCGTCGCGGACATGCTGGCGTCGATGGACGAGGTGGCGGGCAAAATGGCTGTTCAGGGCGTGCAACTTCTTGTCATGCCCGAGCTGTTCCTGACCGGCTACAACATCGGGGCGGATGCATTGCGCGCAGCAGCCGAGGCGGTGGACGGGCCGTCGGCTCAGGCGGTGTCCGGCATCGCCCGCAGGCACCGGATCGCGTTGCTGTATGGTTATCCTGAACTTGGCGAGCACGGACGGTTGTATAATTCGGCGCTGCTGATCGGCGCCGATGGAGCGAGGCTGGCGAACCATCGCAAGCTGCATCTGTTCGGCGACATGGAACGCGCGGTGTTCACGCCGGGCGATGCACCTTGGACCTTGGCGGATGTGAATGGCGTGCGCGTGGGCGTGCTGATCTGTTACGATGTCGAGTTTCCGGAGATGGTGCGTGGCCTTGCACTCCGCGGCGCCGACCTGGTCGGGGTGCCCACCGCGCTGATGCAGCCATACGATTTCGTAGCGCGCGTGCTGGTGCTTGCAAGGGCTTACGAAAGCCAGGTGTATCTCGCGTATGCAAACCGATGCGGGCGCGAACACGACCTGCACTATGTCGGTGAAAGCTGCATCGTTTCGCCGGAAGGCACCGAGCTGGCCCGCGCAGGCGCCGGCGAGGTGACGCTCATGGCCACCATCGACACCGATGCGCTCGCAGGTTCGCGCGCCACATACACATACCTGCAAGACCGCAGGCCGGCGCATTACACCGAGGACGACGCGTCATGAGCGTGCTGCATCCGCCGACCCGGGAGACGCAGCGCGCCAGCCGCGCCATCACCACATTCGGGCCGGATTTCCCGTTCGCGTACGACGACTGGCTCAACCATCCTGCGGGGCTCGGTCAGCTTGCGGACACGGCACTCGGGACGGAGGTGGCGATCGTAGGTGGCGGCATCGCCGGTGTCGTCGCCGCATACGAGCTGATGCGGCTCGGCTTGCGGCCAGTGCTTTACGAGGCGGGTCGGCTCGGCGGCCGGCTCCGTTCGGAACCGTTCGAGGGCGATAGCGGCATCATTGCCGAATTGGGCGGCATGCGTTTCCCAAGCTCGTCGGTGTGTTTCTATCATTATCTCAATCTGGTCGGGTTGCAGACGCAGCCGTTTCCGAACCCTCTCGATCCCGCAACACCCAGTACGCTGCTCGATCTGGAAGGCGACCAGGTCTATGTCGAGGCAGGCCAGGATTTGCCGGCGGTCCTGCGGGAAATCTCCGACGCCTGGCGCGACGCGCTGGAGGAAAACGCCGATTTCAGCGCCATCCAAACGGCAATCCGCGCGCGCGACACGCCGGCGCTGAAGTCGCTGTGGAACCGGCTGGTGCCGCTTTGGGACGAGCGCACTTTCTATGACTTCGTTGCCACGTCGCAGGCATTCCGGAAATACCCGTTCCGTCATCGCGAGCTTTTCGGTCAGGTCGGTTTCGGCACCGGCGGTTGGGACAGCGACTTTCCGAACTCGATGCTCGAAATCCTGCGTGTGGCGCTGACCAACCTCGACGAGGACCAGCGGCTTGTGGTCGGCGGCGTGGAACAATTGCCGCGCCGTCTTTGGGCACACGCTCCCGCCAAATGCGTGCACTGGCCCGCCGGCACCTCGCTCAGCGCTTTGCACCAGGGCTCGCCCAGGCCGGGCGTGACCAGGATATCCCGCAGCAGACAGCAGACCGCGGGCGCCGGCGCGATTTCGATCACCGACCGCTGGGGCGCGACGCGCGACTACGCGGCGGTTCTGGTGACGTGCCAATCCTGGCTGCTGACGACGCATATCGAGACCGATGAAAACCTGCTGTCGCATCCTTTGTGGATGGCGCTCGACCGCACCCGCTACATGCAGAGCAGCAAGACTTTCGTGATGGTGGACCGTCCGTTCTGGCGCGACCGCGACGCTGCGACCGGCCGTTACACCATGAGCATGACGCTCACCGACCGCCTGACGCGCGGCACCTATCTGTTCGACGAGGGGGAAGGTCGGCCGGCATCGATCTGCCTGTCGTACTCCTGGATGGGCGATGCGCTGAAGATGCTGCCGTTGCCGGTGGACCAGCGCGTGCAATTGATGCTGCGTGCACTGGGCAAGATCTATCCCGGCGTCGATATCGCGAGCCACATCATCGGCAATCCGATTACCGTGTCGTGGGAGTCCGATCCGAACTTCCTCGGCGCGTTCAAGGGAGCGCTACCCGGGCACTACCGCTACAACCATCGCATGTACTGCCACTTCATGCAGGACGGCATGCCCGCCGCCGAGCGCGGCATCTTCCTGGCGGGCGATGGCATTTCCTGGACGCCCGCCTGGGCAGAGGGCGCCATCACCACGGCGCTGAACGCGGTCTGGGGGATCGTTCACCATCTTGGGGGACGCAGCCAGGCCGGAAATCCTGGCCCGGGTGACGTCTTCGATGCGATCGGGCCGATGCCGCTGCCCGACTAGGGCCAAGAACAAGTCAGAATGGCGATATAGCTGCGGCCCCAAGTCAGTGCCGGCCGCTGATGAAAAGCTGTTGCTGCATGCCTCAATAGGCAGGTTGCCCGCGCCGGATGGCTGACTAAGGTCGGCGGGTTCAAAAGAGTAGAACTCGGCATATTTCGGGCGGAGGCTGGTTCAATGCGGCTTGTGCAAGTGTGTAGTGCCAGTGCGATTGCTTCCAGCATCGGCATCGGCATCGTGGCAACAGCCGCGGACGCGGCAAGCGTTATTCAGCAAACGGGCAAACGCAATCCTACGACGAACGCATTTTCCGTCGTCACTTGCTGCGGGACCGGCGCAAATGGCGTCGGCAAGAAGGATCTGGGCCTTCCGGTCTGGGCGATGGGAGGTGGCGACACCGGTGACCAGTTTGGCTACCTTCGAGCTTTGACGCCCGCTCAGGCAAAGACCGTGTCGAAGAAGGGCTTTGTCCTGACGGTCGTCGAACGGGTCATTCAGGGATCCGGGCCTGCCTATGGCGCAACCACCCCGATAACCATCGGCGACTCGGATTACGATGATGGGACGGTTCGATGGGAAATCGATGTCGGCGTCAACTCCGCCGGTGATCCGGTCGTTGTCTTGCCCAACACCCTCGATAACATGGGTCCTGGAAACACCATACAGTCCCATGGTGCTCAATACACCCTTACCGGCGCTGGCAGCAGCTACAATAGATACCAACTCGCCGTGCAATCGGGGTCAGCGACTCTCTACGTCAATGGAAAGCAGGTCCTGACGGGTTATACCGGGAACACCTCTTTCGTGAGCGGCAACGGCGTTGTCTTCACCGTGAACAGCGGTGGAAAAGCCAACTACAACTTGGTCGGGCTGACCTCGACCACCATCCTGCCTTGAGAATCATCGTGCGAGAGGTGCGGATGGTTACAGGCCCGTGGTGGCCACACCGATCTACCGGCTGTCCGCCTCGTGAGGAACTCCGCTCCGCTCCGCGCTCGGCCATCTCAGAACATTGTCGAAATGCTCATAGACCATGCTGATTAGCGTTTCGAGTTCGTAATGATCGTGACGGCCGAGAGCGAGGTCGGCCTCCTTGAGAAGAAACTCCGCCGAGGGTCCTGGATGTTCCCACAGAGGTTGTTGCCGGGCCATTTCATCACCTTCCAAACACTAAAGGGATCGCAGGCGGAACGGTGCCATTCGCCTGTAAGTTGTGCAACTGTTAATTACATGTTCGCAAGACGAATGGGTTGACTGTTGCAGGAATCGCACCCGCGCGCGATTCGCTCAGCTGCTCAACTGGCCGACTGCCGTCTCGTATGTCTCAAAATGGCCGCTTCGCCGGCGAAACCGCCGGATCGACTACAACCTATACGTTTAAAGGCTAGGCGTTCGTTACGGAAACGTGTTGAGATACGACAGGTTTTCGAGCACGCATGAACATCATGGCCAGCCTTTCCCAACCCAGCTGCAGCCCATCGCCGGATATCGCGTTCGGGGTGGCCGTGTGGTCCACCCGTCGCAAGCGCTCGATGAGCCTGGCGGAGTTGTCGGCCCTGACCGGCGTTCCGATTACCCGGCTGTGCGAATACGAGGCGGGCTCTGCGCGGGCCACGTCCCGCCACATCGTCGCCATCGCGATCGCCCTGGACTCGACGATCAGCGGGCTGTTCAGCGTGGCGGTCCGGCTGATCAACTAGCGCGCGGCGTTCAGTCGACCGAGTGCTCCAGCCGGAACCGCGTGACTGCCGGGTCATTCGGCGGCAGGCAGCGGAACGTCGCGTCGTATGCGGTGGGATAGAACGGCGTGAACGGGTCGCCTGCGGGCGTGATGGCGATCGGCGCGAATGCCCGGTTTTGCGCCTGGCAGAAGCTGTCGGTCTCTGCGAACACCACGCGCAACGCCTCGGGGCCGCCACCCACCGCCGGCGCCCGCAACACCGACAACCGGTATACGCCGGGGCCGACCGGAACGATCCCCGTGCTTGCCGCACACCCGGCCAATGCAAGCAAGGCTGTCAGACCCACTATCGGCAGCCGCATCGCCCCATCCCCATGACCGCGCCGCCCAAGCGCCACGCCCGGCCAGGATGGGCCGATTTGCCTGAACGGGCAAAATGGGGCGGATGGCCAACGCCATCCGCCCCATTACGCCTAGAAGAAGCCCATGGCTTTCGGGCTGTAGCTGACCAGCATGTTCTTGGTCTGCTGGTAGTGGTCGAGCATCATCTTGTGGTTTTCGCGGCCGATGCCGCTCTGCTTGTAGCCGCCGAACGCCGCGTGGGCTGGGTAGTGGTGGTAGCAGTTGGTCCAGACGCGGCCGGCCTGGATGTTGCGCCCGAAGCGGTAGGCGCGGTTGGTGTCGCGGGTCCAGATGCCGGCGCCGAGGCCGTATAGCGTGTCGTTGGCGATGGCGAGCGCGTCGTCGTCGTCGCGGAACTTCGTCAGCGACAGGACTGGGCCGAAGATCTCCTCCTGGAAGACGCGCATGCGGTTGTGGCCCTCGAAGACCGTCGGCTTCACGTAGAAGCCGTCCTTCAGGTCCCCGCCGAGGTTGGCGCGCTCGCCGCCGGTGAGGACCTTGGCGCCTTCCTGGCGGCCGATATCCATGTAGGACAGTATCTTCTCGAGCTGGTCGTTGCTGGCCTGGGCGCCGATCATCGTGCTCATGTCGAGCGGGTTGCCCATCTTGATGCGCTCGACGCGCTTGATCGCGGCCTCGACGAAGCGGTCGTAGATGCTCTCATGCACCAGCGCGCGGCTGGGGCAGGTGCAGACCTCGCCCTGGTTCAGCGCGAACATGGCGAAACCCTCGAGCGCCTTGTCGAAGAAATCGTCTTCCTCGCGCGCCACGTCGGCGAAGAAGATGTTCGGCGACTTGCCGCCCAGCTCCAGCGTGACCGGGATGATGTTTTCCGACGCGTACTGCATGATCAGCCGGCCGGTCGTGGTCTCGCCGGTGAACGCGATCTTGGCGATGCGCTTGTTCTGCGCGAGCGGCTTGCCGGCCTCGACGCCGAACCCGTTCACCACGTTGATGACGCCGGGCGGGATGATGTCGCCCAGCACGTCCATCAGCACCATGATCGACATCGGGGTCTGCTCGGCGGGCTTCAGCACCACGCAGTTGCCCGCGGCGAGAGCCGGGGCAAGCTTCCAGATCGCCATCAACAGCGGGAAATTCCACGGGATGATCTGGCCGACGACGCCCAGTGGCTCATGGAAGTGGTAGGCGACCGTGTCGTGGTCGATTTCGCTGATGCCGCCTTCCTGGGCGCGGATGCAGCCCGCGAAATAGCGGAAATGGTCGATGCCGAGCGGCAGGTCGGCCAAGGTCGTCTCGCGGATCGGCTTGCCGTTGTCGATCGTCTCGATCATGGCGAGAAGGTCGAGCTTCTCCTCCATCCGGTCGGCGATGCGGAGCAGCACGCGGGAGCGTTCGGCGGGCGAGGTGCGGCCCCAGGCGTCCTTGGCGGCGTGGGCGGCGTCGAGCGCCAGTTCGATGTCTTCGGCGGTCGAGCGTGCGATGGTGCACACGACCTGCCCGTTGACCGGTGAGATGTTGTCGAAGTAGCGGCCGTGCGTCGGCGCTACCCATTTGCCGCCGATGAAGTTGTCGTATTGCGGGCGGATCGCGATGTGCTGGGCGACATCTTTGAGAATCGCACTGACCATGGTCGTTCTCCTGTGGTTGGACTTCTACTTTGTCTGGGCTTCTACGGCCCGTAGTAAGGTTCGGTGTTGTGGCATCGGCAACGCGGTTGGCGATGACGATGGCTTGTGGCGGCTATTTGCCCCGATACACCAGCGGCACCTTGGAAGCAGCGGCTTCGTCGAACGTAAGCGGCTTGCTGCCGGCCGGATAGCCATTCTGTTGCAACAGAAAAGCCATGACCTGCACGTAGTCGTCGGGCGGCAGCGTGCCCGGCTGCGAGGCCGGCATGTTCTGCGACACAATCGTGAAGATGTCGCCGATCGTGAAAGCGGCTTTCGCCGAGGCGAAGTTCGGCCCCTTGAGCGCCGGTCCCGCCCGCCCTTCGAGCTGCGCACCGTGGCACTGCTCACAATTGTCGGAAAACTTCTGCGCGCCTGCCTTGGCCTGGTCCGCGGTGAAAACCGCGGGTGGCGCGTCGGCACGGGCAGCGCCGTGCAACAGCACGGCGCCCCCCAAGGCGAGCCAGGCGAGTTGCCTGCCCATGGTCACTCCTGCTTCTGCCTACAGTGCGAACACGTAGAGATGGCCGCCGACGGGAATGCCTTTCACTCCCGGGTCCTTGGCCATGTCGCCGCCCCAGATCGGTGTGGCGCCACCCCATCCTGCCCAGATGCCGACATACTGCTTGCCGCCGACCTGCCAAGTGCTGGGCACGCCGATGATGCCGGACGTCATCTGCGGGCTTTTCCACTTCACGTCGCCGGTCTTGGCATCGAAGGCGTACAGGTAACCATCGGCGCTTCCCGAGAACACCAGGCCGCCCGCAGTCGCCAGCATGCCGTCGTTCCATGGCAGCTTCGAGGGGAACTCCCACGCCTGCTTGCCGGTGTTCACGTCGATCGCCTGCACCGAACCCCAGGCGTCGGGGAAGGCCGGATCACGCATGACGTTGAAACTTTCGCCCAGGAACGGCAGCCCCGCCTTGTAGCTGACCTTGCCGCCCTTGATGGTCATGCAGGTGTGCATGGTGGGGACATAGGCCATGTGGGTCTGCGGATCGACGGCGATCGGCCACCAGTTCTTGCCGCCCAGGAAGCTCG
>CAZZWO010000154.1:0-7424 GCA_964657885.1 uncultured Acetobacteraceae bacterium | reverse complement strand
GGCGCGTAACCCCGTCGGTTAAGGAAGAACATCGCCTGCTCGCCGGCGGCCAGGGTCTCATGCACGGCGGCGACAAGGCGTGGGGAGAGGAAGCGGCCGCGATCCGGCGGGTCGTCGCGCAGGTCGATGGCGGCGACCTGCGGCAGCGAGGCGCCGCCGTGCCGTGCCGCGAGTTGCAGGTGCGCGTAACGGCCGGCTTCCACGTTGGCCAGCGTTTCCAGGCTGGGCGTGGCGCTGACCAGGATGGCCGGGGCGTCCGACAGGCGGGCGCGCACCACCGCCATGTCGCGGGCGTGATAGACCACGCCGTCTTCCTGCTTGAAGGCGGTTTCGTGCTCCTCGTCGATCACCACCAGGCCGAGGTCGGTGAACGGCAGGAACAACGCCGAGCGGGCGCCCACCACCACCCGGGCCACGCCTTCGGCCACGGCGCGCCACGTGGACCGCCGGACGCGCGACGGGAGGTCCGAATGCCACACCGCGGGGGCGGCCCCGAACCGCCTTTCGAAGCGGTCGAGGAACTGCGCGGACAGGGCGATTTCGGGCAGCAGGATCAGCGACTGGCGTCCTGCCCGCAGGGCGGCGGCCACCGCTTCGAGATAGACCTCGGTCTTGCCCGAACCGGTCACCCCATCCAGCAGCGTCACGCTGAACGTCGAGTTGTCCACCGCCTGGCGGAGGGCGGCCGCCACCCTGGCCTGCTCGGGCGACAGTAACGGGCGCACATGGTCCGGCATCGGATCGGTGAACGGGCGCGGCACCGGCACTGGTGCGGCAACCACCCAGCCGGCGCCGGCCATACCCCTGATCACCGCGGCGCTGACGCCGGCCAGCCGTGCCAGGTCCGGCCCGCTGAGCGGGGCGCCGTCCGCCAGCGCCTCGATGACCCGCCGGCGCGGCTCGGTCAGCTTCGGGGCGGTCTCGGCGTCCGGCGGTGGCCGGGCGATCTGCCAGCCGGGTTTGGGCACCGGCGCCGACAGCGCATTCACCCGCAGCGCCATCGCCAGCACCTCGCCGGGGGCGGCGAGCGTGTAGCCGGCCACCCAATCGATGAAACGCCGGAGCGCATCCGGCATGCGCGGCGCGTCGAGCAACGCGGTCACCGGCTTCAGCTTGGCGGCGGGCACCGCCGGGCCGGAGGGCGCATCCCACACCACGCCCACCTCCTGACGGCGGTTCAGCGGCACCAGCACGATGTCGCCCGGCTGGCAGGTGTTGCCGGCGGCCGCGTAGTCGAAGGGGCCGGCAAACGGATAGGGCAGCAGCACCGGAACGCGGATAGGCCCTGCGGCCCCGGTCGAGGGCGCGAGGCACGTATCCTGGCAGTCGGGCTGGCTATGCGGTGCCGCCTGGGCGGGCGGTCCGATCGGCTTTTCTTGCGGCACGCGGCGCTGTGTAGCCTAATCAGGCGATGGATGCCGAATATCGCGATACCGAAGCCAAGCGGACCGGCCACCCCAGGGGCGAGGATGCGGAGGCGGCGGACGTCACTGCCTATCTGCAGGCCAATCCGGGGTTCCTGGCGGCGCGCCCCGAACTGTATGCCGGGCTGCAGCCGCCGCTTCGCGTGCACGGGCCGGTCATGGCCGACCACATGGAGGCGATGATCCGTGCGGCGCGCGTCCGGGCGGCCGAGATGGAAGCCAAGGCCGATGCGGTTCTGGCAGGCAGCCGGGCAGCTTCCGGCATCGGCGAGCGGGTGCAGGAGGCGGTGCTGGTCGCATTGGCGGCCCCGGACCTCGCCGACTGCGTCACCGAGATATGGCCCGGCCTGCTGGGCGTCGACGCCGCGACCCTGTGTTGCGAGGCGCTCCGCCCGCGCTGGCGCACCCTGCCGGCGGGGGTCGTGAAGTCGTTGATGCGCGGCAAGCCCATGGTGCTGCGCGACCGGCCGGCCGATGCCCAGCTTCTGCATGCGGAGGCCGCCCTGCTGGCGGAACGCGACGTGCTGGTGCGGGTGCCGGGCGGACCGCCTGCCCTGCTGGCCCTGGTCAGCCGCGACCCGGCCAGCCTGCCCAACACGCAGGGCTGGGCGTTCCTCGGGCGCTTCATCGCCGCCCTGCTGGCATCGCACTGACGCCCGATGGCCGACACGGTGTCCGCCGCTGAAACAAGCGGGCAGCAGGCTGCCGTCGCGTTCCTCGCCTGGCTGGCGAACGAGCGGCGAGCGTCGGGACTGACCGTCGAGGCCTACCGGCGCGACATCGGCTTCTTCCTCGGCTTCCTGACGCGGCATCTCGGCGCCGAGCCGACCCTCGCCGACCTCGATACGCTTCGCCAGGCGGATATCCGCGCGTGGATGGCGGCGGGCGCAGCCGAGGGGCGCGGCAACCGCACCCGCGCGCGGCATCTATCCGCGGTGCGCAGCTTCTACCGCTTCCTCGCGCGGCGGCACGGCGTCACCAACCTCGCGGCCCGGCTGGTCGGCTCGCCGAAGATGGTGCCACCCGCACCGCGCGCACTGCCCGCCGCACAGGCGCGCGCGGTGGCCGATGACATCGGCGAGGCTTCAGACAACGCGATGGTGCAGGCGCGCGACCAGGCGCTGTTCACCCTGCTTTACGGCTGCGGATTGCGGATCGCCGAGGCGCTGGCGCTGAACATCGGCGACGCGCCGGTTGCCGGCCAGCCGTTGCGCGTCACCGGCAAAGGCAACAAGCAGCGGCTGGTGCCGGTGCTGCCGGCGGTGGGCAACGCGGTTGCGGCCTGGCTGGCGCTCCATCCGGCCCGGGACCAGCCGGCGGCGCCGCTCTTTGTCGGCGTGCGCGGCTTGCGTCTGCAGGCCGGTGTTGCGCAACGCACGCTGCGGGATTTCCGCAGGCAGGCAGGTCTGCCGGAACACGCGACCCCGCACGCGCTGCGCCATTCGTTCGCGACGCATCTGCTGGCGGGCGGCGCCGATTTGCGATCGATCCAGGACCTGCTCGGCCACGCCAGCCTGTCCACGACCCAGAAATACACCAGCGTCGACGAGGAAAGGCTGCTGACCGTCTGGCGCGCCACTCATCCGCGGGGCGTCGCCTCGTAGTAAGAAAGACTTCTTTTCTGAAGAAAAGAAGCAAAAGACTTTTATGACGCTGTCGCGGACTCTCCAGAAAAGCCCGCGACAGCACCGGTGAGGTCTATTTGCGCTTTTTCTTTAGGGAAGAAGAATTTTCCTTCAGTAAACCGGCAGCGGCGTAACTTCGGAAGGCTGCCCGGTGCCGTGCGACAGGAGTTCGCCGACGGCGGTGGACAGCTCCTTCAGGCGATACGGCTTGCGCAGAATGGTGATGGTTTCCGAAGCCACGCTGACACTGTCGCCGATTGCGGCATAACCGGTGACGAGCAGGCAGGGCAGCTCCGGCCGGGCGAGCTGGGCGCGGCGGATGAATTCGACGCCGTTCATCTCCGGCATCGAAAAATCGGTGACGATCAGATCCATCGGCACGCCGGCTTCGAGAATCTCCAGCCCCAGCCGCGCGCTATCCGCGGCGATGACGTTGAAGCCCAGGTCGCGCAGGCTTTCGACCGTCGCGTCCCTTACGTCGGGCTCGTCGTCGATCACCAGCAGCCGCTTGTTCTTCATGCTCGCACCCGCCGGCGGCATCGCCATCAGCACCGGGATCGGTCCGGCGATGACCACTTCCTGCGACTGGCGTTCATGCAGACGAGGGAAAAACACCGAAACATTGGTGCCGGAACCGACCACGCTGGTCAACATCGACGTGCCGCCAAGCTGCTTCGAGAAGCCATAGACCTGGCTGAGCCCGAGCCCGGTACCGCGGCCGACATCCTTGGTCGTGTAGAACGGCTCGAACGCCCGGCTGGCGACGATGGCGTTCATGCCGGTGCCGATATCCTGCAACGAGACGCAGACATAGTCGCCGGGGTCGAGGTCGCTCGGCAGGTCGGGTGACCCGCTTGCTATGTTCGACGTCCTGATCACGAGCTTTCCACCGTCGGGCATCGCGTCCCTGGCGTTCACCGCAAGGTTCAGCAAGGCCATCTCGAACTGGGTGGCATCGGCGATCACCGTCCAGAGGTCCTTCGCGAGCACCAGCCGGACCTCGATCGCCGACCCGATGGCGCGAGTGATCAGGTCGGTGAACCGCATGCTCAACAGGTTAAGGTCGCAGGGTTCGCGCTTCAGCGGCTGCCGGCGGGCGAACGACAACAGATGCCCCGTCAGCTTGGCGCCACGGTCGGCCGCGAGCTGCGCGTTCTGCAGGAAGCGTTTCGTCTTGAGATCGGTGGTCCGCGACTGCGCGAGATCGAGGTTGCCGAACACCGCCGCCAGAACATTGTTGAAATCATGCGCGACGCCCCCGGTGAGCTGACCGATCGACTCCATCTTCTGTGCCTGCTGCAGGGTGTCTTCCGCTTTCTGCCGCTCGATGATCTCGGCCTCCAACGCGCGGGTGCGTTGCTGCACCTTCAGTTCCAGGCTGTCGCTCAGATCCTGGTAGTGACGCAGCCAGGCGAGTTCCGCCTTTGCGCGCTGCGCCACCTCGACCTCGATCGCGCCACGCAGCGTTCGGGCAATCGCCAGGTCCGACTCGGTCCAGGGCGCCGCGCAACCGGTCACCACCTGTTGCCACGCGGCGAATGAACGCCGCGGCGAAACCTGCCCTGTGGACGGGTCCACGACGGCATGCTCGCCCGGATTGCCAGCCCAGGTGACCGTTCGCGACAGTTCCGGCCGGAACCACAGGATGACGTTCTCGGGGCCGGGCGCCAGCGGCAGCAGCAACACGCCGCTGGCTTCCGACATGCACGAAGCGAACTCCGCGTGGCGCAGGCCGAGATCGTTGATGGCGATCGGCGTTCCGGCAGCGTCGGGCTGCAACACCTGCAACACCCGCTCCGCGACGTCCAGCGGCGGCGTGCTTCCGATGGCGAACAGCGAACCGGCGACACGGACCACCGCACCGGATGCGCGCATCAGCCGGAGAAGATCGGACCCCGCTTCGGCCAGCGCCTCCGGCAACGGGACGGCGACAGCAAGTTGGCTGATCAGCCCTCGCAGACTGGCATCGCGGTTGAGCCGCTGGGCGAAAACCTCGGCGTCTGCAAGCGTACCGAGCAGCAGCGACACCACCTGTCCGATCATGTCGGCGACTGCGCGCATTTCCGGATCGACGATGCGCGGCGTCGAATGGTGGCAGATCAGCAGCCCCCATAATTCGGAATTGACCGCCAGCCCGATCGACAGGCTCGCGGCGGTTCCCATGTTGCGCATGAATTCGAGATGCATCGGCGACACGCTGCGCAACGAGCTGCAGGTGAGATCGAGCGGGCTGCCATCATCGAGAGCCGTGTCGGTCAGCAGCTTCACCGGCACGTAGCTCGAATCGGCGATCGAACCGACCCGCTGCCGCAGGTATTGGCGCCGGGCCTGAGGCGGGATGTCGGTCGTCGGATAATGGTTGCCCAGATAAGGTTCGAGATGCGGCGTATGGATTTCGGCGATCACCTCGCCGTGGCCGCCATCCCCGAACCGATACACCATGACCCGTTCGTAGCCGGTGATGCCTTTCAGCCCCTGGATCGCCAGCTCGCAAAGCTGCTTCTGGCTTGTCGCATGCTTGAAAGTTTCGAGAACCGAGTGCACCACGGTCAACGGCGGCCGTTGCGCCGGGTCGACCGCCAGAGGCTCGATGTCCAGGCACATGCGGGCGCCCGATTTATGCGCGTTCAGGTGCAGGAAGCGCCCGTCCATCCCGGGAAGCGAATGCACGATGCCGAGTGCCGTGCGTTCGCGCGAGCCGGCGGCCTGCAACACACGGAAGGCCGGTTCGCCGAGGACCGTGTCGAGTGTCCGGCCGAGCACCTCGTCAGGGCGGCGCCCCAGGATCTGTTCCAGATTGGCGCTCGCATGGGTGATTTGCCAGGTGCCGGCCAGGGCCGCGATCAATGCGCCGTGCGGCTGGATGGCGCCCGGGATATGGATCTGCTCGCGCTCGCACGATGCGAGATCGAGGCCGGGCGGAGGAACCTGCAGGTAGGTTTCCCACGGCGGATTCATGCCGCGGCGCCGATCCGCCAGATCGCCTGATGGCTACTGGAGTGTTGCCTTGCCGAAGCCGTTTCGAACCAGGCGATCATGGCCTGGAAGGTGCCTTTCGCGCCGGCAAGCGCGCCCGCCCGTGACTGCGGCTGCTCCGCTCCGAAATCATCGATCGCCGCGCGGAACTCTGTCCAGCCGAAGTCCGTGTTGCGAGCCCGACCCTCGAAAAATTGCGTGGCGCCGGCGATCTGGCCGCCGATGCGCATCCCGATGTCCCGCAGGATGATCCGTCCGCCGAGGGCGGCGCCTTCAAGGACGTAGTGGGCGCCTACGACATGCGCGAACGACGGGAGGGAGGGGAGTTGCGCGGAAGCCGCCCTGGGCAAACGCCAGGCATCCGCGCCAAGTACCGCGAGATCGGCATCCAGACGGGCGGCGTGATCGGCCGGCGGCAGCTCCGGCCGCTCGGAACAGGACGGATGGGTTTTCGATGCGTCGGAGAGAAGCGCGCCGAGCGGTTCGTAGAAGCCGAGGAAATGCCCAAGCAGCTCGGAATATTCGTCGCGTGTTCGGATGGCGTGCGGCAGACGCAGCAGGTTTTCGATGTGTTCGTGCAGCGCAGCGGTGCCGGTCCGCAATTGCGCGCCCAGCGTCGGCGCGCCGGCATCCTCCGGCATATGGGATCTCAGGGCGCGAAGCCGGTTGCCGGAATCCTGGTTCCCGGCAGGAACGAATGCCATCTACCCTGCTTATGTCTGATGAGTTTACAACTGTAAGCTGCAACAGACTTAAGTGCAAATCACGTCCGAAGAACATCCAGGAAAACGCGCTGAATTAAGGGTCCGCACCGTTGACAGGTGATGAAATCTTTATTGCCCAGCGACGAAATCAATATTGACGCGAACAGACCCTCTACTCGGCGCGTTGCAAGGTGCCGCCATACACGACCGGTCCGGTCGGCTGGCCGGTCGGCGAACCGCCCTTGGGTTCCAAGCTGACCAGCAATTGCGTGCCCGGCACGATGCCGGGCGGAACGCGGGTGCCGCCGGCCGGAAGCACGCCGAGCGATGCCGGGCGTGTGGCGCCGGCAGCCAGCGCCCAAAGCTGCAGGTCGCGGCCGGATGCGACGGTGAGCGCGCCGCTCGGCCGCACCACGATGCCGCCATCCGGGCCCGCCAGCGCCACCAGCACCGGCGCGGTGCTCCCCGTCGGCGACAGGACGGCAAACACGGCGCCCGCCTCACGCCCCCCCGGGGGGACGGCACGGATCGCCAGGAAAGCCGCGGCCGAGGCTGCCACCGCCAGGGAAACCAGGGCCGTCAGCGCCGTGGCGCGCCACCGCCGCATTGCGTTGTCGTTGGCCGGCTGTGGCGACGCCCGACCCGGCACGGCGGGGGATGCCGCGCCGCCGGTGGTGTCCTCGATCCGGGTCCAA
>CAZZWO010000153.1:0-7430 GCA_964657885.1 uncultured Acetobacteraceae bacterium | reverse complement strand
CTACTGGCCAGGGCGTCGCGCGAGCCTCGAGCGAAACGGGTCGATCCCCCTGCTCGACGACCGCTCCAGCCCGCACGACGACCGGTAAAGGACAAGCCGATGCCGAAGAACACACAACACGACCCGGTCACCGGCGGGGAGACGACCGGCCACGAATGGGACGGCGTGCGCGAACTCAACAACCCGCTGCCGAAATGGTGGCTCTACGTGCTGTATTGCTGCATCGCCTGGGCTGCCGTGATGTGCTTCCTCTACCCGTCCATACCGGGCTACTCGGGTTATTGGCACGGGGTTCTTGGCTATTCGACGCGCCAGGATGCGATGAAAGGCTGGCATGCCATGCAAGCGCGGCATGGCGATGCGATGGCCCAGATTGCCGCAACGCCGATCGAAGCGGTGGCCGGTGATCCGAAGTTGATGGAAACCGCTCTGCAATCCGGACGGATCACGTTCGCCAACAATTGTGCGCCTTGCCATGGGCAAAACGGCACGGGCCGCGTCGGCTATCCGGCTTTAGGTGACGATGTCTGGCTGTGGGGCGGCAAACTTGCCGATGTGCAGACGACGATCGTGCATGGCATCCGCAGCGCCGACCCAGAAGCGCGGCAGAGCCAGATGCCGGCGTTCGGCGCCGATGCCTTGCTGAAACCAGACCAGATCATGCAAGTTGCCGATTTCGTCGGCGTCTGGTGGGGCGTAACGCCGGCCGGCACCGATGTGCGCGCGGGCGCCAGGATCTTCGCGGAGAACTGCGCGGCCTGCCATGGCGACAGGGGAGAAGGCGGCCACACATACGGCGCGCCGCCGCTGAACAGCCAGGTGCACCTCTACGGATCGACGCACGACGACATCGTGTCGCAAGTCAACCACCCGAAACAGGGCGTCATGCCGAACTGGAGCAAGCGTCTCGACACCGCCACCATCAGGAGCGTTGCCCTTTATGTGCATTCGCTCGGCGGCGGAGAGTAGCCGCAGGTGAACGCCATCGGCGGGGTTGCCGCCCCAGAGCCCGCTTTGTACGAGAACCGCAAGAAGGTCTACACGAAAGACGTGTACGGGCCGGTGCGCTCGGCAAAATCCGCTGTCATGGTCCTGTGCCTCGCGATCTACTACACGCTGCCATGGCTCCGCTGGGACCGTGGTCCAGGCATGCCGAACCAGGCCATCCTGATGGATTTGTGGCACGAGCGCTTCTACTTCTTCAGCGTCGTGCTGTGGCCGCAAGACACGTACCTGCTGACGTTCGTGCTGATCCTGTCGGCGATCGCGCTGTTCCTGGTCACCAGTGTTTTCGGCCGCGTCTGGTGTGGCTACGCCTGCCCGCAGACTGTGTGGACCGACCTGTTCATGACGGTCGAACGCTGGATAGAAGGCGATCGCAACGCGCGCATGAAGCGCGATCGCGGTCCGTGGACGCGCGACAAGCTCATCAGGAAAGCCGCGAAGCATTGGGTATGGTTCTGGATCGCATTCTGGACCGGTGGTGCGTGGATCATGTATTACGTCGATGCACCGACGGTGGTCGGAGAGTTCTGGTTCCTGCGCGCATCGCCGGAAGTCTATGCGCTGACCTTCCTGTTCACTGCGACAACCTACCTGCTCGCCGGTTGGGCCCGGGAGCAGGTTTGCACCTACATGTGCCCGTGGCCACGCTTCCAATCGGCCATGCTGGACGAGCAAAGCATCATTGTCACGTATCAGGGCTGGCGTGGTGAACCACGGGAAGGCGGGCGGCGCCTCGCGGTCAAGGAAGCCGCAGGCGACTGCATAGATTGCGATGCCTGCGTGAATGTTTGCCCGACCGGTGTCGACATTCGCGAGGGCGTTCAGCTCGGCTGCATCAATTGCGGGCTTTGCATCGATGCCTGCAACCACGTCATGGAGAAAACCGGCAGCACTCCCTGGCTGATTACCTGGGACACGCTTGCGGGACAGAAATCCAAGGCGGCCGGCCGGTTCGAAAAATGGCGCCTGTTCCGTACCCGCACCCTGCTTTATTCGGCAGCGCTCGTGCTGGGAACCGCCGGCTTCGCTTACGCGCTCGTCAACCGCAGCACCACCAACTTGTCAGTCATCCACGACCGCTCACCGGTGTTCGTGCGTCTTCGTGACGGGGGCATCCGCAACGGCTACACCATCAAGCTCGCAAACAAGACGCAGGCCGCCGCCACCTACACCTTGTCGGTATCGGGATTGACCGGCGGGATGTTGGAACTTCCCGAGCTGAACACGAGCTTCGACAGGCTGGTCCACCTGCAGGTGCCGCCGAGCGAAGTCGGCACGTTCCGGCTGGTCATCCAGGTGCCGGGGATCCCGGCCGGCGCTCTCAGCGCGTTCCTGGTGCTGCAAAACGACAACACCCACGAAATCGTCAGGTATCAGGCGCTGTTCCTGTCGCCAAACGCCATCAAGGAGTGAACATGATCCAAGTTTCCGCCCGGACCTGGAAGCGTTTTCCCCATTACATGATCGGCACCATGCTGATGGTCGCCAGCGTGAATGTCTGGTTTATCTCGGCGGCGGTCCGGACCTTTCCCGGCACTGTCAGCAACGATGATTTCGACACCAGCAACCGCTACAATGCGGTGCTGGCCGCAGCGGCTGCACAGGATGCGCTCGGCTGGACCGAACGCGCGGCGGCCGAGCACCGAACGCCGACGATCGACATAGCCAACCGCGATGGGCGGGCGCTCACCGGTGCAACCGTGGAAGCCAGTGCGGAACGCCCGGTCGGCAACGACACGCCGGTGCAGCTCGCGTTTCGCGAAGCTCGTGCCGGACACTACGTCGCCTCCACCGTGCTCGGCCAGCCTGGCCAGTGGGATCTGAAGCTGCGCGCCCGGCTCGACCGTCTCGACATCCGCGTCACGCGACGGATCGTCGTCAGGTGACCATCGGCCTGACAGCCTTTGACGGCGCGGTCATCGAGCGCGCGTCCGGGGCGACCCCGGGATATGCTGCTGCAGCGCCGGCGATCCGCACCTGCACGCATTGCGCCGAGCCATCTTTTGGCCAGGAGTTCTGCTGTCCGGGATGCCAGGCAGCTTACGGCATCATCCAGCAACTCGGCCTGGGCGGCTACTATCTCCGGCGCTTGCTGGACCCTGCGCAGCGGCCGCTGAAACCGGTACCGGAGGACCGCGCCGACCTCAGCCGCCACGTCAGCACCGCGCCAGACGGCGTGCACAGCCTGACCCTCGCCATCGATGGGTTGCAGTGTGGTGCTTGCGTGTGGCTGATCGAGGCGGTGCTGGCCCGCGACCCGGCGCTGCTTTCCCGACGGGTGAACATGACGACCCGGCGGCTGCACCTGACCTGGCGCGGCAACCCGGAGTTGGCGGAACATTTTTGCGCAACGGTCGAGCAACTCGGCTACCGGCTCGTGCCTTTCGATCCGTCCTGCCTGGCAAAACCGGACGTTGCCGCCCGCAGCCTGATGCGCGCATTGGCTGTTGCGGGCTTTGCCGCCGGCAACGTCATGCTGATTTCGCTCGGCACCTGGTTCGGCGCCACCCAGCACATGGGACCCGCCACGCGCGAGCTGATGCACTGGCTCTCGGCGCTGATCGCGATGCCCGCCATCGCATATTCCGGGCTGCCGTTCTTCCGGTCCGCGCTGAACGCGCTGCGGCACGGACGCACCAACATGGATGTGCCGATCAGCGTCGGTGTGATCCTGGTGACGTCGATGAGCTTGTGGCAAACACTCGCCGGCGGCGCCAACACCTATTTCGACAGCGCGGTCACGTTGCTGTTCTTCCTGCTCATCGGCCGCGTGCTGGACCAGCGCGCGCGTGGACAGGCGCGCGCCACGGCGGAACAATTGCTGCTGCTGCGGGCGGCCGACGTGTCGGTCGTTCAACCGGACGGTGCGCTCCGTCGTGTTCCTCAGGCGCTGGTGCACGAGGGAAGCGTGGTGCTGGTTGCCGCAGGGGAACGCGTCGGCGTCGATGGCGTGCTCGAGACAGCGACCGCGACGCTCGACTCATCCCTGGTCAGTGGAGAAAGCCTACCCGAAACGGTTGCGGCCGGCACAAAGGTCTTTGCAGGCAGCATCAATCTCGGTCCGGCCATCACCCTGCGCGTTTCCGCGACAGGTGAGGCGACGTTGCTGGCGGAATGTGTTCGCCTGATCGAAGCGGCCGAGCAGGCGCGTGGGAAGTTCGTCATCATGACGGATCGCGTTGCGCGCCTCTATGCGCCTGTCGTGCATGTCTGCGCAGCCGCCACCTTCTTCGTGTGGTGGGCCATGCTGCATCGTGGTGTCGCGGACAGCCTGATGGCATCGGCAGCGGTGCTGATCATCACCTGCCCCTGTGCGCTCGCACTGGCGGTGCCCGCCGTGCAGGTGATCGCCACCTCGCGGCTGTTCCGGGCCGGCATCCTGCTGAAATCGCCAACCGCGCTCGAACGACTTGCCTGCGTCGACACCGTGGTGTTCGACAAGACCGGCACATTGACGGAGCCCAATCTTGCGCTGACAGACGGTAGCGATCGCGAGAGCCTGAGCGAAGCGGCATCCCTGGCACTCAGCAGCAGACACCCGCTATGCCGCGCCCTGGTCCGCGCAGCCGGTACAGCAGTCTATGCAAACGACGTTGTCGAACATCCCGGCCAGGGCCTGTCGCGAACCGACATGCACGGCGAGGTTCGTCTTGGAAGCAGAGGATTTTGTGGTTTGCCCGAGGTGGAACAGATTTCTGGCGGGCTACTTGGACCGGAGCTCTGCCTGATCCGCCCTGGACAAGCGGCTTCGATCTTCGGTTTCAGGGAGAACCTGCGCAGCGACGCGGCCGGCGTGCTGGCCGGTTTGCATGCGGCGGGTCTGGATGTGCGGATCGCATCGGGCGATCACTTGCGAACTGTTGCAGGCGTTGCCTCCGCCCTGGGCGTTGCCACCTACCAGGGACACATGAGCCCTCTGGAAAAGGTGGAGCGGATCAAACAACTCCGCAGCGCCGGGCGGCATGTCCTGATGGTGGGCGATGGACTGAACGACGGTCCTTGCCTGGCGGCCGCTGACGTGTCGGCCGCTCCGGCCAGTGCAGCCGACATCAGCCAGACGGTTGCCGATGTGGTGTATCAGGGCGAGAAACTCGAACCTGTGAGGGCAGTGCTGCACATGGCAAAACGCGCGCGGCGGGCCATGCGGCAGAACCTGGCTTTGTCCATCGGCTACAATCTAATCATGTTGCCGTTGGCGGCATCTGGTTACGTGACACCATGGCTTGCAGCACTCGCCATGTCCACGTCATCGATCCTGGTCATGCTGAACTCGCTGCGACTGCAGGGAACCCGCTTGTGACTGCGCTCATCTGGCTCATCCCCTTGAGCCTGACACTCGGTTCTTGCGCATTGGCGTTGTTCCTGTGGGCCTTGAGGTCCGGCCAGTATGATGACCTGGATGGTGCAGCCACGCGTATCCTGTTCGACGATTGACCTGCAGTTTGCAGGACGATTGCGGTACATCAACGACAGCATCGCTTGCTTGAACGATCTTCTCCTGGATCAGCCAATACCTTGGGAGAAGCAGTCAGGTGAACAAATTTGTGACGACAGCCTGTGCGATGGCCTGTTGCCTCTACGGCATCCGCGCAGAAGCTCAGACGAGCAGCAGCCTTCAGGCAGGTGACTTTCTGGTCCGGATCAGAGGCATCGGCGTCATACCCGAGACGTCGTCCAGCTCGGTCTCGTTGATTGGAGGCCATGTCGACGTCACCGCAACCCCCGCACCGGAAATCGACTTTTCGTATTTCCTGACGGATCACTTTGCGGCCGAGTTGATTGCCGCAAGCACACGTCATGAAGTCTCCGCAGCCGGCACGGCGCTCGGCCACGTCGATGTGGGCAGCGTGTGGGTGCTGCCGCCCACCCTGACCGTGCAGTATCACTTCCTGCCGCACGGACTGTTCAACCCCTATCTGGGCGTCGGCCTGACCGCCGCGTTTTTCTACGACAGTCACCCGGCCGGCGGCGCCGTCACCAAAGTCGGACTGAGCAACAATGTCGGGCCCGCCATCCAGGCCGGCGTGGACGTCAGCCTTGGCGGCCACTGGTACGCCAACTTCGATGTCAAGCAGATCTTCCTCAACACCGAGGCGCGCATCGACAGCGGCCTGATCGTCGCCAAAACAGCGCTGGACCCAACGGTCGTTGGCGCCGGCATCGGCTATCGCTTCTAGCTCGCCCCCATAACCGGCCGCCTTGTGGCGCGGCCGGTTATGTTCCCGTCAAGATGTCGAGCCGGCTCTTCGGGCCGGCTTTCGGCTGTGCGTTCACGGTTGGTTAAACCGGACAGGTCATTGTTCTGCGATGCAATACCGGCAGCGTTCGACAGGCAAGCCCAAACGAAGTCCAAACGCACAAGGCCCCGCTCGATGAACGGGGCCTTAAACTCGATTGTGCAGGACTTGAGGGCGTCGCTCGACGCGTGGCGGTCAGATACCGGCGTAGGTCCCTGACAGCTCGGCGCTACGCAGACGAAGTGCGGAGCTGAGCATCAGCATGCCGCTAAGCAGGAGATACGCGCCGAGGCAGATCACCAACGCGAACGGGTGCGAGGTCAGCAATAGGCCGAGTGCGATCGACAGCGCGGCCGCCGCGACCAGCGGGACCTTGCCCGCCGGGAATGGCACGAGAACCGCGCCCCACAACAGCGCCGCACCTGTCAGGATCGCCCAAGCGGCCGCGAGCACCACGAAGCCGCCGATGCCGACGGCCGGCCATGCAAGAACCAGCGTAGCCGCCGCCAAGCCGAACAAGCCTTCCAGTATCAGCGCCAATCCATGGCGATGGTGCACGATCTCGTCGAAGCCGCAAACCAAAGCCAGCACCCCGTCCAGCGCCATGAACGCGGCAAACCAGATGGTCAGGACAACCAGGGTTATACCTGGCGCGAGCAGCGTCAGCGCCCCGAACACCATGGCACAGATGCCGCGGAGCGCGATGATCCCCCAGCGTTCGGTCAGTCCGGACAGGTAGACGAGTTCGGTTCTCATGGCCGGCAAGCCCCATTTTCGTTCAGCTTCAGCGTAAGCACTCGCAGACCGTGCAGCTTTGACACGGATCAATCCTGGCGGTCTGACCGAACGAGCCCGTTTATCGGCTGTTCACCTAAAGCTGCGATTTCTCACCGATGCACCGGTTCCAGACTTCTCTCGCGTCGGGGTTGCTCATGCGAACATCCTCCCTCCTCGCCCGGCGTGGCTGGCTGCGGCCCACCGATTGGCGTCACGCTGCCTACGGGATGATACCGGCGTGCCTGGTGATCGCCTTGCTCGCACCGGCAATCGTGGCACTCCTGGCAGCGATCGTCGGATACAACGCCGCAGCCGAGGCCAAGCGGGTAAGCGATCTGCCTGACCTGATGTCGGAAATCCGCTATCTCCTTTCGACGGAAGAATCGTCGGCGCTGAAGTATCGCCTTGGTC
>CAZZWO010000152.1:0-7469 GCA_964657885.1 uncultured Acetobacteraceae bacterium | reverse complement strand
GGGCCTGACCGGGATTGTCGGGCCGAACGGCTGCGGCAAGTCGAACGTGGTGGAGGCGCTGCGCTGGGCGATGGGCGAGACCAGCGCGCGCAGCCTGCGTGGCGGCGAGATGGACGACGTCATCTTCGCCGGCACCACCGCGCGCGCCAGCCGCAACCTCGCCGAGGTGACGGTGACGCTGGACGCCGCAGGCAGCACGCTTCCCGCGCCGTTCGAAGCCGAGGCGGAGCTGCAGGTCACCCGCAGGATCGAGCGTGGTGCGGGTTCCGCCTTCCGCGCCAACGGGCGGGAGTTGCGGGCGCGTGACGTGCAGACGCTCTACGCCGACCTCGCCAGCGGCGCGCGGTCCAGCGGCATGGTCAGCCAGGGGCGCGTGTCCGCCCTGGTGAATGCCCGGCCGGAGGAACGCCGGCAGGTGCTGGAGGAGGCGGCGGGCATCACCGGCCTGCACGCCCGCCGCCACGAGGCCGAGCTGAAGCTGCGCGCCGCCGAACAGAACCTCGCCCGCGCCGAGGACCTTCGCGGACAATTGGACAGCGCCCGCGAAGGCCTGCGCAAGCAGGCGAGGCAGGCGGCGCGCTACCGCAACATCTCCGGCCTGATCCGTGCAGCCGAGGCCGAGCATATCGGCGTGCTGCACGCCCAGGCCGAAGCCGTCCTGGCGCAGGCGCGCGAAGAACTGGCGCTGGCCGAACGGGCGCTCGATGCGGCGGTCGCGCAGGAAGCCGAGGCAGCGGCCACGCTCGCCGATGCCGAAGCGGCGCTGCCTGCTCCCCGACGCGAGGAGGCCGAGGCGCGGGGCCTGCTCGAACGCCGGCGGCTCGAGGATGAGACATTGTCGGCGGAAGCCAGCCGGGTCGCACGCGAAGCGGAAGAAGCCGGCGCCAGGCTGCGCGACCTCGATGCGGACCACGCCGAAGCGTCGCAGGCGTGCCTCGATGCTTCTACCTCGCTGACACGGCTCGGTCAGGACCGGGATCGCCACGCCGCGCGGCTGGAGGCAACGCCCGCCGAGACCGCAGGCGCCGCCGCCCGCATCGACGCGGCACGAGATGCCTGTCGAGCGGCGCAGGAGGCGGCAGACGAGGCGGCCCGCCTGCATGCCTCGGCAGAAGCGGCCGCCCGCCGCGCCGGCGAGGTGCACGAGGCGGCGGCAGCCCGCCTTGCCGCCCAGCAGACACGTCACGCCGAAATCCACCGGGAACACGATGCCTGCGTCGCCGCCCTGGTGAGCGAGGCGGCGCTGGCCCGGTCCGCGGCAGCGCTGGCGCAGGCGGAAGCCGCCCTCGATGCCGGACGGTCGGCGTTCCAGGCGGCCGAAACCGCCCGGACCGGCGCCTCGACCGCTGCACTGGCGGCAAAATCCCGGGCCGAGCGGGACCGCCAGGCTTACCAGGCGGCCGCCGAACTCGCCGAAGCGGCGCTGGCCCGAGCCGACCGCCTGGATGCCGCGCATCGCGAGGCGGAAGCCGCCCTGAACGGCCATCTCGCCAGCATTCCGGACCCGTCGCTGGTTGCGGAGGCACTCGCGGCGTCCGGTCTCGCAGGGGAGGCATTGGCCGAAGCCGAGGCGTGCATCGACGAGGCCGAACGGTCCGCGTCGGAGGCGCGGGCGAGTGCCGCAGCGGCGCGGGAGGCCGTCGAAGCGCAAACCGCCGGCCGCGCCCGTGCGGCCGCGACACGACAAGCCGCCGCGTCACGCACCGCACGGCTTGCCGCCGAACTGCACGAGGCCCGGCAGGCGCTCACCGCCGCGTGCGAAGCAGCACCGCTGCAAGCCGACATCGATGCTTCGGCCGCCGCGAGCGACCGGGCCGCGCGGGACGAAGAACACCACGCCACCGCCCTGGAGGATGCGCAACAGGCGCGTGCCGCCGCCTCGCACGAGGCCGCCGCCGCCCGCTTCCTCGCATCCTCGGCCGAGGCGCGGGTGGCATTCCTCGCGGCCGAGGCCGATGGGCTGGCCCAGACGATCGGCGACGAGGCCGGACATGCTGAGGCCTTGGCGGCGCTGATCGTGCCCGATGGGCTGGAACGCGCGGTCAGCGCGGCGCTCGGCGAGGCCGGCAGCGCCTCGCTCGATCCCGGCGATGACAGCAGCCCGCAAGCCTGGCTGAGGCTCCCGGAGATGCCTGCGCCGCCGATGCCGGCCGGCAGCATCTGCCTGGCGACGCTGCTGGATCTGCCCGCGGCGCTGGGCCGGGCCATGTCGCACGTCGCCCTGCTCGGCGACGAGGCCGACGGCGCCCTCGTTCAACGCACCCTGCCGCCGGGGATGATCGCCGTCGATCGCGCGGGGGCGAGCTGGCGGTGGGACGGTCATGTCACCCGCGCCGGCGCTGCCAGCCCCGCGGCCAACAGGCTCGCCTTGCGCCGCCGCCTGGCCGAGACGCGCGCGCATCTCGGCCGGGAACGACAGGCCGCCATCGATGCCCGGCGGGCAAGCGAGGATTTGGACAGCCGCGAGACAGCCACTTACGCCGAAGAAGCCGCCCGCCGGGGCGCGCTCGAAGCGGCACGGGCCGCCCTGCGGGATGCGGGCGATGCATCGGCACGCGTGCAGGCGGCCCAAATGCGGGCTGCCGAGCGGCGAACCGCCCTCGAACCGGTCATCGACCACCTGGAAACCGAGCACCGCGCGGCACTTGCAGAAGCCGAGGCGGCCAGCCAGGCGCTTGCCGCCCTGCCCAGCCTGGACAAGTTGCAGGCGTCTTCCGAAGCCGCCTCGCTGGCCGCCGAAGCCGCTTCGAGTTCGCTGGAGGCTGCACGCGAAGCACGGTCCACCGCGCGCTTGCGGGCGCAGCAGGCCGCAACGGCGGCCCAGGACTTGGCCCGCGCCGCCGAACGCGCGGTGCTGATGGCCGAAACCGCGCAGGCCGCCCTGGCCCGTGCTGCGGCCGAGTCGCAGACTGCCCGCCAGGCTGCAGCCGACGAAGCTGCGGCGCGCGATGCCCTGCCCGCTCCGTCGATTGCGGCTGCCGCCTCGAGCGAAGCCGACGACCGTGAGGCCACGTGCCGGGCGGCCGAGGCTGCCGCGCGCGAGGAACGGCATGCGGCGGAATCCGCGCTCGACGGCGCGCGGCGGGACGATGCGGCGTTGCGCGCCGCCCATATGCAGGCGGGGTCCCGTGCCGCCGCCATGCGCGACCTGTTGCAGCGCAGCCAGGCCGATCTGGACATCGCGGTCCGGCAGGTGTCGCAGGCCGAAGTAGCACTGGCCGCGTTGCCGGATGTCGCCGCATTGCTCGAAGCATCGCAGGTGGCCCGCGCCGCCCTGGAAGCCGCACGGCAGGATGCCGGTGAGGCGGAAGCCCGGGCGGCGGCACTCGCCACCGAACAGGAGCATGCCGCCCGGGCACTTGCCGGCCTGCACGCGGAACTGTCGGCCTGGCAGGCACGGCACGACGGCGCCGCCACCCGCCGCGATGCCCTTGCAGCCCGCTGCCAGGCCGCCCGCATCGCCTGGTCGGCGCTCGTCCCGCTCCCGGCCGAGACCGCCGCCCGGGCCGGCCGCTCCGGCGAGGTTCTGGCGGAGGCCAAGGCCAACCACCAGGCCGCAGCCGGCGCGCTCACCGCCGCCGAAAAACACCTGCGGGACGCGGCCATCGCACAACGCGAGTGCGCCGCAGCCGCGGGCACCGCCCGGGAGCGCCGGATGCGTGCCGAAGCGGCGTGCGACACCGGCGCCGGGGCGCTGCAGGCCGTGCTGGCCAGGGCGGCCGAGCGACTCGGCGAAGTGGCCGCGGTTCCGCCGGCCACTGATTTCTCACCCGCCGCCGAGGAACGCGCACGCCGCAGGTTCGAACGCCTCGGCCGCGAGCGCGACGAGATGGGGCCGGTCAACCTGCGCGCCGAGATCGAGCTCGACGAGATCGACAGCCGGGTCGCCACGCTGGACCAGGAGCGCGACGAGCTCGGCACCGCGATCGCCAAGCTGCGCGGCGCGATTGGCCACCTCAACCGCGAGGGGCGCGAGCGGTTGTCGGCGGTGTTCAACGAGGTGGACCGGCACTTCCGCACCCTGTTCACCCGCATGATGGGCGGCGGCCAGGCGCATCTGGCGCTGACCGGGTCGGATGATCCGTTGCTGGCCGGGCTGGAGATCTATGCCGAACCGCCCGGCAAGAAGCTGGCCGCCTTGTCGCTGCTGTCGGGCGGCGAGCAGGCGCTCACGGCTCTCAGCCTGATCTTCGCGGTGTTCCGCTGCACCCCGGCGCCGGTGTGCGTGCTCGACGAGGTGGATGCGCCGCTCGACGACGCCAACGTGGAGCGGTTCTGCACCCTGCTCGACGACGTGGTGCGAGAGACCGGCACCAGCTTCCTGGTGGTGACGCACCACCAGTTGACGATGTCGCGCATGGACCGCCTGTTCGGCGTCACCATGCAGGAACGCGGCGTGTCCCGCCTGCTGTCGGTCGACCTGCAACGGGCTTCGGCGATTGTCGAAGCGGCAATGGCCGGGCCGGTCATGCAAGCGGCGGAGTAGGCGGCAGCCGTTCCGCTCGCCCGGCCTTTCGATCGCGCCGCTCTAGGTGACCGAACCGATGAAGAACACCAGCGCCATCAGGATGATGACGCCGCCGATGGCGACGCCCAGCAGCAGCTTCGGCCGGACGATGCTGCTGCCCATCGGGAACTGGCATTCGAAGCAGCAGCCGTCGATCCTGCGCCAGGTCTGCATGTGCGTGGGTCCGGTCTTCAGGCCCATCTTCCGCCACTGCTTCTCGGGCATGGTCGGGTTCTTGCGCCGGCGCTCCTCAAGGTAGCGTTGCATCGCCTCGGGACCGCTCGACTTGATCGGCTTCCCGCAAACCCGGCACTCATCGACGCCGAACGTCACCCTGCCTCACCCTTCATCCTACCCGCGCATTGCGGGTGCCAATTCGATGCATCGCCTGAAACGGGATGCGCCCCCGAACCGTTCGGTCGATATTGGCCCGGAAACTCGCATTTGCGATCCCGGACAGTTCCCGACCGGCAGGAGCCAGACATGACCATCGCCCGAATAATCACACGGTTCGCCGGCCAGACGCTAGCTGCGGCCGCATTCTCCGCCGGTCTGGCTCCCGGCCCCGGCCTCGCGGCGCCCGCCGATCCCAGCCCCGCACCCCCGCCTTCGGCCAATGCGGCAGCATCGCCTGTGGATGCCGCGTCGCCGACACCGCCCGCTTCCCACGCAGCCGCCCATCATGGCCGCTCGCACCACCGTCGGCACCTGGTTTCGCATCGGACCGGCGTGCAGCCTTTGCCGCCGCCTGCTCCGGTGGCCAGCAACACCTCGCCGGCCCCGGTGCCGAACGAGGCCCTGAGTTCGCCCAGAGCGGACCAGCCGGCGCCGGAGACCAGCGTGGCGCCCAGCGTCTTCCAGCTGCACTACCCGCCGCAGGGCGACGGATACGTCACCGGTTCCAGCCCGCAGGCCATGGACGACCGCAACGCCGCCAAGGCGACGGGCGTGCAGGTGCAGGTTCCGCTGCCGCAATAACCTTCGGCTGCGGCGATGCCGGCGGCGCATCGGGTGTGACCTGTACGTGTGCTCGCCTTGACACCCCGCAGCGCCGCATCTAGCAAGCCGGGGCTTTCCAGCGCGGGGCCCAACAGCCTCGGGAGCGGTGATGAGCGAGGAAAACGGTGGTGCCGGCGGCTCCTTCGAGGGGCGCTTGCGTGCCGCACGCAACCGGCAGGGGATGGATGCCCCGGCCGCGGACACAGGCGCATCGTCCCGCGGGAACGATGCATCGGCCCTGGGTATCGGTCTGCGTGTGGGGGTGGAGCTGGTCTCTGCCCTGGCGGTGGCTGTTGCCATCGGCTGGGCGCTGGACCATTGGCTGCACACGCTGCCGCTGTTCCTCGTGATCTTCGTGGTGCTGGGGGGCGCCGCGGGTCTGCTGAACGTGTGGCGCCAGGTGGGGCCGGCACGGCAATGAGCGTACCCGGGGTGGATCGGGCCGAGACAAGGATTAGGCGATAGTGGCAGCCGCCGCAGAACAGACGGGCGCACATACGATCGACGCGCTGGGCCAGTTCCGGCTCGAACCGGTCGGCTTCGTGGGCGCCGCGGTGAACTTCACCCAGGCGAACCTGCTGATGGTGATCGGCTGCGCCCTCGTGCTGGCGCTGCTGTACTACGGGTCGCGGCCGCGCGCCGTAGTGCCGGGCCGGCTGCAGGCCGCGGCCGAAATGGCCTACGATTTCACGTTCCGCATGGCGGTGGACCAGATCGGGCCCGAGGGCCGGCGCTACTTCCCGTTCGTCTTCACGCTGTTCTTCTTCGTGCTGATGGGCAACCTGCTCGGCCTGGTCCCCTTTTCGTTCACCTACACCAGCCACATCGCGGTGACCGCGGCACTGGCCGTCCTGGTCATCGTGCTGGTGACGGCAGTCGCTCTGATGGAGCACGGGCTGCACTTCTTCAGCTACTTCTTCCCGTCCGGCGCGCCGGTGTTCCTCGCACCGCTGATCGTGCCGATCGAGATCATTTCCTACCTCTCGCGTCCGGTCAGCCTGTCGATCCGTCTGTTCGCCAACATGGTGGCCGGGCACGTGATGTTCGCGGTGTTCGCGACATTCGTGGTGATGCTCGGCAGCGCGTCGGTCATCGGGGCGGTCGGCGCGATCGGCCCGCTGGCGATCAACGTGGTGCTGATGGGCTTCGAGCTGCTGGTCGCCGCCTTGCAGGCCTACGTGTTCGCCATCCTCACCTGCATCTACCTGCACGACGCGGTGCACCTGCACTGAGCGGAGACGGCAGGCGCACGGCCCACCACCCGGTTCACCAACCCTTTCTTTCCCAACCCATAAGGACACGCTCAAAATGGACGTTCAGACTGCCCAGGCTTTCATCCCGGCTGCCAAGGCGCTCGGCGCGGGTATCGCCGTCATCGCGCTGGCCGGCGTGGGCATCGGCATCGGCAACATCTTCTCGGCGCTGGTCACCAGCATCGCCCGCAACCCGTCGGCCCGCGACCAGGTGTTCGGCCTCGGCATTCTCGGGTTCGCACTGACGGAAGCGGTCGCGCTGTTCGCGCTGCTCATCGCGTTCCTGATCCTGTTCACCTGAAACGCATGAGGCGGGGTTTTCGCTCCGCCTCCCCATCCCGCGGATCAGACTTGTCTTGTGCGACCTCTAGGATGGTGAACATGCCGGCCGTCAAACGCGCAGCAGCTTCGGTCCTTACAGCCACACTCATAGCCAGGACCGCGCATGCGGAAACGATGCCGCAGCTCGATTTCGGCAACAAGCTGCTGACCGCCCAGGTCATCTGGGGCGCACTGATCTTCGTGGTGTTCTACCTGCTCGTGTCGCGGTGGGGATTGCCGAGGGTCGGCTCGATCCTCGAGATGCGGGCCAACACGATCGCCGCCGATCTGGACCGCGCCCACGACTCCAAGGCGGAAGCCGACCGCGCGGTCGCCGAGCTGAACGCCGCCGCCGACAATCCGCTGGTACTGCCGGAAGACGGAGTGAT
>CAZZWO010000151.1:0-7494 GCA_964657885.1 uncultured Acetobacteraceae bacterium | reverse complement strand
CCGGCCGCCCCTATTCGGTCTTGCTCCCGGTGGGGTTTACCCTGCCGCCCCTGTCGCCAGGGGCGCGGTGCGCTCTTGCCGCACCGTTTCACCCTTGCCCTTGGCCCATGGTTTCCCACGAGCGTCGGGCGGTTTGTTTTCTGTGGCACTTTCCCTGGGGTCGCCCCCGCCGGCCGTTAGCCGGCACCGTATTCCCGTGGAGCCCGGACTTTCCTCTGCTGTCCCGCTCACGCGCGATAGGCAGCGGTCGTCCAGCCGTCTGGCGGATGGGTTGTGGCGTGCGCTGCCGCGGGCTGCAAGGGAAGCAGGGCCGTTTGCCCGGTTCAGCTTGCGTCAGGTGCCCGCCAGCATCCTTTCAAGCGATTGGGCGCGGGCCAGGGTCGCGGCATCCGCCTCGCCGTGGACATGGTCAGGCAGCCAATGGCGCTGGAAAGCGGTGATCAGCGTCTTGGAGTCCATCTCCGGGTCGTAGCCGATGGTGGCGAGCGTCCGGTGCAGGTCGGCTGCCGGGTTGGGGGAAGGCGCGGTGCCGGGGCCAGCATTTGAATCGGGCCAGATGCCGATGCCGGACGCCGCCAGCCAGCGCCAATCGAACAGCTCGCCCGGGTCTTGCTTGCGGTTGGGCGCGATGTCGCTGTGGCCGACCACGTTGCGGGCGGGGATCACGTGGCGAGACAGGATGCCGAGGCACAGGGTGCGCACCGCCTCCATCTGCGCCGGCGGGAACGGCCGGTAGCCCCATTCGTGTCCCGGGTTGACGATCTCGATGCCGATGGAGGGGTCGTTCAGCACCCGCCTTCCGCGCCAGTACGAGATGCCGGCATGGAATGCCCGCAGGTGCTCCGGCACCAGCCGCAACACCCGCCCATCCTCATCGACCACGTAGTGGGACGATACGCGGGCGTCCGGATCGCGCAGGCGGTCGATGGCGTCCTGCGCAGTCTGCATGCCGGTGTAATGCAGGACCAGCATGTCGACCGATGCGGCGCCGCCCGGGCGTTCGTCCGCGTTCGGGCTTGGCAGGTCTTCGATGGCGAGCGCCGCACCGGTCACAGGCCGCGCTCGCGCTTGACGGTGTCCCAGGCGGCGTTGATGCGGGCGACCTTGTCGGTGGCGCGGGCGATGAACTCGGGTGGGACGCCCTTGGCGGCCAGGCCATCGGGGTGGTTGTCGCGCATCAACTGCTTCCACGCCGCCCTGACCGCCTCGTCGCTGGCAGAGCGGGCGATGCCGAGGACGGCGTAGGCGTCCGGTTCGGCGCCGGGTTGCGGCCGTGCGGTGCCGCCGCGGGCGCGCTCCCAGGCGCGGCCGTCCAGGCCGAAGCCGCGGGCGCAGCCGGCGAGGAACTCGAGCTCCTTCTGGTTCACCGGGCCGTCGGCGCGGGCAATCCCGAACAGGCCGGCGAGCACGTCCTCGAGCACGCCACGGTTGTCGGCGAAGCTTTCGCCGAGCTGGGTGGCGTAGGGCATGTAACCGTCGGCGGCGTCTCGGGCCTGATCGAAGAGGCGGCCGATTTCCCTGGCGCTCTCGGGGGGGACGCGGAAATGCCGCTTGAAGCCGTCGATCTCCGCCCGGCTGACGGCGCCGTCGCACTTCGCCAGCTTGGCCGAGAGTGCGACGACCGACATCGCGAACACCTGCTCGCGCGGGGCGAACAAGGCAGCGATACGGGCGGGATGGAAGCTTGTGGCGTTGGGCAGCTGCCGCAGCAGGCGGGGCATGGCGCCGCTGTCGGCGGCGTGGCCGAGCGCCGCGCCCATCACCGCGCCGGGCGGGCCGCCCATGGCGAAGCCGGCCATCCCGCCGAGCAGTTTGCCCCAGTAGCTCATGTGCGCGAGGTGCTTTGCCGGCGGCTGGACGCGATCATGTGAGGACGCCGTTCATCTGTTTGACGTAGCATGGGGTGGTTGACGGGAACACAACTCCTGTTCAGCAATCGGGCTTCCGCCGAGGCCTGAC
Source organism: uncultured Acetobacteraceae bacterium (assembly GCA_964657885.1). GTDB lineage: Bacteria > Pseudomonadota > Alphaproteobacteria > Acetobacterales > Acetobacteraceae > BOG-908. Next base: position 5,535 of record CAZZWO010000151.1, on the reverse strand, counting down.
GTTGCGTCCCGCTCTGATGCGCGCCCCGCCTTCGATGCCCCCGCCTTTCTGGGCCCCCGCGTTTCTGAGCCCCCTTTCTGGGCCCCGCCTTCATGCGACCCGCAATCTGACGATGAGCCCGCAGGCAGGAGGATCATGCCACCGCAGTTTCCCGATCTTCCGCCGGCACCGCATCCGGCGTCCTGGCCGGGGCGGCCGGCTGACGCGCATGCGGCGGGGCGGCAGCACAGGCTGGCGCGCATCCTCGCGGGCGTGTCGGCGGGCTTGATCGCGGCCGTGCTGCTCGCCGCCTGGGCGGTGCCCCCGCTGTTGGATTGGGGCCGTTTCCGGACCGGGATCGCCGCGATCGCCAGTGCGCAGCTAGGCCGGCCGGTGGTGATCGGCGGCGAGGTCACCTTGCGCCTGTTGCCCGAAGCGGTGTTGACGGCGGCCGACGTGACCTTGCCGGACCAGGGCGACGGCATCTCGGCGCAGCTCGGTGCATTGCGGCTGCAGGTGGCGCTGGCGCCGCTGCTGGCAGGCCGGATCGTGCCGCGCGACCTGGTGCTGGGGGCGCCGGTGCTGCGGCTTCCCTGGCCATTGCCCGACGGCTTCGCCCATCCATCGCGCCCGCGGGTGCCGCACGCTTTTTCCGCCCACATGGAGAACGGCACGCTGCGCATCGGCCGGGCCGAGGTGACCGGCATCAACGCCGGCATCCATGGCGGTCCGGAGCCGGCGGCGAGCGGGATATTGCCGTCCGGCCTGCTTCAACCGGATGCCGGTGCGGCTTCGGGGTTCGGCGCCGAGGGTTTCGCGTTGATGGGTGGTCGGAGCTGGCGGTTTACGAGCGCGCTTGGGGCGCCGGACGCGGATGGTGTCTCGGCGGTCGATCTGGCGGTGCACGGGCAGGGTGCGGCGGCCGAGACGGGCGGCAAGGTAGAAGGCACGCTGGCCGACGGCGTCATCCAGGGCCGTCTGCAGGCGGGCGGTCCCGATTTGTCACTGCTGCTGCCGCTGGCCAGGCTGAGCTGGCGGGCGGACGCGCCTTTCGTCGCGTCCGGTGAGCGGATCGAGGCCGCTTCGATCACCCTGTCGTTGGGCGGTTCGCCGGCCACCGGCGCGCTGGCGCTGCATCTCGGGACGCCGCAGCGGCTGGACGGCCGGGTGCACGCGTCATCGCTGGACCTCGACGAATGGGTGCGGGTGATCGGGGCCGCCCGGCCGGCGCTGCCCGGTTTGCCGGCGCGGCTGGAGTTTTCCGCGGATCGCGCGCGCTTCCTGAACGGAACACTGCAGGACCTGCGCGGCGCGCTGCTGTCCGACGGAACCATCTTACGGCTGGATCAGGCGGAGGCGACCCTGCCCGGCCAGGCGCGGCTTTCGCTCGGCGGAACGCTCAGCGGCGTGGACGGATTGCTGGTCACCGGCCCCGCCAACATCGACGCGCCGGACCTCAAGGCGACGCTGGCGTGGTTGACGCCGCTGGCACCCGGGCTCGCCGGGGCGATACCGGCGCCGGTGCTGCTGCATGGCCGGCTGGCGGGCATGGCATCGATCGGACGCGGCAACCTGGCGGTCGCGGGGCTGAGCGGCGAGGTCGATGGCGCTGCCGTGACGGGTGGTCTGACCGTGGTGACCGGCGCGCATCCGAAGCTGACGGCCACACTTAACCTGGATCGCCTGTCCCTCGACGACTGGCTCGGCCGTGCTGCCGTACCCGGCCAGCCGATAGGGCCGATGCTGAGCCGCATCGGGCAGTCCGCTGCCGCGTTCGAGACCGACTTGCATGTGGCTACGGCCAACGCGGTCTGGCGACGCGCCGAGTTGACGGAAATGCGGCTGGATGTCCGCACCGGCCCGGCGGGCCTCGTGGTGGACCACGCGAGCGCCACGGTTTTCGGTGCGAACGTCTCGATAGAGGGCGCGATTGCCATCGATGGAACGGTGACCGCTGGTGCCGCTTCGGTATCGGCCCCGGATGCGGCGGTCGTCTTCGGCGCAATGCCGGCCGGCTGGCGATGGGGGTCCGGCCTTTGGCACGGACCATTATCGGCCGAGGCTACGGCCGAGGGGCCGCCTGACGCTCTCGGGATGCAGGTCCGGGCCGAGATGCAGGACATCCTGGCGGAAGCCGAATGGGAGGCGGACACCGTTGCCCGGACCGGCGACGGCACGCTGACGCTGCGTCATCCCGGCGCACCCCGTTTGCTGGCGGCGCTGGGCGTGGCTGGCGCGGAACGCTGGTTGGACACCGGGTCGGTGGCGTTGCGGGCCCGTGTGAGCACGCGGCCCGGCCATTTCACCGCGCAGGATTTTGACCTGGCCGCAGCCGACCTGCAGCTTGCGGGACAGCTCGACCTCGACCTGACAGGGAAGGAGCCGTTGCTGAGCGGCGGCATCACCTCCGGCCTGCTGGCGCTGCCGGGTCCGGCTTCGATGGGCATGATTTCGCCCGCTTTGCTGCAGGGCTGGTCCGCACAGCTTCGGCTGAGCGCGGCGCAGGTGACGGTGGACAGGGCCGCCTCAGGAGAGCACGCCACCGCCTCGCTTGAGCTGGGCGGTGGAGTCGGGCTTGCCGGCTTCGAGGCGGTGGTCCCAACGGGAGGGAAGCTGTCGGGGCAAGCAGCGTTCGACCTGGCCGCGGTGCCGCCAAGGCTCGCCCTGCAGGGTGAGTGGACGGGAATGCGGCTCGACAGCTTGCCCTCTGGCCCGCCGGTCCGGCCGGAAGGTGGGGAAGCGGATCTGCTGCTGGACGTGACCTCGTCCGGAGCGAACATCCCCGACCTGCTGCACCGCGTGTCGGGACAGGCTACGCTTGGTTTGCACAACATGCAGGTCGCCGGCTTCGACCTGGGCGCCGCCGCGAACGGGCTGGCGTTGTCAGGGCAGGCGGGACGCGATGCGGTTCAGGCGGCGCTGACCAAGGGCGACACCGCGGGTTTTTCTGGAACTCTGGCGGTCGTATTGGCGCAAGGCCGCGTGGATGTTCCGCTGCAGACCATTGCCGCTCCTGGCGGGCAGGTGGCGGTTCAAGGGGCTGGCGAGGCGAACGGCTCGGATGTCGATCTCCGCCTCGGGCTGTTTCCGGCACAATCGGAGGCGGTGCCAAACGTCCAGCTCGGCATCCACCTTGCCGGGACCTGGCCTACACTTCGTGCAACGCCGGAGCTCGTGTGGCCGGTGCCGCCGCCCGCCCGTCCCGCACGTCCCGCCCACCACGCCAGGCGACACTGAACGGACACGCTCAGTTGGCGAGCGTGTTCTTTTGTGACCGGCGCATCCGCTCGACGCTGGCCTGGTAGGGTTCGAGCAATCCGGGTGTTGCCGAGTGGTACAGCCCGGCGGCTTGCGGCCAGCTATGTCCGGCCGCGTGCAAGGCCAGCAGCAGGCGCGCGGCATAATCGGCGTTGAGCACCGGGTTGAACGCCTCGGCCAGGTTGGCGAACGCGCGCGGGTGCATGCGGAGGTCAATCTGCATGCACCCGATATCCACGAAGCGCGCGCCGTGCGACAGGCGGAATGCGGTGTCGGCGGCCGCACTGGCCCGGGTGTCGAAAAACAGCGCCTCGCCATCGGCATCGACGCTCCAGGGCCAGGGCTGCCGGTCGCCGGTCACCGGCAACGGACGGCCGGTTTCCACCCGCGACACCGCGGCGAGCAGGCCCGGCGGCAAACCGTAACGCGCCCCGGCATCGGCGATGGCCGACAGGCAAAGGGCCGACTGCCGCGCCATCCAGGACCGGCGGGCGGCCGGCGACACCGCGTGGGGCAGCACGCTGTCTCCCAGGATGCTGTGCCCCATGACAGGCCCGGCCTTCGAAGCGGGTAGCTGGGCGGCGGCGGCGGACGAAAGCCATATGGCCCCGACAGCCGCCATCAGGCGGCTCCGGGTGCTTCGGCGCGATGGCGGTTCAGGCGTGGGCGAGCGTGCCGTCATGCCCGGGCTTTTCATCGTACAACGCGTAAGCCAGGCGGAGCAGCCGTTCGGCCGGACGGTGCAGCCCCGCGCGGGAGGCGTCGCCGGCCAGTGTGAGCAGGCGATCGCCGAGCACCAGGGTGCTGCAGACGGTCTGGCTGGTGATGTCGATTGTCGAAGGCATCGGCTTTGTTTCTCCACAGGATCGACCCGGTTTCGGGTAGGACGACCTTGCAGTATGACCGGTTTCGTAATGATTAACGCGCGTTGTCATGGTGTCTGGCCGAAGCGAGGGCTGCCAGCCGCAACGACGATGCCAGGGTTTGCTGGGGTGGCCGTTGTGCGTCGATGCCGGCAACGAGTCGGGCGAGTGTCGCGCCTTTTTGCCTCGCCTCGGCCTCCAGCACGGTCCAGAACGCCGGCTCCAGCGCGACACTGGTGCGGTGGCCGGCAAGCGAGAAGCTGCGCTTGGTCAGCACGGTGTGGCGAGCCGGTCCGCGGCCCAGCCTGCCGCCTCCGCCACCACGGGATCGGGGTCGGCGACCAGCGCCAGGGCGGCGGGACGCAATGAGGGGTCCTGGGAGTTGCCGATGGCCACCAGCACGTTGCGCACGAAACGGTCACGCCCGGTGCGCTTGACGGGGGAGCCGGCGAACAAGGTGCGGAACGCGGCATCGTCGAGGGCGGCCAGCTCCGCCAGCCGGGGCGATGCGAGGTCGGGACGGGCGTGCAACTTCTCCTCCCGCCCGGCGCGCGCGAAGCGGTTCCACGGGCACACGGCCAGGCAATCGTCGCAGCCATAGATGCGGTTGCCGATCAGCGGGCGCAGTTCGTGCGGGATCGGGCCGCGATGCTCGATGGTCAGGTACGAGATGCATCGCGTGGCATCGAGCCGGTAGGGCGCCGGAAACGCATCGGTCGGGCAAGCATGCAGGCACCGCTCGCAGGTGCCGCAGCTGCCGCCCGATGGGGCGCTCTGCGGCAGGTCGAGCGTGGTGAAGATCTCGCCGAGGAACAGCCAGGACCCGTGGGTCCGCGACACCAGGTTGGTGTGCTTGCCCTGCCAGCCGAGACCGGCGGCGCCGGCCAGCGGCTTCTCCATCACGGGTGCCGTGTCGGTGAACACCTTCACGGCGCCACCGAAGCGGCTGACGATGAACTGCGCGAGGTGTTTCAGCTTGCCGCGCAAGACGTCGTGGTAGTCGCGGTGGCGCGCAAAGACGGAGATGTTGCCGCGGCTGGGCTTCGCCAGGTTGTCGAGCGGGTCGCTGTCGGGGGCATAGGAGAGCCCGAGTGCGATGATGGTGCTGGCTTCCGGCCAGAGGGCTTGCGGGTGGCTGCGCTGTTCGGTGCGCTCGGCCATCCAGCCCATGTCGCCGTGGTGTCCGGACGCGAGGAACGCGCCGAGGCGTGCGCGCGCCTCCGGTCCTAGTTCGGCGGGCGCGAACCCCACTGCGTCGAAACCCAGGGCGAGGGCGTGGTCGCGGATGCGCTCGCCGGTCGAGTGTGCGGCGATGCCCAACTAGCCCCGGCCGCGATAGCCGGGAACGCCCTGGTCGGGGATCCAGGCCCCGTCGGGCGGCGAGCCGGTCGGCCAGAACACGTCGATCGGGATGCCGCCGCGCGGATACCAGTAG
>CAZZWO010000150.1:0-7527 GCA_964657885.1 uncultured Acetobacteraceae bacterium | reverse complement strand
CACTGCCGCCTGCGCCGCCCGCACCGCCGCCAGCCGCCTGCGCCATCGCGCCGCCGCTCGCCAGGGCCGCGATACAGCCGGCCAGCATCAGGGTCTTCACGGTGTTTGCCATGTGATCGTCCTCCATCCTTGTGCGCCCTGGTTGTCGAAGGTGGCCGTCAGTTGCGGCCAGCCTCGGGCGTCTCCGGCCTGAACGCATCGGCCCCGCACGGTTCCCATGGCCTGACCGTCCGCAAGCTGCCGGGCAGGCAGTTTCAGCCCGGCAAAAACGGCCGGGCAACCCGATTTCGGGCCCCGCGACACGTCCGTTCTCCCCCGGAAGACGGCCGTTTCGGCCTGGCACAAGGCTTGCGCTTCACATTTTCGCATCCGCCACCCGGCAGGCCGATGCGAACGGGATCGCGCTCATGGACAACATCACCAACATCGCCCTGTCCCGCCTGTCCGCCCAGCAGCGGGCGATGGATGTGGTGGCCGGCAACCTGGCCAACTCCAGCACGCCTGGCTACCGCGCCGAACGCACGGTGTTCGCCGACTGGCTGGTGCGCGAGCCGGCCGGCGCCGAACCCGTGGGCGGCCGCACAATCGCCTTCACCCAGACACGCGCCACCTATCGCGACCGTGCCGAGGGCGCGATCAGCAACACCGGCAATCCGCTCGACCTCGCGATGTCGGGTGAAGGCTGGTTCACCGTGCAGACCGCGAACGGCACCAGGCTGACCCGCGCCGGCCGTTTCACGTTGCAGAAGGATGGCGGCATCACCGATGAAGCCGGCAACCCGCTGCTCGATGTGAATGCGCAGCCGATGCGCCTGTCGCCTGCCGATACCGACCTGACGGTGAAGGCCGACGGCACGCTGCGCAGCCAGAACGGCGTGATCGGCCAGATCGCCGTCGTGCGCCCGAACGATCCGAACCGCATCACCGCCGAAGGTGGCCGGCTGTTTCGCGCGGATGTGCCGACCACGCCGGTTGCCAGGCCGAAGATCATCCAGGGTGCGGTGGAAGACAGCAACGTGCAGCCGATCGCCGAAATCACGCGGATGATCTCCACCGAGCGCGACTTCCAGTTCGTGACGCAGATGGTGGAAGCCGAGGGCCAGCGCCGCCAGAGCGCCATCGACAAGATCGCCGCCCCGTCTGCCTGAGCCTCAGCCGGCAAAAAGCTGAACACGACACACTCTATATAAGGAGCGCACTACGATGCGGTCATTGGACATCGCCGGCACCGGAATGCAGGCGCAGCAGACGAATGTGGAGGTCATCTCCAACAACATCGCGAACATGAGCACCACCGGCTACAAGCGCCGGCGTGCCGAGTTCCAGGATCTGATCTACCAGAACCTGCGCAGCGTCGGTTCGAACTCGTCGGATAACGGCACCGTCGTGCCGTCCGGCGCGCAGATCGGTCTCGGCGTGAAGACCGCTGCAATCTACCGGATCACCGAACAGGGCAACCTGCAGCAGACCGGCAATTCGCTCGACATGGCGATCCAGGGCAACGGGTATTTCCAGGTGACGCTGCCATCGGGCGAGGTCGCCTACACTCGCGACGGCACGTTCGCCCTTGCCCCGGACGGCACGATCGTCACCGCCGACGGCTTTCCCGTGGCGCCCGGCATCACCGTTCCCACCAACGCAGTCAGCGTCAGCGTGAACGCATCGGGCCAGGTGCAGGCAACGATCAGCGGGCAGACCGCGCCGCAGACGCTCGGCCAGATCCAGCTCGCGGCTTTCCCGAACGAGGCGGGCCTGGATGCGCAAGGCGACAATCTGTTTCTGCAAAGCGGCGCTTCGGGCAATGCCGCCACCGGATCACCGGGTTCGCCCGGTTATGGCAGCGTGATGCAGGGCTATGTCGAGAGCAGCAACGTGAACGTGGTGACCGAGATCACCAGCCTGATCACCGCGCAGCGCGCCTACGAGATGAACAGCAAGGTCATCACGTCGTCCAACGAGATGCTGCAGACACTCACGAACCTGAGGTGATTTCAGATGCGCGCCGTTCATTCCATCATGGCTTTCTTCCTGTGCGCCGCACCCCAGGCGGCCTGCCACGCCGCAATCCTCAAGCCGTTCGGCCAGATTGTCGGGCCGACGATACGGCTGGCCGACCTGTTCGACGAACTGGGCACGACGCCCGACCGCGTGCTGGGCGCATCGCCTGCACCTGGCGCGCGCATCGTGGTGGGATCACCGCAGCTCGCCGCGATCGCGCGTGATTTCAACGTCGATTGGCGTCCCTCGACCGGCAACGAGCAGGCGGTGATCGAGCGTCATGGCGAAACGCTGCCGCGCGCGGTGATCGACGCGGCTTTGCGCCGCAGCCTCGCCGATGCCGGCGCACCCGCCGATGCGGACGTGGTCGCGCCCGACATCCAGCCGATCCTGGTACCTGCGCGCGCCGGTATCTCGCCCGAGATCTCGCAACTCAGCTTCGATGCGCAAAGCGGACATTTCAGCGCCATGCTGACGGTATCCTCGCCGGACATGACCGAAATGCAGACACGCGTGTCCGGCCAGGTGGTTTCGATGACCGAAACGGTGGTGGCCGCGCGCCGGCTCGTGCCGGGCGCCATCGTCGAGGATGGTGACCTGCAGCAGGCGCGCGTCCGTACGGCGAACCTTCGAGGTGCGGCGGGCGTGACGCTGGAGGCCGCGCGCGGATTGTCGGTGAAACACGCTTTGTCGGCAGGGCAGCCGGTGAGCGTGGCCGACCTCGTGCGGCCGCCGCTGGTGTTGCGCGGTGCCGCCGTGCGCATGACGCTGGACAGCGAAGGCATCGCCCTCAGCGCGCAGGGGATCGCCACCGAAGCGGGAGCGCGCGGCGACCGCATTCGCGTCGAGAACCCGGTATCACACCTGCTGGTGGATGCCGAGGTGACAGGACCGGGCGAAGTCCGCGTGGCGCCGCGTGGAGCGGTCGTGACGCTGGTTTCCGCACGATGAGCGCGCTTCCGCGGCCCGCCGCGATGAAGGCCTTTGCGCGCACGCTGCTGCTGGTGCCGGTCATCGGCTTGCAGGCCTGCAACACGCTGGACCGGATGTCCGAAATCGGGCGGCCACCGGTGATGACGGCAACCGCCGACCCCACCGCCGATCCACGCTGGCGCCCGGTGACGATGCCGATGCCGCGCCCCGAGGCGGCGCCGCGCGAACCTGCGAGCCTTTGGCGGGGCGGCAGCCGCGCATTCTTCAAGGACCAGCGCGCGGCGCAGGTCGGCGACATCGTGACCGTGCTGGTGAATGTGACGGATGCGGCCAACGTGCAGAACGCCACGACCGCCACGCGCACCGGCACCGAAACCGAAGGGTTGCCGAACCTTTTCGGGCTGGAGGCGAGCCTGCCCAAACTGCTGGGCAAAGCAGTGAACTCAAGCCTGCTGGTCAATGCGAACAGCGGCAATTCGGCAGTCGGGACCGGCAGCATCAAACGCAACGAGACGGTGACGCTGCGGCTGGCCGGGGTGATCACTCAGGTCCTGCCGAACGGCAACCTGGTCGTGGCCGCACGCCAGGAGATGCGGGTGAACAGCGAACTGCGTGAGCTGCAGGTGAGCGGGGTCATTCGCCCGCAGGACATCGCGAGCGACAACACGGTGCCGCATGACCGGATGGCCGAAGCCCGCATCTCGTATGGTGGCCGTGGGCAACTGACGGAGGTGCAGACGCCGCGCTACGGCCAGCAGGCGTTGGACATCCTGCTGCCGTTCTGAACCCGGCTACTCGTCGCGGTGCACACGTTCCATCCGCTCGTGGCGTTCCTGCGCCTCGAGCGAGAGGGTGGCGATCGGGCGGGCCTCGAGACGGCGCAGCCCGATCGGCTCGCCGGTTTCCTCGCAGAAACCGTACTGGCCGTTCTCGATGCGCTGCAATGCCTGGTCGATCTTGGACACCAGCTTGCGCGCACGATCCCTGGTGCGCAGCTCCAGGGCGCGATCGGTCTCCACGCTGGCACGGTCGGTGATGTCAGCTTCCAGAATGCCGCCCTGGCCCAGGCTGGCGAGCGTGTCGTCGGAATCGCGCAACAGGTCCGCACGCCACCGGAGCAGCTTCTGGCGAAAATATTCGGCCTGCAGCGGGTTCATGAACTCCTCGCTGTCGGATGGCCTGTAGTCGGGCGGCAGCGTGAGCATCATCCAGGCCGATCCTCGTTTGTGCGGCGGGGCGGCAAGCGCCAGCATCGGAGACCATCTGGGCCGCCCCGGCCTTCTGGCGCGGCTTATAGACGCGACGCTTCCCTGCGCCAAGCACAGTCGCAAGGGACGCACACGATCGCCTGAGCAGTGTCACCCGGAGCGTGCAACCTCGACCGCGGCCCGCGCCGCGATGGCCTGCAGCAGGTCGTTCAGGGCCGGGTCGGCAGCCCGGCCGGTGCCCTGGGCAAGATCGGCGAGGGCTTTACGCGCGGCATCCGTCGCGCCCCCTGGGGCAGCACCCGCACCGTGGCCGGATGCTGCATCTGCCGTGAACCGGTTCTCCAGCCCGGCGAGTTGCAAGCCCTGCAAGGCTTTCAGCAGCTCATCGCCTTGCCGGGCAGCGGCGGCGTCCAGCGCCACTGCGGACGATTGCCCGGCAGCCGGCGCCGCTCCCGCCTGAGCCAATTCCGCCAGCGATGTGAGCGCGGCGGCACCGCCGCCCGCCGGAGCCGCCTCGTTCGCCGGCGCCGCATCGGTCTGCGTCCCGGCTTCTCCCGGCAACTCGAACGCGCCGCCACCCCGCCGCATCCGCGAACGGGCGGCGTTTGCCGGGGCGCCCAACCGATCGATCCGCATATTCAACTTCCTTCGTTCGGTTACCGGCCGCGCCGGTGATGCACGTTCCGGCAACCATTTGGTGGTCTTCTGCATCGCATGCCCGAAGGATCCCGCTCTCCACGCACCAGCACCGGCCGCCGACGCGCAGCATGGCGCGCAAAGGTTGCCGGCTTGCAAACACGCGCCGCCATCCTGCTCGCGCTGCTGTCGCTCGCCTGGACGGTCGGCGCGCAGGCGCAGGTCCGGGTGAAGGACATCGCCGACGTCGAAGGCGTGCGCGAGAACCAGCTGGTCGGTTACGGACTGGTGGTCGGCCTGAACGGCACCGGCGACAAGCTCGACACCGCGGTGTTCACCCGCGAATCCCTGGTCGGGATGCTCGAGCGGCTCGGCGTCAACACCCGGGACCAGATCGCCAAGCTGCAAACCAAGAACGTCGCCGCGGTGATGGTCACCGGCAACCTGCCGGCCTTCGCACGCACCGGCAGCCGCATCGACGTCTCGGTATCGGCGATCGGTGATGCAACGAACCTGTCGGGTGGCACATTGCTGGTGACGCCGCTGCTTGCCGCCGACGGCGAAGTCTATGGCGTGGGCCAGGGTGCCGTCACAACGGGAGCGGTGGCAGCGCGCGGCGCTTCCGGCTCGTCGGTCACCCGCAACGTGCCGACATCGGGGAAGATCGCCAACGGCGCCATCGTGGAACGCGAGGTGGCCTTCGCCCTCGGCGCGCACGAAGCGGTGGCGCTGGCCTTGCGCAACCCCGACCTGACCACCGCACGGCGCATGGAGATCGCGATCAACGAAGCGATCGGCCCGGGCACCGCGCGCGCCACCGATCCGCGCACCGTCACACTGAACCTGCACAACATGGACGTGGTGGACGCCCTCACCCGGATCGAGGAGTTGCGCGTGGAGCCCGACACCCCTGCGATCGTTGTCATCGACGAGACCAGCGGCACCATCGTGATGGGGGCGAACGTTCGCATCAGTACCGTCGCGATCGCGCAGGGCAACCTCACGATCCGCGTGTCGGAAACGCCGGAGGTGAGCCAGCCCGGCGCGCTGAGCGGCGGCAAGACCGCGACCACGCAGCGCAGCTCCATCAGCGTCGATACCGAACACGACCACAAACTGGGCCTGCTGACCGCGTCGCCGACATTGCGCGATCTGGTGGCGAGCCTGAATGCGCTGGGCGTCGGCCCGCGCGACCTCATCAGCATCCTGCAGGCGATCAAGGCCGCAGGCGCGCTGCAAGCCGATCTGGAGGTGAGATGATGCGTATCGACCTGCCGTCCGCGTCCCCGCCACCCGCCGGCGCTTCGGGAAAGCCCGACGCAGTGACCGCCAAACTGCATCGCGCAGCCGAGGATTTCACGGCGGTCGCACTCAACGAGTTGCTGAAGCCGATGTTCGACACTGCCGATACTGCCGAAGGCCCGTTCGGAGGCGGTGCTGCCGAGCAGGCTTTCAAGCCGATGATGGTGTCGGAAGTCGCCAAGCAGATTGCCCGCAGCGGTGGGCTGGGACTGGCCGAGCCGGTCTTTCAACAGATGTTGCGATTACAGGAAACACGCCGATGACCGAGCTTATCAGCCTGCCGAACGACCCCGCGATGAACGAGGCGATACGCCGGCTCAGCGTGCTGCTTGTCGAGGAGAATGCCGCGCTTGAAGCGATGGATTTCGCCCGCGCCGGCGGCTTGCTGGCACCCAAGCACGCCGCGGCCGACGCGCTTGCCGCTGCCTGGAGGGCCGCCGATCCGGCGGCGATCGCCAACGACAAGATGCGCGATCTCGGACGTTTGGCCGAGGAGAACAGGCAGCTTCTGAAGCGGGCGATGCGCGTGCAGAGCCGCGTGCTGGACCTGGTTGCGAAAGCCGCCCGCAGCGGTCCGCAGAGCAATCGCTACGGCGCAGCAGGCAAGCCGGCCGCACGCCCGATGGACGCGCAGAGTTTCAAAGCCCGCGTTTGACGCTGCATCGCGATCGTTGACCGGCCCGGACGGCGAAGATGACAAGGCAACCCCGCACGAAGCTGCCGAAAACGAAACCGCCCGGGACCTTGGTACGATCCCGGGCGGCTTTGCTGATGCTGAGCTAGAAGTCGCGAGCGACCCGACCGAAGATCAGCCGTGCTCGAAATCGTCCGACGCCGTGTGCTCTTCCTCATGCTCGGGCGCAGGCGTCGACTCGACCGGAGTTTCGGCGACCATCTTGCGACGGCCACGCTTCTTGGGCGCCGCTTCCGACGCTGAGGTTACCGGCATTTCATCGTGCAGTTCCGGCTCGCGAGCGCGGCGCGGCTTGCGGGTCTTTGTTTCCGTCGCCGCAGCACGTGCCGATACGCGGCCCGTTCCGTTCGCGGCGCGCGCTGCTTTCTTGCGGCCGTTCGTGGTGCGCCCGTCGACCTTAGGGGCTGCTGTGCGGCGCTCGGCCGTGGTCTTTGTCGCGCGCGTCGTCTTGGCGGTACGAGGAGCGTTCTTCGAACCGACAGGACGGCCCGGTCCGCGTGTTGCGGGCTTGCGGCCTGCGGTCGCCCGCGTTGCAGCCGCCTTCGTTCCGCGCGTGGCAGTTGCCCGCGTCGCCGTCGCCCGCGTCGTGCGTGTGCCGGCGTTCTTCGCCCGCGTTGCCGCAGCCTTGGTGCCGCGTGTCGTCCCGGTAGCCTTTGCAGCGCGTGTTGTCGCCGCCTTGGTCCCGCGGGTGGCCGACGCCTTGGTGGTCCGCGACGCGGCTACGCGGCCGCGTGCGGTCTTTCCGGCGGCCGCGTT
>CAZZWO010000149.1:0-7548 GCA_964657885.1 uncultured Acetobacteraceae bacterium | reverse complement strand
GCGACGTGCTGAACGCCGATGGCGGCACACGCTGCGCCAGCATCACCGGCGCCTATGTGGCCCTGACCCTGGCCTTCCGCCGCCTGGCCGCGAACCGCGTCATCGCCACCGTTCCGCTGCTGGGCCAGGTCGCCGCCGTCTCGTGCGGGCTGGTGGGGGGCGAGGCCGTGCTGGACCTCGACTACCAGGAGGATAGCGGCGCCGAGGCCGATGCGAACTTCGTCCTGACCGAAACCGGGATCGTCGAGATACAGGGCACCGCCGAGCAGGCGCCCTTCAGCGAACCACAATTCCTGGAATTGATGCGCCTTGCCCGGATCGGCACGGCGCGGTTGTTCGAAGCGCAGCGTGCAGCCCTGGCCTGAGTGCGATCGTGGTCCGGCAGTTGGCGGCAGGAAGCCGGCTGGTGATCGCCAGCCATAATCGCGGCAAACTGCGCGAGATTGCGGCCTTGATGGAGCCGTTCCGGATCGATCCTATATCGGCGGCGGAGCTTGGTCTTCCCGAGCCCGACGAAACAGCGCCCGACTTTGCAGGCAATGCGTGCCTGAAAGCGCTGGCCGCCGCCCTGGCCACCGGCCTGCCGGCACTCGCCGACGATTCGGGCTTCTGCGTCGCCGCCCTGGGTGGCGCGCCCGGGGTGTTCTCCGCACGATGGGCTGGCCCCGGCAAGGATTTCAGCAGCGCGATGGCGCGTGTCCAGCAGGAGCGTGCAGGCTCGCAGGACAGCCGTGCGTGGTTCGTCTGCGTGCTGGCGCTGGCCTGGCCCGACGGCGGAACCGCCAGCTTCCAGGGTAGGGTCGATGGACATGTCACATGGCCGCCGCGTGGAACGCTCGGCTTCGGCTACGACCCGCTATTCGTCCCGCTCGGCGGCACCCTTACCTATGGCGAGATGCCGCCGGCGGAAAAACATGCGGGAAGCCATCGAGCGCGGGCGATGATGCAGCTCACCGCCGCATGCCTGCCCGCGCGCCGGGGCTGATGCCCGGCCGTCAGCCGCGGGACCGCCTCAGGCCCGACCCCACCAGTTGCGCCACTACCCGCACGAGGCCGGTCTGCGCCACCATGCGCGTCGCCGGCGCCAGCAAAGCTGCCAACGTCAGGCTCTGGCGCGCCTGCTCGATGCTGGCATCGCGCACCCGTCGCGCCTCGTCGGCCACCGGATCGGCGATCTTGCCGGCTGCCAGCAAGCCGAACACCGCGGCGATCAGCAGGTCGACGACCAGGACGATCGCCACCGACACGATCGGCGACAGGCCGGCGAACCGCTCGAGCGCCATCACGGCGATGACGTGCAACAACGTGAGGAAGGCCAGAGCGAACACCGCCGCCACCACGCCGAAGATCGCGTGACGTATGGCTACAGCGAGCAACCGCTTCAGGAGGAGTATCTCCGCCTGGGCGGCAACGCGGGCTAGGCGGACGGTGCGCATCTTCCGGTCCTACTTGGTGATGCGGCCGAACAGGAAACCGACAGCGGCGGCGACGCCGATGGCGATCAGCGGCTGGTCGCGAACGCGGTCGGCGACCATGTCGGCCTGGTCTTCGGTGTACGCACGTGCGCGGGTGGCGGCCGCGCCCGCCCGGCGGGTCGCGTCGGAGAAGGCGGGGGCCACACGGTCGTCCATCAGCTGGTTGACCTGGTCGCGCAGAGCGCGGATTTCGTCGCGGGCGTTGTCAGATACGGCCATGCTCGGGCACTCCTGGGATGATCGGAACACCGGCGCCAACATCGGGCACCGTCGGCCGATCCAACGCCACCTTCAAAGGGGGGTTGCCATGTCTCACCAGCAGAATGGGCACGACCGAGCGGAATGGCTGTAGCCGCGGGCCTTGCCGCCGAGATCCCGCCCGCCGCGGATCCGGCGGGCCTGACGATATCGGGGCTCACACGGCGGCGCGGACGGGTGGCGGTCCTCGATGGGCTTAGCCTGTTCGCGGCGCCCGGCTTGCTGACCGCGATCGTCGGGCCGCCGGGCAGCGGCAAGTCCGCGCTCATTCGTATACTCGCCGGGTTCGACCGGGCCCGCGGCGCCATCATGTTCGGCGGCCGCGACGTGGCCCGCCTGCCGCCGCATCGCCGCGGCTTCGGCGTGGTGCAGCAGCACGACATGCTCTTTCCGCATCTCACGGTCGCACAGAACGTCGGGTTTCCGCTCCGCCTGCGTGGCACGCCGGCCGCCGGGCGCGCCCGCCTGGTGGCCGAGGCGTTGGACCTGGTGCACCTGACCGCGCTGGCCGATCGGATGCCGGCGGAGCTGACGGCCGCGCAGCGCCAACGCGGCACCCTGGCCCGCGCCATCGTGTTCGGGCCGCCGTTGCTGCTGCTCGACGAGCCGTTTTCGGATCAGGATGCATCCTCGCGCGCCGTCATGATCGCCGGCCTGCGGCGGATGCATGCTCTTCTCGGAACCACCACGCTGCTCGCCACCGGCCACGGGACCGACGCCCTGGCGGTTGCCGACCGGGTTGCCGTGCTGCGGGCCGGCGCGCTGGAACAGCACGGCACCCCTGAAGAAGTGTTCGACCGGCCCCGCAATGCTTACGTCGCGGCCCTGATGGGAGAGCTGAACCGGCTGCCCGGCGTGGTCGAGGCAGTGGACGACGACATCGCGCTGGTCCGCCTCGCCTGCGGCCCGCTGGTGGAGGCGATGCTCGGCAAGACGCTGGAGCCGGGCGACCCCTGCGTGATGACGCTGCGGCCCGACCGCATCGCCATCGCCCCGGTCCCGGCCGCCGACATGGGCGAGAACGCAATCGACGCAACACTGATCGACGCACAGTTCCTGGGCGACGCCTACCGGCTGCGCATGCTGATCGGTTCCGGCGCCGAGCTGGTGATCCGGCGTCCGGCGGCGGCCGGCCTGCGCGGGCTGGCGGTGGGACGGGTCGCCGCGGTCGCCTGGCAGCCGCAGCACGCATTCGCATTCCGCGAGGGCCAGGACGCTCCACCTGCCTGAACCGGTGAGCCTCGGACACGCCTGGGCAGGGCGGAAGCCGGCGCGGGCGAAACTTGAAGGCGGACCGCCAATGGCTGATAGCTGCGCCGACAGCTAGCCGAGGCCGACCAGATGCGCGCTCCCATTCTGCTGGCCTTGATGCCGCTTCTGCCGGCGATCCTGGCCGCGGCACCCTCGCCCGCGCCGGAAATCGCCAAGCCAGCCACGCCGAAGGCCGGCCAGAAGGCCACGCCGCAAAAGCTGCCCGCCGCTAAAACACCCGACCAGACAACGCCCGACCACAAAACACACGACCAGAGGGCGCCCGGCGAAAAGCCGGGCGATGCAAAACCGGCAGCGAACAACCCGGCGGCCACGGGTGAAGATGCACCCCAGCCTGTCACCCTCGCGGTGGCACCCGGTCCGGTGCGGGACGCTGCGCGGAAGTGGCTGATGCAGCCCTACGCCCAGGCGACGGCGACGGAGTTGGGCGACGCCGGATGGGACGGCACGCTCGACAGCCTTCGCAAGATCCAGGCCGTGCACCAGGCCGACCTCGTGCTGGTCGACGGACACACGCTGGCCGAGGGCTGCAGGGCCCAGCTTTTTGACCGCATCGACTGGAGCGCGCTCGGCCGGGAGCGTTTTCTGCCCGCCGCCGCCACCGATTGCGGCGCCGGCGCTTTCGTGTCGGCAACCCTGCTTGCCTGGGACAGCGACAAGCTGGTGGGCGCGCCCGGATGGCAGGATTTCTGGGACGTGGCCAAGCATCCTGGCCGCCGGGGACTGCGCCGCGCCGCGCGTGGTAACCTGGAAATCGCCTTGCTGGCGGACGGCGTCGCGCCCAGAGACGTGTATGCCACGCTGCGGTCGGCGGACGGCGTGGACCGCGCCTTCCGCAAGCTGGACCAGCTCAAGCCCTACATCGAATGGTGGGACCAGCCGGCCCAGGCGGCACAGTCGCTCGGCTCGGCGAAGGTGCTGCTGACTTCCGCACCCGCGGAGTCCGTCCACGCAGGCGGCAAGACCCATGTCGGCACGCAATGGGCCGGAAGCCTGTCCGAGATCACGAGCTGGGCCCGGCTGGTCGAAGCGCCGCACGCAAAAGGGGCGGCCGCCGCTTTGCTGGTCGCGAGCGATACGGCACGGCAGGCGCAATTCGCGAGGGCAACGGCGCTCGGGCCCGCCATCCGCGGCGCCTTCGCCTTGCTGCCGCCCGATGCCCGGCCGCAGAACCCCGCTTCCCCCGCCAACCAGCAGGCCGCGCTGGCGATCGACGAGGGCTTCTGGCTCGACAATGCCGACAAGCTGGAAACCCGCTTCGCCGCCTGGCTGGCCAAGTGAGCGGCCCCGGATGAGCTATTCCTGACGTTGCGGTGGACATGATCCAAGCCATCGCCGCACTCCTGGCGGGACCCGAGTGGCAGCCGCCCCGCCGGCGGCAGCCCGCTCGCGTGCTGGCCGCCGTTCCGCTGCTGCTGCTCGCCATGCTCGTCGCGTCGGCAAGCATCGCGGGGATCACCAGCTTTCCCCTCGCAACGCTCGGGACAAGGGCGTGGCACATCGTTCCCCTCGCCTTCCTGGCAACCCTGCTGAGTGTCCTGTCGGCCTGGCCGGTTGCCGCGACGAAGCCCGGCTCACTTGCGATACCTGGACCCGGCTGGCTGGTCCCGGCCTGGGCGGCGGTCGGCGGCGGCGCCGCTTGCGCCCTGACGAACCTGCCGCAGGCGGTGGTCCTCGCCACGTGGCTGCTGCCGATCGCCGCATTCGGCCTCGCCGCCGCGTGGTCGCGCATCCCGGCGCCGTTATGGGAGGCAGCCGCCGCGTCGGGCGCCGGCCGGCTGCAGGCCAGGCTTCAGCTTCTGCCGATCATCCGCCCAGCGTTATCGCTGCTCGTCGCCGTGCTTTTCGCGCTCGCCCTGACCGCCGCGTCGACGATGGTCAACTGATCGGCGGGCGATGCCTTGCTCCGCCTTGCAATCAGGCCATAGAACCCGCCTGCAACACGATTACGCGGACAGATCATGCGCTTCACGGTGGACCGGCTCGATCACATCGTCATCACCTGCCACGAGGTGGAGATCACCGCGGCCTGGTATCAGCGCGTGCTGGGCATGGAACGCGAGGATTTCGGCCCCGAGCGCCGGTGTGCGCTGAAATTCGGCGGCCAGAAGATCAACGTGCGTCCGCATGGCGAGCTGACCTGGAACAGCGGACGCGAAGCGCTTCCCGGCAGCCAGGACCTGTGCTTCATCACCGCGGTAGGACCCGAGGACGTGGTGGGCCACCTGCACGGCTGCGGCGTCGCGATCGAGGCGGGACCCGTCAAGCGCATGGGCGCTCTCGGCGAGATCAGCTCGGTGTACTGCCGCGATCCGGACGGCAACCTGATCGAGATAGCCTCCTACCTTGATTAGCGGCTCGCGCCGCGGCGTTGGTTAGCAACGGCCTTTGACCGGCAGCACTTTGGATCGCCTTGGCATTCCAGGCCCGGAACCGCGCACCGCCGATTTCGACTTCCATCTTCCGCCGGAGCGCATCGCCCAGCATCCCGCGACACCGCGCGAGGCGGCACGGCTGCTTCGGGTGGACGGCGACAGCCTTACCGACGACGTGGTCGGCCGTCTGCCGGACCTGCTGCGCGCCGGCGACCTGCTGGTGGTCAACGACACGCGGGTGATCCCGGCCCAGCTTTCGGCCATGCGGGGCGACGCGCGTATCGGCATCACCCTCGACAGGCCGACCCCGGACGGCGCCTGGCACGCGCTCGCCCGCAACGCCCGCCGGCTGCACCAGGGCGACCGCCTGACCTTCACCGGCGTGGACGACTTCCACGGGACGGTCGAGGCCTTGGATGGCGACGGCGGCGTAACCCTGCGCTTCAACGCCGGAAACGCGGATTTCTCGGCGGCCCTGAACCGCGCGGGCGCGCTGGCCCTGCCACCCTACATCGAACGCCCGTCGGGTCCGACCGCGCAGGACGCCGCCGATTACCAGACGGTGTTCGCCGCGCATGAAGGGGCGGTCGCGGCACCCACCGCCGGGCTCCACTTCACGCCGGCCCTGCTCAGCCGGCTGGCCGAGCGGGGCATCCTCACGGTCAGTCTCACGCTGCACGTCGGCGCCGGCACCTTCCTGCCGGTACGGGCCGAAACGCTGGCCGGGCATCGCATCCACGCGGAGCGAGGGTCGATCACCGCGCAGGCAGCCGGACGGATCAACGACACCAGGAGGCAAGGCGGACGAATCGTGGCGGTCGGCACCACCAGCCTGCGCCTGCTCGAAACGGCCACCAATTCCGACGGCATCACCGGCGCGTTCGATGGCGACACCGAGATTTTTCTCTATCCCGGCCGGCCGATACGCAGCGCGGACCTGCTGCTGACCAATTTCCACCTGCCGCGCTCGACCCTGTTCATGCTGGTCTGCGCGTTCGCCGGAACAGCCCGCATGCGCCACGCCTATGCGCACGCCATCGAGGCCGGCTACCGGTTCTACTCGTACGGCGACGCGACCCTGCTCACCCGCTGTCCCGATTAGCCGCCACCCATGACCGCGTTTTCCTGGACGTGCGAGGCGGCCGACGGCGCCGCCCGCGCGGGCACCCTGCACACCGCGCACGGCCCGGTGGCGACGCCGGTGTTCATGCCGGTCGGGACCGCGGCCACCGTGAAGGCGATGACCGCGGATGCCGTCCGCTCGACCGGCGCATCGATCGTGCTGGCGAACACCTACCACCTGATGCTGCGGCCCGGGGCGGAGCGGGTCGCCAAGCTCGGCGGCCTGCACCGGATGATGGACTGGCCCGGGCCGATTTTGACGGATTCCGGCGGCTTCCAGATCATGTCGCTGGACAAGCTGCGGACGCTCGACGCGGAGGGTGTCACGTTCCGCTCGCATCTCGACGGCACCAAGCACCGGCTGACGCCGGAGCGGGCCATGGACATCCAGCATGCGCTGGACGCCACCATCACCATGGTGCTCGACGAATGCACCGCGTTTCCGGCCGAGCACCGCGTCGCCGAGGCTTCGATGCTGATGTCCATGCGCTGGGCCGCTCGGTGCCGGGCGGCATTCGCCGAGCGCGAGGGCTATGCGCTGTTCGGCATCGTGCAGGGCGGCATCTACCCCGACCTGCGCCGCGCCTCGGCGGACGCGCTGACCGGCATCGGGTTCGACGGCTACGCCATCGGCGGTCTGGCGGTGGGCGAGGGCCAGGCGGCGATGTTCGGCACGCTGGACGCCACCGTGCCGCATCTGCCGGCGAGCCATCCGCGCTACCTGATGGGCGTCGGGACTCCTGACGATCTGGTCGGCGCCGTGCAGCGCGGCATCGACATGTTCGACTGCGTGATGCCCACCCGCGCCGGCCGCACCGGCCGCGCCTTCACCTCGCGCGGCGTGCTCAACATGCGCAACGCCCGCCACGCCGAGGATACCAGCCCGATCGACCCCGACTGCGCCTGCCCCGCCTGCACCCGGCACAACCGCGCCTACCTGCACCACCTGTTCCGCTGCGACGAAATGCTCGGCCCGATGCTGCTCACCTGGCACAACCTCGCCTACTACCAGCAGCTGATGCGCGGCCTGCGCGATGCGATCAGCG
>CAZZWO010000148.1:4866-7592 GCA_964657885.1 uncultured Acetobacteraceae bacterium | reverse complement strand
ACCGAGAAGATGCCGAGCTCCGTCAGGCTCGGCGTGCGCCCCATGATGTCGAGCACGCGCGCATATTCCTCGGCGTTGAGGCCGAAGGATTTCGCGAGGGAAGCATCCACCGGCACGGTCACGCCGCCAGCGCCTCGGTAATGCCGTCGAACAGCGGCTTGCCGTCGGTGCCGCCCATCAGCGGATCGACCAGGTCTTCCGGGTGCGGCATCAGGCCGAGCACCCGCAGGTTGGCGCTGGCGATGCCTGCAATCGCGTTGATGCTGCCGTTCGGGTTGGCTGCGGGCGCCATGCCGCCTTGGGGGGTGGCGTAGCGGAAGACGACGCGGCCATCGCCTTCGAGCCGCTCGATCGTCTCCGCATCGGCAAAGTAGTTGCCGTCGCCATGCGCCATCGGGGCGCGGAACACCTGGCCATGCTGGTAGTGCCGGGTGAACGGGGTGTCGGCGCGTTCGACGCGCAGGTGGCAGTCGCGGCTGATGAACCGCAGGCTCGCATTGCGCAGCAGCGCGCCGGGCAGCAGGCCGGCCTCGGTCAGGATCTGGAAGCCGTTGCAGATGCCCAGGATGTGGCCGCCTCGTGCGGCGAACGCGTGCAGCGCCGGCATGATCGGCGACTGGGCCGCCATCGCCCCGCAGCGCAGGTAGTCGCCATGGCTGAACCCGCCCGGCAGCACGATCAGGTCGAGGCCGTCCGGCAACACGGTCTCACCATGCCAGAGCTGTGCCGGCAGGTGGCCGGTCGCGTTCCTGAGCGCGATGGCCACGTCCCGCTCGCGGTTCGTGCCGGGGAAGATGACGATGGCGGCTTTCAATTTCGGTCTCCGACGGGCTCGACCGGCATGTAGCATGCGCCTGCGCGGGGACGAAAAGCCCTCGACGGGCTGGTGGAGTTTCATTCACGTCATCGGCAGCCGGCTTCGGGCGGGTGGCGGATGGCGCTGGCGCTTATCCGCCCTACGGGAGGCGGCTGGGCGAGTTTTCGTGGCGGGGAGGGTGGCGAAGGCGCGAGTGAAGGGGGTGATGAGGGTGGCGGTGATGCCGTGGGGCTCGGCGCTGGCGGATTGCACGCCGAAGCTCAGCTTGGGGCGTTGCCGCGTCGGGATCAGGAGTGTGCCGAACAGCCAGTCGAAGATGGTGAGCATGCTGCCGAGGTTGTGGCCGAAATGGTCGGGATCGGCCGAGTGATGAAGCTGGTGGTGGGCGGGGCTGGCGAGCACCGCACCCAGCCGCCCGGTGACGGGTATCCAGACGTGGCTGTGCTGGAGATGGCCGACCAGGCAAACGCCGGCGAGCAGGATGACGTTGGTGCCGCCGATGGCCCAGCCTGCAGACTGCGTGCCCAGGGCGTAATGCGCCAGCGCGCTTGCGGGCGCCATGACAAGCGCTGTCATGTTGGCGAACTTCAGCGACTCGATCGGGTGGACCCGCCACACGGTGAAGGGCGTGAGGGTTTCCGCGGCATGATGCACGCTGTGAAACTCCCAGAAAAAGGCGATGTGGTGGCTCGTGTAGTGATCGAGCCAGTAGGCGAGTTCGTACGCCAGAAAAAGAAAAACGGTCAGCACCAGGGCGGTGACGAGGGGCGCCAGCGGCGGGTTCGGGGCGGGGCCGAAGGCGGCTGTCAACCCAAGGGTCGCAGCGTGTTCCACCCTGGCGAACGAGAGGATCGCCCAGCCTATCATCGTGCCGGTGACGACCGTGTTGAGCGCGAGAAAGCCGAGATCGGCCCGGACCGAGCGGTTCCGGGCGAGGCGGGCGCGGAGCACGGCGCGCCACAACAGGGCAAGGCTGGTGCGGCGGCCGCGCGCCCGGCGATGCAGGGTGATGGCGGTCGCCCCGATGATCGCGGCGACCAGCAGCGAGGGCAGCGAGAAGACCGAGCCCGGGGCGAGAAACAGCGTGCCGGCCCTCTGCATGAGCGGACGCCAGCACAGGGCCGCGACAAGCAGGGCCATGCCGCCGGCCGCTGCAGCCATCAGGCTTTGCGCGACTCGGGCGTGGGGCGACCGCACGCCGGACGATGATGCAGAAGCCGCAGACGACATTCCGGCATCGTATCAGAACGCGAGGAAACGAACAAACGATGTTCTCGAGCCTGGCAACGACGCGTGCGGTCCCGCAGGCGTTTGGCCGCTCAACCCTGTTCGTTCGCGGCTGTTTCCGATGCCGTTGAACAACGGACCACGCGCACCGGGTAGTCCGGGGCATGCCGGTCGTCCGACATGAACTGCGCGTCCTCGGCTATCGACTGGGCGATCAGCAGGTGGTCGAACGGGTCGCGGTGCGACATGGGCAGCGCGGCGAGGGCCAGCAGGTGGGCGTCGTCGATGCCGATCCGGGTGAAATCGCCACGTGCGATGGCGCGGATGATCTCCGGCAGGTCGGCCTCCAGCTTGCCGATGCGCAGCTTG
This sequence comes from uncultured Acetobacteraceae bacterium, assembly GCA_964657885.1. Lineage (GTDB taxonomy): Bacteria > Pseudomonadota > Alphaproteobacteria > Acetobacterales > Acetobacteraceae > BOG-908. Next base: position 5,179 of record CAZZWO010000148.1, on the reverse strand, counting down.
ACCGCGATCTCCCACAGCGAGCCGGCGCTGACGAGGATGTCGTTGGCAGGGTCGGCGATCAGGCCGCGGGCCTCGGTCCCAAGACGCCGGTCATCGGCGAGCCACCACAGCAAGGCATGGGTGTCGAGGAGGAGCCTCAGGGCTCCCGCCCCTCCATTGCCGCCAGCATGTCCTCGGGCAGGCTGTCGAAATCATCCGCCAGCCTGATCCGGCCACGCAACGCCCCGGGCTGCCGGCCCGGCTTGTCGATAGCCGAGGGCGGACGGATTTCAGCGACGACGCGATCGTGCGAGGTCACCAGGAACGACGCCCC
>CAZZWO010000148.1:0-4766 GCA_964657885.1 uncultured Acetobacteraceae bacterium | reverse complement strand
GCGGACGGATTTCAGCGACGACGCGATCGTGCGAGGTCACCAGGAACGACGCCCCTTGGCCGACCTGCCGCATGAAACCGGTGAAGTTCCCGCGAAATTCGCGAACCCCCACACGCTCCGGCCCGCCGTCCGGTCGTTGACCGCTCATCGTGTCCTCCTGTGGACACAGAATGTGCTCACATTCACCCAACGTCAAGGCCAGTCGCGAATGGTCCCGGCTTCGAACGTCGAAGCCGGGGGCCCACATGGCTCCTACACGGTCAACGGATCGGCGACATAAAGCGCGCTGCCGGAATCCTTGAACTCGGCGCTTTTGGCCTCGAGTCCGGCCACCCGTTCGGCTTCGGCGCGGATGTCCTGGGTGATCTGCATGGAGCAGAACTTCGGTCCGCACATGGAACAGAAATGCGCGGTCTTGTGCGCCTCCTTGGGCAGCGTTTCGTCGTGGTACAGACGCGCGGTGTCGGGATCGAGCGACAGGTTGAACTGGTCTTCCCAGCGGAAGCCGAAACGCGCGCGGCTCAGTGCGTCGTCGCGGAGTTGCGCGGCAGGATGTCCCTTCGCCAGGTCGGCGGCGTGGGCCGCGATCTTGTAGGTGATGACACCGACTTTCACGTCGTCGCGGTTCGGCAGCCCGAGATGTTCCTTCGGCGTCACGTAGCAGAGCATTGCGGTGCCGAACCAGCCGATCATCGCCGCACCGATTGCCGAGGTGATGTGGTCGTATCCAGGCGCGATGTCGGTGGTCAAAGGCCCAAGCGTGTAGAACGGCGCCTCGCCGCATTCGGCGAGCTGCTTGGTCATGTTCACCTTGATCTTGTGCATCGGCACATGGCCGGGGCCTTCGATCATCACCTGGCAACCGCGCTCCCATGCGACCTTGGTCAGCTCGCCCAACGTCGTGAGTTCCGCGAATTGCGCTGCGTCGTTGGCATCCGCGATGGAGCCGGGACGCAGTCCGTCCCCGAGCGAGAACGACACGTCGTAGGCGCGCATGATGTCGCAGATGTCGGCGAAATGCTCGTACAGGAAACTCTCGCGATGATGCGCGAGGCACCAGCGCGCCATGATCGAACCGCCGCGCGACACGATGCCCGTCACCCGTTTCGCGGTCAGCGGCACATGCGCCAGCCGCACGCCGGCATGGATGGTGAAGTAGTCCACGCCCTGTTCGGCCTGCTCGATCAGGGTGTCGCGGAACACCTCCCACGACAGCTTGTCGGGATCTCCGCCGACCTTCTCCAGCGCCTGGTAGATCGGAACGGTGCCGATGGGCACTGACGAGTTCCGGACGATCCAGCCGCGGATGTTGTGGATGTTGCGCCCGGTGGACAGGTCCATCACGGTGTCGGCACCCCAGCGCGTCGCCCACACCAGCTTCTCGACCTCTTCGGCAGCCGAGGATGTGACGGCGGAGTTGCCGATGTTGGCGTTGATCTTCACCAGGAAGTTGCGGCCGATGATGGTCGGCTCCAGCTCCGGGTGGTTGATGTTGGCCGGGATCACCGCGCGGCCGCGCGCGACTTCGCTGCGCACGAACTCCGGCGTGATGAATGCGGGGATCTCGGCGCCGAAATCCTCGCCGTCGGCGCGACTTTCCTCGGCGCCCGAACGCATTTCCGCGCGGCCGAGGTTTTCGCGATGCGCGATGTAGATCATCTCCTCGGTGACGATGCCGGCGCGGGCGAACTCCAGCTGCGTCACCATCTGGCCGGCTGCCGCACGGTGCACGCGCGTCTCGGCGGGGCAGGGCGGCACCAGCCGGTCGCCGGACGCGAACCCGTTATCCTCCGGCTTGATCGCGCGGGGCTCCGCCGTTTCGAACCCGCGCCGCTCGATCCAGGGCGCGCGGATCGGCGGCGCACCGGCTTCGAGGTCGATCGTCACGGCGGGGTCGGTGTACGGGCCGGAGGTGTCGTAGAGGCGCAGCGGCGCTTCATTGGCGTGCGGCGCCAGCACGATCTCGCGGAACGGTACGGCGATGTCCGGCCGTCCGGGCGGCGACGAGAAGATCTTCTGCGAGCCGGTAACAGGTCCGGTAGTGACGGAGGCGGGGGCTACCCGGGTCTGCTCGTTCATGGCGTCTCCTCGCGGGTGTCGGCCGAAGGAGGGCGCGGGGGTGTCGCTGGCATGGCTCCCGTCCCTCCGCCGGCATGACCCGGATCAGGTTTGTCGGGGTCACCGCGCTGCCGTTCGACGGCTTAGCGGACTCTCAGCCCTTGCAGCAGGGCTCCCCCCGGAATGCGCCGATAGGACCGGCGGGCGCGGCCATAGTCAAGCCAATTGGCCGTGGGATCAGGCGGTGGCGGCCGCCCTCACAGGATCCCCGACGCCAGGTTGACGGTCAGCGCGATAATGACGGTGTTGAACAGAAAACCCAGCAGGCCGTGCAAGGTCGCAAGCCGGCGCAATTTGCGCGAGGTGATCTGCACGTCGGAGACCTGGAACGTCATGCCCAGCACGATCGAGAAATACAGGAAATCCCAGTAGTCCGGGCTGTCGCAACCGGGGAACTCGAGGCCTTCGTCCAGTTTCGTCCCGTCGGTGCGGGCATAGTATTCGTGGGCATAGCGCAAGGCGAACACCGCCTGGGTCAGCAGCCAGGACAGGATCAGCGTCGCCGCGACGAACAGCACGCTATGGTGCTTCTGGGCGTCGGTTGCGCCCTTCATGGCGCCGAACTCGCCGAGGATGGCCGCAAAGCTGATGGTGGCGCCGGCCAGCACCAGAAAGAACAACACCCACTCGCCATCTTCCTGCGCTTCGGCATTGGCGGGCATCCGGGCCGGCGGCGAGGTCGCGCAGAGCCAGCTCATCAGGGCGAGGTAGGCGAGCGTGCCGATGTCCCAGGCCGCGACACCGCGCTCCCGGTCGGGCCAGGCGTGCGGCAGCAGCAGCAGGCTGGCGATGCCGATGCTGATGCAGACGAACAGGCGGGCATGGCCGGCCACGACGCCGCGGAAGGTGACGGTGCTCATGCGATCGATCCCAGAGGCGGAACGATCATCTGTTCCCTGGACGGCGGATTCGACAAGACCCCGCCCACCCGGCGTATCAGGCCCTCACCAGGCCGCGCATCGGCTGGGCGTCGTCGCTGCCCGGCAGTACGCGCGGCATCGCGGCGGGCGGCATGTGCAGGTGGTCGACCAGCACGCCCTTGATCACGCTGCGGAGGTCGGCGGTCGGTGCCAGGTCACGGTCCTCGAACAGCCGCCCCGGCCCGAGCCCCGGCCAGTCGGCGCGCACGCGGCCACCCGCGACCGCGCCGCCCATCAGCATGGCCACGCCGCCGGTGCCATGATCGGTGCCGCCGGTGCCGTTGACATGCGCGGTGCGGCCGAACTCGGTCACCGCCAGCACCACCGTCTTGCGCCACGCATCGCCCAGGCTGGCGCGCAGGGCGGCGAGCCCCGCATCGAGCTGTCCGAGCGTCACCTCCAGCCGGCGCTGCTGGGCGGCGTGGGTGTCCCAGCCGCCGATCTCCAGCACCGCCACGCGGGGGCCGTTCGGCTGGGCCAGGAGCCGGCCGGCGCTGGATGCCAGCATCTCGAAACTGCGGTCGTGCGACGGGTCCGCCGCCTGGCCGCTCAATGCACTGGCAGCGAAACCGCGCTGCTTCAGCCCCTCGGCCATCGCCGGCCCGATCACCGGGTCGCGCAGGCTGATGTTCAGCAGGCGCTGGTACAGATCGGCGGTCGGCTGCGCGAAATGGTCCGGCGCCCAGGCTTCGACAGTTGCCGGCCCGCGCAGCAGCAGCGGCGCGGACAACCCGATCGACAGCGCGATGTCGCGGCCGGGTGCGGCCGGCATCAGGCCGACCGCACGGTTCAGCCAGCCGCTGTCCAGGCGCTGGTCCGCACCGCTCTCCAGGCAGTCCTGCGCCTCGAAATGGCTCCGGCTGCGGTAATGGCCGGCCACCGCGTGCAGCAGCAGCGCATCGCCCGCGGCATACATCGCATGCACCTGCGGCAGGGCCGGGTGCAGGCCGTACATGCCGCCGAGGTCGAGCACGCCGCCCGGGGTGCCGGGACCGCTCAGCGCCAGCGGGCCGCGCAGGCCGGCGAAGGCCGGGTCGCCGTAAGGCTGCACCGCCGACAGCCCGTCCAGCGCGCCGCGCAGCAGCACCACCACGAAACGCTGCTCGGTGACCGGAGCGGCCAGCGCCATCGCGCTGCGGCCGAAGGTGAACGCTGCGGTAAGCCCCAGCAGGGCATGCCGCCGCGACAAAGCGAGGCGGGTGCCCGCGTGGGCGGCATCGGGGCAAAGATCTTTCGTGTGCATGTCAGCGCCTCTGGAATTCGGGGGAGGCCAGCAGCAGCGTCAGCCCGTCGCGGCGTGACCCGGCGGCGCGGATCTGCGTGAGCGTGTCCTGTGTCAGCAGCGGGCCGAGCACGCTATGGCCGAGCTGTTCGGGGTCCGCCTGCGCCACGCGGCCGGACAGCCCATACGCGAAATCGACGCGTTCGAGCATCGCTTCGGGCCCGGACCAGTCCGCCGCCCGGTCCGGCCAGCCGATCGGGAAGGGCGCCTGGAACACTCCCTGGCCCAGACCCGCGACGATCTGCACCAGGTTCGGCACGTGGTCCGGGGTGGCGCCCGCCGCGCGGAGGCAGGCGATGGCGAACTCCTGCGGCGTGAGCAGCTTCGCGGCCGGAGCCCAGGCGCCGGGCAGTTCCACCAGCGCCATCGATGCGGCGCCGAGGTCGCCGCGGGTATCGCGCAGCACCGTTTCGATCCGGCGGACCTGCTCCGGCGGCGGCTCGTCG
>CAZZWO010000147.1:0-7611 GCA_964657885.1 uncultured Acetobacteraceae bacterium | reverse complement strand
TACGGTAGCCAGTCCCGGCTGGGCCGCCAGCACCACCCGGGCGGCACCACCGTATTTCACCGCGTTGCCGACCAGGTTCGCAAAACTTCGTTTCAGGGCAAGAATGCGTCCGGTCACCGTCAGGTGCGGCGGGCCGGAGAAGCGCAACCGCTCCGCCGCCTCGGGCCGTGCGTCGGCCGCGTCGTCCAGCACCGTGCGCAGCAGCGCCACCAGGTCGAACGCAACGGCTGGTTCGGTGTCCGCGGTGTCGCGGCCGAACACCAGCGTTGCCGAAACCATGGCGTCCAGCTCGTCGAGGTCGGCCATGAACTTGGTGCGCTGTTCGTCATCGTCGATGAACTCGGCGCGCAATTTCAGCCGGGTGATCGGCGTGCGCAGATCATGCCCGATCGCGGTCAGCAGGAACGTGCGGTCCTGCACGAAACGGCGGATGCGCGCAGCCATCGTGTTGAACGCCACCGCTGCCCGAACCACCTCGTCGGGTCCGCGCTCCGGCAGTGGGGCGGCGTTGACGTCGCGGCCCAGCCGCTCGGCGGCTTCGGCGAGCAAGCCCACCGGTCCGGTCAGCCGCCGCACCGCCCAGAACGACAAGGCAGCCGCTGCTGCCGTCATCAGAACGAACGCCAGCAGGAAATTACGCGAGTGCCAGGGGCGCGGGCGTGGTTGCGCCATGCGCAGCACCAGCCAGCCGGCATCGGGGAATTTGTAGCCGATGACGATGTTGTCGAGCCACGGCGCGCCGCGGATGACGATGTCGCGCGGGCGGTTCACCGGGCGCACCGGGATCAGGTTCATGTTCACGCGGATCTGGCCGACATAGGGCTGCTCGGTTGCTTCCGGCGCCATCGGCGGGCCGTCGGCGAGCAAGGCCATGACGTTGGGCCCGAGATCCATCTCCTTCAGCGCGTCGCTCCGCTCGGCCGGCGATGTCGCCACCAGCGAGCGGTAGATGCTCATCGCGCGGATACCCACGTTCCGCAGCTCGGCGAAACGTTGCAGTTCGATGCGGTCGAACGCGTGGATGGTCAGCCCCGCGGCCTGCACCACCACCAGACCCACCAGCAATGTCAGCAGCGTGCGGTTAGCCAGGCTGTTCGGCCAGGCGCGTTTTCTCCAACCGAACAGGTCCCAACGCGGCAGGCGGTCAGCTCCGTTCAATGTCGGCGGCCAGCACGTAGCCGCCGCCACGGACCGTCTTGATCAATTGCGCATGGCGGCCGTCGTCTTCCAGCTTGCGCCGCAGCCGGCTGATGGCGACGTCGATCGCGCGGTCGAACGGCCCCGCCTGGCGGCCGCGCAGCAGGTCCAGCAGCATGTCGCGGGTCAGCACGCGGTTGGCGCGCTCCACCAGCGCCACCAGCAGATCGTATTCGCCGCCGGTCAGCGCCACTTCAACGCCGTCGGGGTTCAGCAGGCGGCGGCGCGCCGGCTCCAGCGTCCAGCCGGAAAACCGCACCGCTCGCGCGGCCGGCTCCACCATCTTTTCCGCGCGTTCCGAGGTGCGGCGCAGCACCGCCCGGATGCGTGCGAGCAGTTCGCGCGGGTTGAACGGTTTGGGCACGTAATCGTCGGCGCCGAGTTCCAGGCCGATGATGCGGTCGGTCTCCTCGCCCATCGCGGTCAGCATCACGATGGGCACATCCGATTGCGTGCGAAGCCAGCGCGCGATGTCGAGGCCGCTCTCGCCGGGCAGCATCAGGTCGAGCACCACCAGCTGGTAGTGGCCCAGAGGCCAATGGCGCCGCGCCTCGCGGCCATCGCGCACGGCGGTCACGCGGAAGCGGTTACGCTCCAGGAAGCGCGCCAGCAACTCGCGGATTTCCCGGTCGTCATCGACGATCAGGATGTGCGGCATGGTTTCCATTGCTGACCCTCATACGCGATTCGCGGCGGGCGGCCACCCCGGCGTTTCACTCCGTAGCATTCCCGCAGGCGCACCGCGCGGGCGGGTTCGACTAGGCTCCCTAGTGTCGAAACAGCAGAACCGGGAGGCGGGCTTTGGCGGTGCGTCGAACCATCATCCTGCTCAGGGCGAGCTCCCTGCTCCCGGCGGGATCCCTGCTGGTGGCGGCGCTGCTGCTGGCGGGGCTGTTCGGTTTCGCCATTCCGGTTGCCGGCATGCTGCGGGCAGGTGCGACGCCGCCCGTCGCGCAACAATCATCCGACCGGGCTTTCGCCGGCACCGGCCCGGCCGACGACAGCGACCGTTCGTTCGAGGCGCCGCGCCGGATGGTGGGCTGGCAGGCGCATGACCGGCACCTGCAGGGCTTTGCGATGGGCGGCGATGCCGAGGCGCCGGCCCCGACCGACTGATCCGCGGCGGCCTCCCGCGGTTGTCAGCGCGGTTCCGCCGGACCAGAACCGCCGCATGGACATCCCGCCCGCCCCACCGGAGGCCCGTCGCGCGCTCGACCGCCTGGCGCGCATCGATGCCGGGCTGGCGCGGGTGGAGGCGGAGGCCGGGCCGTTGCCCTGGCGGGTGAGGCAGCCCGGGTTTGCCGGCCTGCTGAACGCCATCGTCGGGCAGCAGATCAGCAACCAGGCGGCCGCGGCGATCTGGCGCCGGTGCCGCGCGCTGCCGGACAGTTGCACGGCCGAGGGTTTCCTGGCGCTGGACGACGTCGCACTCCGCGGCGCCGGCCTGTCACGGCCGAAGATCGCCCATGGCCGGGCGGTGGCGGCCGCCTTCGTGTCGGGCCAGCTCGCCACCGAAACCCTGGCGCAGATGGGGGACGCGGAGGCGGTGCGCGCGCTGTCGGCGGTGCGGGGCCTGGGCGTCTGGTCGGCGGAGATCTACCTGCTGTTCGCCCTGCAGCGGCCGGACGTGTTCCCCGCCGGCGATCTCGCGCTGCAAGCCGCCACCGCCGACCTGCGCGGCCTGGAGACGCGGCCCGGCCCCGCCGCCCTGCGCGGGATGGCGGAAGCCTGGCAACCGCACCGCGCCCTCGCGGCCCGTCTGCTCTGGCATTGGTGGCGCCACGTCACCGGCCGTCCCAGCATGGACGATCCGCCAGCGTCCTGAGGAGGCCTTCCGCTGCGGCGCAACATGGCGCGGCGGAACATCGGGCTTTCGTGCGCGTTATCGGCGGCATCCATATCTAGGAAACGCCCATGTTGTCGCGCCGGATTCTCCCCAGTGCCGCCGTCCTGAGTTTCGCCCTGGCTTTGACACCGTTCGCAGCGCAGGCGGGATGTGCGACCGGTGCCGTGGTCGGCGGCGTTGCGGGCCATATGGCCGGTCATCATGGCCTGGTCGGCGCCGCCGCGGGTTGTGCCATCGGCCACCACCGCGCCAAGGAACAGGCGAAGCAGGCCCAGGCCGCTTCCAGCCAGCCCGCTCCGGCCCAGCCGGCTCCCGCACAACCGGCAGCCCCGCCGCACCAGTAAGCCGCGGCGACGTTGACGAGGCCCGGACAGGCGCCCGCCAGGCGCGTGTCCGGGCGGTGTCAGCCGAAGTTGCTGGCGCTCAGTCCGGTGAAGCCGAACAGCACGACATGCGTGTTGTCGGAGAACGTCAGGATGGTATTCCCACTGTCCACCACTGCCGAGTTCAGCACCGACTGGGTCTCGTCCGCGGCGTAGTTCGCGAGGTGCAGCGTGTCGGCCGACCCGAAACCGTTGACGTTCATGGTCCCGCCGTTGAAGCCCTCGACGAAGTCGAGCTGTGTCATGCCGCCGGCCAGGAACACGTTCTCGGTCCCGGTCCCGCCATAGACGGAATTGGTCGCACCACCTGCAACGACCGTGCTGTCGCCGGACCCGCCTTCCACGACCGAGATACCGGTGCCGCCGGTGAAATACACATCGTTCCCGGTGGAGCCAGCACCGTTCAGGGTGGTGTTGCCCGCCGACGCCACGAGCAGATTGGCCGCACTTCCGATCGCGGTGAGCAGCCCGCCATTGCCACCGACCAGGGTGGCCGGGCCGGCGCCGGAACTCAGGCTGTCGGACCCGCTGGTGCCGCCGAAGATGGTGTCACCGCCGGTGCCGCCGGTCGCGATCAGCGCACCCGACCCGCCGATGACCGTGCTTGCGCCGGTGCCACCCTGGAAGGTGAACGACGTGGCGTCGCTCGCGAACACCAGCAGGCCGCCGGCATTCGCGGTGACGGTATCGGCGCCGCCCGAGCCCACGACAGTCTGGCTGCCGGCGCCACCGCTGCTGTCGGCGTCGCTGACCAGGGCAGCGTTGTTGAGGAACAGCGCCCCTGTTCCGGCAGCGCCCGCACCCGTCAGGGTCAGTGTCGCGCCATCGACGATGGTGCCGCCGGTGTAGGTGTTGAAGCCGCTGAGCCCGACGCTGCCGCCGTTCACGTCCAGATAGCCCGCGCCGGAGATGGCGCCGGTGACGTTCAGCGCGACGCCCGGGTCGGATGCCAGCGTCAGGCCGCCCCCGCCGAGCACGATGGTGTCGGACAAGCCGTACGATCCGGTGCTCTGGCCGGTGGTGTTGGCGACATAGACCGTGCCGCTGCCGGCCAGCGTCAGTGTGCCGCCGCCGAACACCGCACTGGTGTCCAGCGTCACGTTCCCGCCGTCGTTCAGGGTGACGTCGCCGGCGTAGGTGCCGCCATTGTTGACATAGAGCTGGTCGAAGGTGACCGCCGAGGCTGCGACGAACTGCGCATCCGCTCCCGAAACGAAAGCCACGCTGGCGGTGCCGCCGCCCTCGTCGATCAGCAGGCCGCTCACCTGCAGCAGCGCGGTGGCGTCGCTCTCGACGTCGGACACGGTGAAGAACGCCGACTGGTCGACGGTCAGCCCGGCGCCGTCGGTGGCGGTCAGCGTGCCGGTGGTGATCGCGCCCTCGAACGTCACCTGGTCGGCATCGACCGTCAGTGCGCCCGCATCGCCGTCACCGGTGACCGTGTAGGCGTTGCCGCCGGTCGCGAACAACGTGGTGTCGGCAGCGCCGGGAACGGTGGCGGGCGTCCAGTCCGACGCGGTGTTCCAATCGCCGCCGGTGGACGCGTTCCAAGCGTAGGACGCCATTATCTTGTCTCCCCCCGAAGTCTTTTGCGGTGCTGTCGAGCAGCACGTTGGCGCCATGCAGCACTGGCGGAGGCCGCTTCGTCAAGCCGTCGAACCGCGTCGCCGGGTTACCGGGCCCACTCCCGATTTCGCGAAGAGTCGAGCCGGAAGCGCAAAAAACCGGCGGCGGCGCTGCACCGTTCGCGACGCTGACAGGGGAGTTGAACATCATGGACCTGGACGACACCGGCAACGCCGCGGGCGGCCCCGACGCGGTGCGCCGCAACCTGGTGCTGGGCGGCGGGCTTGCCGCGGCCGGCCTGGCACTCGCCGGTTCGGCCGCCGCACAGCAGCCTGCCGGCGCCGTGCAGACGCAGACCGAGCCGCGCACTCTGGAGGGCCGCGCCGTCCCCGAGCCGCCGCCGGAAAAGAGCGCGGGTCCGATCCGTCCGGGCCGCGGCTCGCAACTGACCGGCAAGGTGGCGGTCGTCACCGGCGCCGCGCGCGGCATCGGCCGGGCGATCGCGGTCGAGTTCGCGGCGAACGGCGCGGACGTGATCGCGGTGGATATCGCCGCCCCGGTCAGCCCGGCTTCCGACGCGAAGCCCGCGACCGGCGAGGAGCTGGCCGAGACGGTGAAGCTGATCGAAGCCTACGGGCGGCGCGGTCAGGCGTTGCGGGCCGACATCCGCGACATCGCCGCCCTGCGCGCGATCGCCGACCAAGTGGTGCGCGAGCACGGCAAGATCGACATCGTGGTCGCGAACGCCGCCATCCAGCGCTGGAAGAAGCTGCTGGACATGCAGGACAGCGACTGGCGTGACGTGATCGACAACAATCTCAACGGCACCGCCAACACCATCCGCGCCTTCGCGCCGAAAATGGTGGAGCAGAAGCGTGGCCGGATCATCGTTCTGTCGTCGATGCAGGGCAAGCACGGCACCAAGGACGGGGCGAGCTACTGCGCATCGAAGTGGGGCATCCTCGGGCTGATGAAGTCGGCCGCACTGGAACTCGGCGAGTACAACATCACGGTAAACGCGCTGATCCCCGGCCTGGTCGACACGCCGCTGACCCGTTACGCGACGAGGTTGCGCGAGAGCATGGCGGAAACCGGCCGCAAGCCGCCGCAGGACCCGACGCCGCAGGAGGCCTGGGACGTGCGCGCGCCGACAGTGGCCCTGAAGGTCGGCTGGCTGCAGCCCGACGACATCTCGCCTGTCGCGGTGTTCCTCGCATCGGACGCGGCAGCAATGGTCACCGGTGCCGAATACGAGGTGACCGCCGGCGACAGTGCGAAAGACATCTGAGCCTGTGCCGCCTGAGCGTTTCAGTATCGTTCATTTTGAAAGTTAGTGGTGTTCATGGCTGACAGATCACGCCGAACGGTGCTGGCGGCTGCCGCCGGGTTGGCTGCGATGGGCGCGGCGCCCGAGCCGCAGCGTGGCCGCGAGGGGGCGAGCAATCGCGGCCCGACCGACGCCGCGCGCGATGCCGAGGGTCCGGATTTCCTGGCAGCCCCGAGCACCGACCACGGCACAGTGCCGAACCTGCGCTTCTCGTTCTCCGACGCGCATAACCGGCTTTCCCCCGGCGGCTGGGCGCGCGAAGTGACGGTGCGCGAGCTGCCGGCGGCGACCGCAATGGCTGGCGTGAACATGCGCCTCGATGCGGGTGCCGTGCGCGAGATGCATTGGCACAAGCAGGCCGAGTGGTCGTACATGATCTACGGCAACGCACGCATCACCGCCGTCGATCAGGATGGCCGCAACTTCGCCGAAGACGTGACGGCCGGCGATCTTTGGTATTTTCCCGGTGGTTTGCCGCATTCGATCCAGGGACTGGGACCGGATGGCTGCGAGTTCCTGCTGGCGTTTCCCGACGGCGAGTTCAGCGAGAACAGCACGTTCCTTTTGACCGACTGGTTTGCGCATGTCCCGCGCGACGTGCTCGCGCGCAATTTCGGGGTGCCGGAAAGTGCGTTCGCCAACATCCCCGACAAGGAACTGTATATCTTCCAGTCCGACGTGCCGCCGCCGCTCGACCGCGACCGGGTGGCAGCCCCGGCCGGCGCTGTGCCACGCAGCTTCAAGCACGCGATGCTTGCCCAGCCACCGCAGCGCACACGCTGGGGCACCGTGCGCATTGCCGACACCGGCAACTTCCCGATTTCGGACGAGGTGGCCGCGGCCCTGGTCGAGATCGGACCGGGCGGCATGCGCGAGCTGCACTGGCATCCGTTCGCCGATGAATGGCAGTATTGGCTGTCGGGCGAGGCGCGGATGGGCGTGTTCCTGTCCGGCGCCAAGGCCCGCACGTTCGACCTGCGTGCCGGTGACGTTGGATACGTGCCGAAAAGCACTGGCCACTGGATCGAGAACCGCGGCAGCACCACCGCCCGTTACCTCGAGCTGTTCCCGTCGGACCGCTACACCGACGTTTCGGCCGACCAGTGGCTGGCGCTCACTCCGCCTGAATTGGTCCAGGCGCATTTGCACCTGACGCCTGAGGGGTTGGCGGCTTTGCGGAAGTCTAAGCAGGCAGTGACAGGATAAGAGTCTTCTTTTTCTGGAGAAAAAGAAGCAAAAAGACTTTCCTAGTGCTGTCGCGGACTTATCCCGAGAGTCCGCGACAGCAATGA
>CAZZWO010000146.1:0-7656 GCA_964657885.1 uncultured Acetobacteraceae bacterium | reverse complement strand
GTTCTTTTCTGAAGAAAAGAACCAAAAGACTTTTACCAGTGCTGTCGCGGACACTTCGATGAGCGCGCGACAGCACTTAGAAGGCTTTATTTTCCGTTCTCCCCATGCTTCTGGTCCACATTCACCTTCATCCCCGGCGACAGATCCACCGGCAGATTCAGGATCACCCGGTCGCCGTCCTTCACCCCGGCGCGGACCTGGACCTGCGCGCCATCGTCGGCGGCGACGTCGAGGTGGCGGATGGCGATGCGGCCGTCTTCCACGACTGCGGCGCTCAGGCCGTCGCTGCCGAAGATCACCGCCTGGGTCGGTAGCGTGATCACCGGCTGGGGCCGCGGCTCCTGCACATGGACGATACCGTAAAGCCCCGCCGACAGCGCACCGTCATGGTTATCCACGTCGACCTCGGCCAGCAGCGTCCGGGTGTCGGTGGCCAGCGCCGCGGCGTTGCGCGCCACGCGGCCGTGGAAAACACGGCCCGGCAGTTGCGGTACCGTCATCGTCGCGTCCTGGCCGTCCTTGAGGCCGAAGAAGTATTCCTGCGGCACATACACCTGCACCCGCAGCGTGTCGGTGTGCGCGATCGAGAACAGCGGGGTGCCGGTGGCCGCATCCGCGGTGACCAGCGTGCCCACATCGATCTGCCGGCCGGTGATGACGCCGCTGAATGGCGCGATGACCTTTTCGAAGCCCGTCAACTCGACCAGCCGGTTGACCTGGGCCACCTGCGCCGCGAGGTTCGCCTGCGCAACGCCGACGCCGGCTGTCTGAGTGGTGAAGTTGGTGCGGTCCTGGTCGCCCTGCTGCCGGCTGTCCCAGCCCTCGACCACCAGCCGTGAGGTGCGCTGGTTGGTGACCTGCGCCAGCGAGCGTCCGGCGAGGGCCTGCCGCAATGCCGCCTGCATCTGGATCAACTGCGCACGCGCCTGTGCGAGCTGCTGGTCCAGGTCCGGTGCCGCGATCACCGCCAGCACGTCGCCGGCTTTCACGTGGGAGCCGATATCGACGTTGCGCGTCGCGATGTAGCCGGTGGCGCGGGCGTACAGTGTGGCGCTGTCGAAAGCCTGCATGGTGCCTGGCAGATCGACCACCTGCGGCTTGTTGTCGGCATGGACCACAACGGTGCGAACGCTGGGGATGGCGTCCTTGCGCGTGTTCATCGCGGCACGGGCCGCGTTGCCGCTGGAAAGATGCGTCCAGATGCCGACGCCAACCATGGCCAGCACCACGAGTACAGCGCCGATGGCCAGGCCACGTGCGGTGCGGCGCCTGCGCTTTTCGGTGGCGGGGTCGGCGGGCTCGGGCTGCCTGTGTTTCGCGTCCTTGCCTTGACCGCCGTCCTTGCCGCGCTGCTCGTCGTCCTGACGGACGCGGCTCTGTGGCCTTTCGGAACCTTGCCGGTTCGCGTCCGCGGCTGCGTCGCGCGGGGGCTCGGCGGGCCGGCTGGTCGGCGCGGGATCGGCCGCGGCTTCGGGCCGGTTGATCTGGTTCATGGCTCAGGCTCCCTGATGCTGCAGGCCGCGCGGCTCGCCGCGGCTCGGTTCCGGCTGCTTCTTCTCGGCCACGCGCTCGAATGCGCCGAACACCGAGTAGAGGTAGGGCACGAACAGCAGCGTGGTTATGGTGCCGACCAGCACGCCGCCGATCACCGCACGCGCCAGCACCGCGTTCTGCTCCTCGCCCGGGCCGCCGATCGCCATCGGCACCATGCCGACCATCATGGCGGCGGCCGTCATCAGCACCGGGCGAAGCCGGGTGGTGCCGGCCGACAAGGCGGCTTCCACGGCGTTCATGCCTTCGTGCCGCTGCTCGCGCGCGAAGGTGACCAGCAGGATCGAGTTGGCCGACGCGACACCCACCGACATGATCGCGCCCATCAGCGACGGCACCGACAGCGTGGTCCCGGTCACGAACAGCATCAGCAGGATGCCGGACCCGGCACCCGGCAGAGCGAGGATGACCGCCAGCGGATCGATGAAGCTCTGATAGTTCACCACCATCAGCAGGTAGACGAACACCGCGGCAAAGATGAGGCCGAGCGCCAGATTGTCGAAGGCGTCGTCCATGCTGCTGATCTGGCCACGCACGTTGATGGTGTCGCCGGTTTTCAGATGCGGCCGTTGTGCGGCAACGATCTTGTTGATGGCGGTCTCGGCGGTGCCGAGGTCGATGCTCTGCAGACTGGCATACACGTCGTACACCGGCTGGATGTTGGTCTGGTTGTACACCGACTGCACCTGCTGACGGCGGCCGGATGCGACGTTGCCGAAAAGGTCGGGAATGCGCGTGGTGCTGCCACCCTGCAACGACGTGCCCTGGGTGCCGGCGATGGGGATGCTGTCGAGGTCGTTCTTGTTGTGTAACCGATATTCCGGCGTCTGAACCGCCATGTAATAGGGAATGCCGTTCTTCGGGTCGGTCCAGAAGTTGGGCGACACCTGCTCGGACGAACTCAGGCTGATGTTCAGGTCCTGCGCCACCTGGTTGACGGTCAGCCCGAGCTCCTGCGCCCGGGTCCGGTCGATCGTGTAGAACATCTCGGGCGCGTCCAGCTCCTGCTGCACGTGGGCGTCGACAATGCCGGGAATGCCCGTCATGTCCTTGGCGATCGTCTTTGCGATCTTCTGGTTGTCGACGCGATCCTTGCCCTGCACCTGCACGTCGATCTGCGACGGCACGCCGAAGTTCAGGATCTGCGTCACGAGGTCGGCCGGCTGGAAGTAGAACTGCACGTCGGGGAAGGCGGCCGGCAGCTCATCGCGCAGCTGGCGGATGTAGGCGGCCGTCGTTGTACGGCGATTCTCCGCGAGCTGGATCTGGATGGTGCCGTCGTTCACGCCGATGGTTGTGCCGTCGGTGAACGCCAGGTTGTACGTGCGCTGCGGCAGGCCGATATTGTCGAGCATCAACGTGATGTCCTGGCCCGGGATGTGCGCGCGGATGTTGTCCTCGACCGCCTGGAACACTTTTTCGGTGCTCTCGATACGGGTGCGGGCAGGGGCGCGCACATGCAACTGGATCAGCCCGGCATCGACCTGCGGGAAGAAGTCGCGGCCGACGAACATGCTGAGCACGCCGGCGCCGGCGATGATGCAGACCGCCACCAGCGGGGTCAGGATGCGGCGCCCCAGGATGGCGGCGAGCAGCCAGCCGTAGAAGTTGCGGAACGCGTCGAAACGCCGGTTGAAGCCCTGGTGGAAGCGGCCGAACCAGTTGCGCGGCTTGTTGTCGTCATCATGCCCGTCGGCATATTCGCTGCGCAGCATCAGCCGGATCACGATCGGCGTCAGCGTCCGCGAGATGCCGTACGACGCGAGCATCGCGAACACCACGGCCATCGCCAATGGCGTGAACAGGTATTTCGCCGCGCCCTGCAGGAAGAACACGCTGACGAACACCACGCAGATGGCAAGTGTCGAGATCAGGGTCGGGATCGCGATGCCCGCCGCGCCTTCCATCACCGCTTCGTCGAAATCGCCGCCCTCCTCGAGCAGCCGGTGCGTGTTCTCGATGGTGACGGTGGAGTCGTCCACCAGGATGCCGACCGCGAGAGCAAGGCCGCCCAGCGTCATGGTGTTGATCGTCTGCCCGAGCGCCGAGAGCACCGCGACCGATGTCAGGATCGACAGCGGGATCGACACCATGACCACCACGGTCGATCGCCACGAGCCGAGGAACAGCAGGATCATCAGCGCGGTGAGGCCGGCGGCGATGGCACCTTCGCGCAACACCGAGCTGATCGCGTTCTGCACGAACACGGATTGGTCGAACAGCAGCGCTATGTGCATGCCCTGCGGCGCCGCCTTCTGGATGGTCGGCAGCGCGGCCTTGACGCGGTTGACCACATCGAGCGTCGAGGCGTCGCCGTTCTTGATGATCGTCATCAGCACCGACCGCTTGCCTTCGGTGCGCACAACGTTCTGCTGCACGGCCCAGCCGTCGCGGACATGCGCCACGTCACGGAGATAGACGGTGGTGCCGCCGACCTGCTTGATCGGAACGTTGTTGAGCGCGTCGATGGACTGCGCCGACGCGTTCACCCGCACGATGAACTGCTTGTCGCCCATCTTCGCATCGCCCGAGGGCAGCGTCAGGCTTTGCGCATTCACCGCGGTCACGACGTCGTTGGGCGTCAGCCCCTGGGCACGCAGCGCGTCGGGGTCGAGATCGACCATGATCTGACGATACTTGCCGCCATAGGGAGTCGGCAGAGTGATGCCCTGGATCGGTGCCAGCTGCTGCCGCATCTGATAGATGCCGTAGTCATAGAGCTGCTGTTCGTTCAGTGTGTCGGAGCTGAGGCTGATCTGCAGCACCGGCACCGAAGACGCGTTGTACTGCACGATCACCGGTGGCTGGATGCCGGTCGGCATAAGCGCGCGGATGGAGTTGGATGCCGACACGATCTGCGCGATCGCCAGATCGACGTTGACGTTCGGCTGGAAGTAGATCCGCTCGACCGAGATGCCCGACATCGTCTGGCTGTCGATGTTCTTGATGTCGTTGACCGACGAGCTGATCGAATACTCGCTGTAAGTGGTGACCCGCTGCTCCATCTCCTCGGGCGTCAGGCCGGTGTACTGCCAGATGACCGAGACCACCGGAATGTTGATGCTCGGGAAAATGTCTTTCGGGGTTACCAGGATCGAACTGATGCCGAGGAACAGCATGAGGATCGCCAGCACATAGAAAGTGTGCGGGTATTTCAGTGCAAACTTGACGATACCCATCGGTGCTCGATTCCGCCTCTTTGACTAGTCTGCCGGCTCCTGGCGTTCGATCCAGGTATTCGTAACGTAGCTTATCTTCCCCGCCTTTCCAGAGGGGCCAGGAATGGTGCATTGCACATGCCCGTGTGCTGGGATAACGCCGGAGGGCCTTGTGGTTCGGCGACTTTCGTCGATGGACGTCTGATTCCACACCTCGCGTGCCCCAGCGGTGTCGCCCACCAGCCTGCCTTCAGTTTAAAGGAAGTTGCTCGATGGATCAGGCCAGCATGGTGGCGTCCGGGTTTCGCCTGGCAAGTGCCCTCGACGAGCAGGCCTTGCCCGCCGACGAATTGAAGCGTCTGGACGCGTATTGGCGGGCGGCCAGATCTACCTGGTCGGGAACCCGCTGCTACGCGACCCACTGGTGCTGGACCATGTGAAGAAGCGGCTGCTCGGCCATTGGGGCACCACGCCCGGCCTGAACTTCTGCTACGCGCATCTGAACCGCGTCATCAAGGCGCGTTACCTCAACGCGATCTTCATAGCGGGCCCCGGTCATGGCGGCCCCGGCGTCGTCGCAAACACCTACCTCGAAGGCACCTACAGCGAGTTCTACCCGAACGTCTCCCGCGATGCCGCAGGACTGCAGCATCTGTTCCGCCAATTCTCGTTCCCCGGCGGCATCCCGAGCCATGCGGCGCCCGAAACGCCCGGCTCGATCCACGAGGGTGGCGAACTCGGCTACTCGCTGCTCCATGCAGCGGGCGCGGTGTTCGACAACCCGGACCTGCTGGCCGCCTGCGTGATCGGCGACGGCGAGGCGGAGACCGGCGCGCTGGCCGCGAGCTGGCACTCCAACAAGTTTCTGAACCCCAATCGCGATGGCGCGATCCTGCCGATCCTGCACCTGAACGGCTACAAGATCGCCGGCCCGACGGTGCTCGCCCGGATCGGCGACGACGAGCTGTGCCTGCTGCTGCGCGGCTACGGATACCGGCCCTATCTGGTGGACGGCCACGATCCGCTGCCGATGCACCGGCTGATGGCGGGCACGCTCGACACCGTGCTCGACGAGATCGCCGCCATCCAGGCCGAGGCTCGCGCCGAGCCGGGCGTGCCGCGCCGCCCCTGGCCGATGATCGTGCTGCGTACGCCGAAGGGCTGGACCGGGCCCGACAAGGTGGATGGCGTGCAGGTGCAGGGCACCTTCCGCGCGCATCAGGTGCCGCTGACCGGCATCGGCAAGGTACCTGGCCACCTGGAACTGCTCGGCGACTGGATGCGCGGCTATCGCCCGGACGAGCTGTTCGACGAGGCGGGGCGCCTGATGCCGGAACTGGCCGCGCTGGCGCCCGAGGGTGCGCGGCGGATGGGCGCCAACCCGCACGCCAATGGCGGGCTGCTGATGCGCGACCTGGCGCTACCGGATTTCCACGACTTCGCGGTGCCGCTCGATCATCCGGGCGGCAAGGATGCCGAGGCGACCCAGATCGCCGGCGCCTACCTCGCCGAGGTGCTGCGGCTGAACGCGGGCGCCGCCAACTTCAGGATCTTCGGCCCAGATGAGACCGCGTCCAACCGTCTGAGCGCGGTGTTCACGCAAACCGGCCGCATGTCGTCCGCCGAAATCCTGCCCGGCGACGAGAACGTGACGCCGGATGGCCGGGTGATGGAGGTGCTGAGCGAGCATCTCTGCCAGGGCTGGCTGGAGGGTTACCTGCTGACTGGCCGGCACGGGCTGTTCAGTTGCTACGAGGCGTTCATCCACATCATCGATTCGATGTTCAACCAGCACGCCAAATGGCTGAAGGTGACGCGCGGCATCGCGTGGCGGCGGCCGATCGCCAGCCTGAACTATTTGCTGACCAGCCATGTCTGGCGCCAGGACCATAACGGGTTCAGCCACCAGGACCCCGGCTTCATCGACCATGTGGTGAACAAGAAGGCCGAGATCGTCCGCGTGTACCTGCCGCCCGATGCGAACACGCTGCTGTCGGTCATGGCGCATTGCCTGCGCAGCCGGAACTACGTGAACGTCATCGTCGCGGGCAAGCAGCCGAGCCCGCAATGGATGAAGATGGACGAAGCGGTGATCCACTGCACCGCAGGCCTGGGCATCTGGGAGTGGGCCAGCCGCGAGGCTGGCGCCGGGGTCAATGAGACCGGCCCGGAGGTGGTGATGGCGTGCGCGGGCGACGTGCCGGCGCTGGAAACACTGGCCGCCGTGGACCTGCTGCGCACCCACCTGCCGGATCTGCGTATCCGGGTGGTCAACGTAGTGGACCTGATGGCGCTGCAGCCGCCGGACGTGCACCCGCACGGCATGGCCGACCGCGATTTCGACGCGATTTTCACGCTGGGCTGTCCGGTGGTGTTTGCCTTCCATGGTTACCCGGCGCTGATCCACCGGCTGACCTACCGCCGCGCCAACCACGACAATTTCCATGTCCATGGCTACCAGGAAGAGGGCACCACGACGACGCCGTTCGACATGACGGTGCTGAACCAGCTCGATCGTTTCCACCTCGCACTCGACGCAGTCGACCGGGTGGAACGCCTGCGTGTTTCCGCAGCGCCGTTCCGCCAGTGGCTGCAAGGCCGCCTCATCGAACACCGCCGCTACGTCAACGAAAACGGCGTCGACATGCCCGAGATCACCGACTGGCGCTGGGGTTGATCCATCTCCCGCCGGTCGTCAGGCGGTAGAGCGGATAAGCGAAGCGCCATCCGCCATCCTTGGGGAAGCGCGGTTGTCGCACAAACGGAGCTCGCGTTGCCGACATGCGGTGGCGGAAGGCGCTTCGCTTTTCCGCCCTACGTTGGCGGTAGGGCGGATAAGCGAAGCACCATCCGCCATCCTTGGGGGAAGCGCGGTTTTTCGCACACACGGGGGCTCGCGTTGCCGACATGCGGTGGCGGAAGGCGCTTCGCTTTTCCGCCCTACGTT
>CAZZWO010000145.1:0-7751 GCA_964657885.1 uncultured Acetobacteraceae bacterium | reverse complement strand
GCCGGTTTCGATCAGCGAGAAGCTCTTGCTGGTGTTGACGCCGAGCGCCTCCAGCATGGCGGTCGCCAGCACCTCGCGCACGCCGCCCTTGAGGGTGAGCCGGCCATCGCCCTGGCGGGACCAGGGCGTGGTGCCGCTGCCCTTGGTGCCGAGGTCGAGCAGCCGCCCATCGACGGGGTCGGTCAGTTGCGCGAACAGGAAGCCGCGGCCATCGCCCAGCTCGGGATTGTAGGCGCGGAATTGATGGCCGTGGTAGCGCAAGGCCAGGGGACGTTCGAAGCTGCCGGGGAGCGGGGTGAAGCGCCCGAAATGGTCGATCCACTCGGCCTCGCCCAGGCCGCCCAGGCCCAGCCGCGCTGCCCACGCGCGGTTGCGGTATCGCAAGACGTGGGCGGGAAAGCGCGCTGGCTCCACGACGTCGAAAAATTCTGGGCCAAGTACGGCATGGCGGCGGGACGGCAAAAACATGAACCCTCGGCGGCTGGTTTGGGCGGCTGCACGCGGCCTGTATGGCCAAACGCACGCCGACCCAAACCGTCACCTCGCGCTTACGGGTCGCGCCTACGGGGTGACGCGCTTCTCCTGCCCCGAGAAATCCTCGACCACCAGGCGCCAGCGATGGTCAGGCAGCACGGGTGACCGGCTGTCCGGATTGGGTGCGTATTGGACGCGTAACTGTTGCAGCCAGGCGAGGGCAGCGGCGGAAAACGCGTCGCTCCCGCGCGTGGTGGCAACTTTGCAGACAGGCTGGGTCACGAGGGCTGCCAGCGTGCAGTCGACCACCACCTGGCCGGTGCGGTATTCGTGCATCAGTCGCGCGGGCGGGCTGACCAGGTCGGCCGGCTTGGCGTGGGCCGGTAACGACCGGAACGCCACGATCGTCGGCAGGGCTGGTTCGGCCGCCGATTTGGCGAGGTCCGGGCCTATCCGGGCCGGGGCCGGTGCGGCTGGCGGCGCAGGCGGGATGATGGCCGTCCGCGCGGCTGCAAGCCGGGTTTCGGCAACCTGCCCCGCGCGCCCGACCGCATGAATGACGGATGACTGCGCCTGGCCGGCCAGATAACCGAGCACCAGGGCGGCGCTCATTCCGCCGACGAGCACGCCGAGCCGGACCATCGGGACGAGGCGTGCCTGCGTCCGCCTGCCTTGGCCTGGCGGACGCAGTTTGCCGCCGCACTCCGGACACACGAACGGGCGGCTGACCGGCACCCGGACCAGCCGGCGCTGCATGCCGAGCGAACAGTAATCGAGGTTGCCGCACCGGCCCGGCGTAGTCTCCAGGTCGATACGTCGGTTCGTTTGTGGAATAGCCGGGATGTGCACGAGGGAGGTGCCAGGCCGGGGATCGGCGTCTAGACCCGGCAAGAAGCGAACCGATTTCGGAAGCAGGAGCGTTTCGGACATGATAGCCAATTCTAGTCGGGTAGAGATTTCGGGGACACAAACCCAAGATTGTAATGAGCGAAACGTTTCTCTGAGTTTAACGGTTTTTGGGACGCGCACGTGACACGAGCACACGCCGGTGCCCATGGTTGACGCCCCCCCAAGGGAAGGCTACTAGCCCGCCCTCGCTGCACCGCGCCCCGGTGGCGGAATTGGTAGACGCGCAGGTTTCAGGTATCTGTGACCGCAAGGTCGTGGAAGTTCGAGTCTTCTCCGGGGCACCAACGACGGCGGGTTTGGACGTAGAATGGCTGTTCAGTTCAATACGTCCGGACCGTTGTTTCTGCACCGCCACGACCTGCCCGGGGATGTAAACCTCGGGCCGGTCGTCGCAGTGGACACCGAAACCATGGGCCTGAACCCATACCGCGACCGGCTTTGCCTGGTGCAGCTTTCCGCGGGCGACGGCAGCGCGCACCTCGTGCAGATCGTGCCCGAACGGCTGGGCGGCCACGGCGCCGACTGCCCCAACCTCAAGCGCCTGCTCGCCGACACCGCGGTCACCAAGCTGATGCATTTCGCGCGGTTCGACGTGGGCGTGCTGCAGCACAGCCTCGGCATCACCGTCGCCCCGATCAAATGCACCAAGATAGCCGCCAAGCTGGTCCGCACCTTCACCGACCGGCACGGCCTGCGCGATCTGTGCCGCGAGTTGCTGGGTGTGGAGATCTCCAAGCAGCAGCAGACATCCGACTGGGGTGCAGCCGAACTCACCCCCGAACAGGTCAGCTACGCAGCATCGGACGTGCTGCACCTGCACGCGCTCTGGGCCAGGCTCGAGGCCTTGCTGGTGCGCGAGGACAGGCTGGAGCTCGCCGAAGCCTGCTTCGCCTTCATGCCCGCCCGCACCCGGCTCGACATGCTCGGCTACGAGGAACCGGACATCTTCGCCCATCGCGGCTGAGTCGCCGTGAACATCCTTTCCATCCAATCCGCCGTGTCCTTCGGCCACGTCGGCAACAGCGCGGCCGTCTTCCCGCTGCAGCGCCTCGGCGCCGAGATCTGGCCGATCGACACCGTCCAGTTCTCCAACCACCCCGGCTATGGCGACCACACCGGAGCCGCCACATCGCCCGACCTGATCCGGTCGCTGGTGGACGGCATCGAAGCACGCGGCGCGCTCACAACCTGCAACGCGCTGCTCACCGGCTACATCGGCGACCCAGGCACCGGAGCCGCGCTGCTGCACGCGGCAGCACGGCTCCGCACCGCCAACCCCGCCGCAATCTGGTGCTGCGACCCGGTCATCGGCGACGATGGCCCCGGCATCTATGTCCGCCCCGGCGTCGCCGGCTTCTTCCAGGCCGAAGCGGTGCCCGCCGCCGACGTGCTGACGCCCAACCAGTTCGAGCTCGGCCAGCTGGCCGGGGCGCCCTGCCGCAGCCTCGCCGATGTCCAACGCGCGGTTTCCAGCCTGCAAGGCCGCATGCCCGCCTCCGGTCCGCGCGCCGTGCTGGTCACCAGCCTGTCGGTCGAGGACACCCCCGCCGAGGCGCTCGACATGCTTGCCGCCACGCCCAGCCAGGCCTACCGCCTGCGCACGACGCTGCTGCCCATGGTCGCCCGCGGCGCCGGCGACGTGATGGCCGCCCTGTTCCTGTTCCACCTGCTCGAAACCGGCCAGATCGCCGCCGCACTCGAGAACGCCGCAAGCTCGGTTCACGGTTTGCTGAGCCACACCCTGGAAGCCGGCCGAAGCGAGCTCCTGCTGGTCGGCGCGCAGGACCAGTTCGTCAGCCCGGACAAGCACTTCACCTGCGCGCCGTGCTGACCACGTAACGGGTTGCCGCTCCGCACAAATCGGCGTTGACACACTCCGGCAACCGGACCGCCCCATTCTTGCCGCGTTGCACCCGTAGATCGGGATGGCTGGGTCGAACCGATCCCGCATTCTTGCCGGGGCTCAATACGATGTCGCTGATGAAGGTCTATGGTCGGGTGCTGGCGCTGATGGCGCAGAACCGCCGCACACTGGCCATGCTGGTGGTGGGCAACCTGGGGGTTGCCGCCCTGCAGTTTCTCGACCCGCTGCTGTTCGGCCGGGTGATCGGGCTGCTCGCACGCACCGACACCCTGCCGCACGACCAGCTGTTTGCCGAGGGCGGCCGCCTGGTCGGCCTCTGGGTGGCGATCGGCGCGTGCGGCATCGGCGTGAACATCGCCGTCGCCATGGGCGCCGAACGGCTGGCCCATCGCATGCGGCTCGGCGCCATCAGCCGCTGCTTCAACCACGTCATCACCCTGCCGAGCTCGTTCCACTCCAGCGTGCAGTCCGGCAGCGTGCTCAAGACGATGGTGTCCGGCTCGGACTCGCTGTTCGCGCTCAGCCTGACCTTCTTCAAGGAAAACCTCGCGACCTATGTGGCGGTGCTGGTGCTGCTGCCGCTGTCCGCCCTGCTGAACTGGCGCCTGTCGCTGGTGCTGGTGGCGCTCGTCTGCGTGTTCGCCGGCGTCACCGCCTTCGTCATCCGCCGCACCCAGGCCGGACAGCGCCATGCCGAAGCCGCCCACTCCGCCCTGGCCGGCCGCGCGCAGGACGCCCTCGGCAACGTGGTCGCCGTGCAGTCGTTCGGCCGCCTGCAGGCCGAAGCCCGCGCCTTCGCCGAAATCGTCGAGAACGTCATCCGCCACCAGTTCCCGGTGCTCAACTGGTGGGCCCTGGTCACCGTGCTGACCCGCGCGTCCAGCACGCTGGCCGTGATCACCATCGTTGTCGCCGGCGCGATGCTGCACCTCCAGCACAAGGCCACGGTGTCCGACATCGTGTCGTTCATGGGCTTCTCGACGCTGCTGATCGGCCGCCTCGAAGCGGCGGTGAACTTCGCCAGCAGCCTGTTCATGCGGGCGCCCGGCATCGCCGACTACTTCACCCTGATCGACACCAGCAGCTCGGTCCCCGAGCGCGCCGATGCCCACGACCTGGAAGTGACGCACGGCGAAGTGGCCTTCGAGCAGGTGAGCTTCGCCTATCCCGGCGGCCCGGCCATCTTGTCCGACGTGTCCTTCGTCGCGCGCCCAGGCACCGTCACCGCACTCGTCGGCGCCACCGGTGCCGGCAAATCGACCGCCATGCACATGCTGCAGCGCCTATGGGACCCGCAAGGCGGCGGCATCCTGATCGACGGCCAGGACCTCCGCGACGTGTCGCTCGACAGCCTGAGGAACAACATCGGCGTGGTCTTCCAGGAGAGCCTGCTGTTCAACCGCACGATCCGGGAAAACCTGCTGGTCGGCCGGCCCGATGCCACCGACGCGCAGATCGAGCACGCCTGCCGCCTGGCCGAAGCGCACGACTTCATCATCCGCCAGCCGCAAGGCTACGACACCCTGGTCGGCGAACGCGGCACCACCCTGTCGGGCGGCCAACGCCAACGCCTCGCCATCGCCCGCGCCCTGCTGAAAGACGCGCCGATCCTGATCCTCGACGAAGCAACCTCGGCACTCGACGCCGCAACCGAAGCCCGCGTCTCACGCGCCATGGCCAACCTGATGAAAGGCCGCACAACCTTCGTCATCGCCCACCGCCTGAGCACCGTGCGCGACGCCGACGAAATCATGGTGTTCGAGTTCGGCCGCATCGCAGAACGCGGCACCTTCGACAGCCTGATCCGAGAAGGCGGCCGCTTCGCCGACCTGGTCCAGAACCAGTTGGCGGGGGTGGCGTAGGCAAGGCCAGAGGGCTTGCCCCCTGGACCCCCACCAAAGGTCGAGACCTTTGGAAACCATTACTAAGGCAAGCGTGAAGGGGGGCCACCCGGGTCTCGGCCACTCAGGGAGTTGGCCCCCCTTCACGCTTGCCTTATCTAACCGGTTCTAAGGACTTGTCCTTAGCGGGGTCCAGGGGCAGAGCCCCTGGCCTTCCTTACCCCGCCCCGCCATGCTAACGCCCGGCGTTCCATGGCCCTTCCACTTATTGCCGTATTCAACGGCCCCAACCTCAACCTGCTGGGATCGCGTGAGCCGACACTTTACGGCGCCGCCACCATCGACGACCTCGAGGCTCTCTGCGCCGAGACGGCCGAGGCGCTCGACCTGTCCATCGACTTCCGCCAGTCCAACCACGAGGGCGAGTTGATCACCTGGGTGCAGCAATGCCGCGACCGGGCGCGCGGCATCGTCATCAACCCCGGTGGCTACAGCCACACGTCGGTGGCACTGATGGATGCGTTGCTGGCAGTCGAGTTGCCGGTAGTGGAAGTGCATCTGACCAACATCCATGCGCGTGAGGAATTCCGCCGCACCTCGCTCATTTCCCGTGCGGTGCAGGGCGTGATTTGCGGGTTGGGCATTCGCGGCTATGGCCTCGCGCTGACAGCACTTGCGGAGATGCTTTTGGACGAAGATCAATGAGCCGCCTGCCTGTCGATGCCGACGCCATACGCGTGCTGGCGGACATCCTGCTGGAAACCGGCCTGACCGAGATCGAGATCGCCGAGGGCGACAGCCGTATCCGCGTGGTTCGCGCGCCGGCGGTAATGCAGGCGGCCGTGGCGCCGGTTGCGGCGCCTGCGACGCCGGCGGCTGCCCCTCCGACTGCGGTGCCGGACGACGCGGATTTCGCAACGCATCCAGGGGCGGTGAAAAGTCCGATGGTCGGCGTCGCTTATCTGGCGCCCGAGCCGGGTGCGCCGAATTTCGTTGCTGTCGGACAGAGCGTTGCCGCCGGGCAGACGCTGATGCTGATCGAGGCGATGAAGACGTTCAACCAGATCAAGGCGCCGCGCGCGGGCACGATCACCCGCATCATGGCGAGCGCCGGCGTACCGGTGGAATACGGCGAAGTGCTGATGGTGATCGACTGAACATGGCGTCATCCATGTTCGGCAAGGTGTTGATCGCCAACCGCGGCGAGATTGCGCTGCGTGTGCAGCGGGCTTGCCGCGAGCTTGGCATCCCGACTGTTGCAGTTCATTCCACGGCGGATTCCGAGGCGATGCATGTGCGCCTGTCGGATGAGAGCGTGTGCATCGGCCCGCCCGCGGCGCGCGACAGCTACCTCAACATGGCGTCGATATTGTCGGCGGCCTCCGTCACCGGTGCCGACGCCATCCATCCGGGTTACGGTTTCCTGTCGGAGAATGCTGCATTCGCCGAAATGGTGGAGGCGCACGGCCTGACTTTCATCGGCCCGTCGCCGGAGCATATCCGGATGATGGGCGACAAGATCACCGCGCGTACCGCGATGGCCAGCCTGGGCGTGCCGCTGGTGCCCGGATCGGATGGTGCGTTGCCGGACCTGGACTCTGCGCGAGCGGTTGCGGCCGGCGTTGGCTACCCGGTGCTGATCAAGGCGACGGCGGGCGGTGGCGGACGCGGCATGAAAGTGGCGCATTCCGAGGACGAGCTGGAGGAGGCGTGGCGTGTTGCGCGCACCGAAGCGCGTGCGGCGTTCGGCAACGATGAAGTCTACCTCGAAAAGTATCTCGACAAGCCGCGGCATATCGAGCTGCAGGTGATGGCCGACGCGCACGGCAACGTGGTGCATTTCGGCGAGCGCGATTGCAGTTTGCAGCGCCGCCACCAGAAGCTTCTCGAGGAAGCCGGCTCACCGGTGCTGACCGCCGAGGCGCGCGACCGGATCGGCGCGACAGCGACTGCGGCGCTGGGCAAGCTCGGCTACCGCAATGCCGGAACGCTGGAGTTCCTATACCAGGACGGCCAGTTTGCGTTCATCGAGATGAACACGCGGCTGCAGGTGGAACATCCGGTCACCGAGATGGTCTGCAACATCGACCTGGTGCGCGAGCAGATCCGCATCGCAGCCGGCCAGCCGCTCGGCTACACGCAGTCGGACGTGACGTTCTCGGGCCATGCGATCGAGTGCCGCGTGAATGCCGAGGATCCCGAAACCTTCATGCCCACGCCTGGACGTGTGCAGGCGTTCCACGCGCCAGGTGGCCTGGGCGTGCGTGTCGATTCGGCATTATACGCCGGCTACATGGTGCCGCCGTATTACGACAGCCTGGTCGCCAAGCTGATCGTTCACGCGCCGACGCGGCCGGAGGCGATTGCGCGGTTGCGCCGTGCGCTGGACGAGTTTGCCGTGCTGGGCATCAAGACTACGTTGCCGCTGCACCAGCGCATCATCGAACAACCGGAGTTCCAGGCCGGCGACTACACTATCCATTGGCTGGAGCAGTTCGTCGAACGCTTCGTGCGCGAGGCCGCCAACGCCTGAGAAGTCCGCCGGTCCCGCCGGCTTTACCCTGGCGTTTTCTGCTGGTCGCCGAGATGGTTCAGCTTGTCCTGCACCTTCTTGTCGTTCTCGCTGAGCGGCTCGGGGGTTTGCACCGCCACGCCGGGCGGCA
>CAZZWO010000144.1:0-7804 GCA_964657885.1 uncultured Acetobacteraceae bacterium | reverse complement strand
TCAGCGTGAGGATGGAGCCGCTCACCCAGCCGCAGCTTCGCTCGGGGCCGGTGAACCGGCCCGCGCCATCAACACGCCCAATGCGCATGAGGCGAGCCGCGTCGCCGGGCCGTCGGCACGGCTGGCGAGCACGATCGGCACCCGCGCGCCGAGCACCACGCCCGCCGCTTCGGCGCCGGACAGAAAAGTAAGCTGCTTGGCGAGCATGTTGCCGGCTTCGAGGTCGGGCACCACCAGGATGTCGGCACGGCCCGCCACCTGGGAGACGATACCCTTCTCGGCGGCGGCTGCTTCGCTCACCGCGTTGTCGAACCCGAGCGGCCCGTCCAGCAGACCGCCGGTGATCTGACCGCGATCCGCCATCTTGCAAAGCGCCGCCGCATCGAGCGTGGACGGCAGGCGCGGGGTGATCGTCTCCACGGCGGCAAGGATCGCCACACGCGGCTGCGCAATGCCCATCACGTGCGCGAAATCGATCGCGTTCTGCACGATGGAAGCTTTCTCGGCCAGGTTCGGCGACACGTTGATGGCGACGTCGGTGAGCAGCAGCGGGCGCGGGTAATCGGGCACGTCCATCAGGTAGGCGTGGCTTACGTGTCGCGCCGTCCGCAACCCGGCCGCCGCATCGATCACCGCATGCATCAGCACGTCGGTGTGCACATCCCCCTTGACCAGCATCCCGGCCCTTCCGGCGCGGGCGAGCGCCACCGCCGCATCGGCCGAGGCCTTCGCATCGGGTGCGTCGATCAGGGCCAGCCCGCCGATCTCGACGCCGGCCGCAAGCGCCGCCGCCTGGATCGCTGCGGCGGGACCGACCAAGGTCGGCACGATGAACCCCGCGTCCCGTGCGGCGACTGCCGCGAGCAGCGAGGCCGCGCTTGTCGGGTGGACGATCGCGGCGGCGACCGGCTCGCCGCCCGCCGCCCGCGCCAGGATAGCGCGTGTGCCGTCGTGCCGGCCGACCCTGACATAGGGCAGCGCCATCCTGGGGCGCCGGATCTTCTCGGACGGCGCGCGGGTCTCCGCCGTGCCGCTGATCACCACCTCGCCGTGCTGGTTCGTGCACACGCAATCCAGCGTCACGTCGCCCTTGGCGGGCCTTTTCTCGCGCACGGTCAGCGTCGCGGTGATGGTGTCGCCGATGCCGACCGGCCGCCTGAAGCGCAGATCCTGCCCAAGGTAGATGGTTCCCGGCCCGGGCAGCTCGGTCCCCAGCACCGCCGAGATCAGCCCCGCGCCCCACATGCCGTGGATGATGATGTGGTGGAACATGTCCGTCGCCGCGTAGGCAGGATCGACATGCGCCGGGTTGATGTCGCCGGTTGCCGTCGCAAACAGGTCGATGTCCCGCTGCGAGACAGTATGCGAAAGGCTGGCGGTCTCGCCGATGACCAGTTCGTCGAAGGTACGGTTCTCGATGAACAGGCTGGCCGATCCCTCGGGCATGCCGCTATCGCTCCAGGACGTAGCTGCCGGGCGCGTCGGGCAGCGGAGGCGAACCGGGCGGTCCCATCGGCGGCGGCGCGCCCCGCTCAGGCGAGATACCGTCGAGCCAGCCGCTCCACTCCGGCCACCAGGACCCGTCGCGCGGTGCCGCGCCGGCGGCCCACTCGTCAGGACCAGGCGACCTGCCGCCGGCGACTCGCGTCGCGATGCGGAAATGCCGGTGCGGATGCCCCGGCTCACTGACGATGCCGGCGTTGTGGCCGCCGGAGGTCAGCACGAAGGTGATGTCGCCGTCGTTGAGCTGCTGCAGCTTGAACACCGAACGCCATGGCGCGATGTGGTCGCGTTCCGTGCCGACGACGAACATCGGCAGGTGGACGTCGCCGAGCGCCACCGGCCGGCCGCCGACCTGGAGGCGCCCCTCCGCAAGTTGGTTCTCGAGAAACAGGCGGCGGAGGTACTCGCTGTGCATCCGCGCGGGCATGCGCGTGCCGTCGGCATTCCAGGCCATCAGGTCGCTCGGCGCGTCGCGCTCGCCCAGCAGGTAGTCGCGGACCGCGTGCGACCAGACCAGCTCGCGGGATTGCAGCATCTGGAAGGCGCCGCCCATCTGCGCGCTGCTCAGCGTGCCCTGCGTCTGCATGATGTCGTCGAGGAAGCTGAGCTGGTCCTCGGTGATGAACAGCTGGAGCTCGCCCGCCTCGGTGAAGTCGGTCTGTGCCGCGAACAGCGACAGGCTGGCGAGCCGGTCGTCGCCGTCCCGCGCCATTGCCGCGGCCGCGATGCTCAGGAGCGTGCCGCCGAGGCAGTACCCGGTCGCATGGGTTTTCGCCGCCCCGCAGATCCCGCCGATCGCGTCGAGCGCCGCCATCACACCGTCCGACCGGTAATCGTCCAGCGACACGTTCCGCATCGATGCGTCGGGATTGCGCCAGGAAATGGCGAACACCGTGCGGCCCTGCCGGACCAGCCAGCCGATCAGCGAGTTCCCCGGCGACAGGTCCAGGATGTAATACTTCATGATCCAGGCCGGTACGATCAGGACGGGCTCGACACCAACCGCCGCGGTCTGCGGCGCATACTGGATCAGCTCGATCAGCGCGTTGCGGAACACCACCTTGCCCGGCGTGGCCGCGACATCCATGCCCACCGCAAAACCGGCCGGCGGGCCGGGCGACCGCGCTGCCGCCTGGTCCCGCAGCAGGTTGCGCATGCCCGATACCAGGTTGGCGCCGCCCGACGATCGGGTCGCCTCGATGACCTCAGGGTTGAGCCACGGAGAGTTGGAGGGGGACATCATGTCGAGCCATTGCCGGACCGTGAAGGCGACCATGCGACGGCCGTTCGGATCGACCCCGCGGGGGCTGCGCACGGCGGCGGCCCACCATGCCTCGCCCAGCAGCACCGCCTGGGCCATGAGGTCGTAAGGGCGCCGTTGCCAGGCGGGGTTCGTGAAGCGGCGGTCGTCCGGCTCCGGCGCGATGGCCGGCTCGCATCCCGCGGCAGCGCGGGCCCAACGCTGCCACTGCGCCAGAGCCGTCCTGCCGAGGCCGGCCGTCTCGAACGGCGCATTGGCCGCGTGCACGGCCCAGTCGAGGAACGCCAGGCCCACCGTGCTCGGCGACCGCCCGCCGGTGAAACGGCTCTGCCAATCATGGAGCATGCGATCCAGCGCGACCCCCGCCGCCTCCGGAAGCGGCGCTGGTTTGGCCGAAACACCTGCCGGCGCCGAGGCTGCCATCCGGTCCGGCGGCAGCGCACGCGCGCTGGTTTGCATGTCCATCGAGGCGAAATCCTTATCGGGCGAAGCATGCGGATCAGGCCAACAGCAGATCGGCTGCCCGGCACCAGGCCAAAGCGTTTGCGCAGCCAGGCCGCTTCATTCGCTGCGCCGCAGCATCACGCCTCCTCGCATCTCCGGCTGTCGGACGCGAGGTTCGGAAACTACGCAGACGCCAGCCAGGCAGCGCTTGAACACCGGGCCCCGCTGCCGCAATGCCCGGGCGGGCTAAACCGCTGCATCGGTTCGCACGCCACCGATTGCGCCCCGTCGGCCGCGATCGAGACCTGCGGCCGTCGCGCATCGCGACCACCCAACCCTCGCCTCGATCTTGGTGAAGATGTTGCTGCCTGCCACGTCCGGACAATCGCGACATATCGGCGGCGTGCCGCACGCGTTTTCGATGCGTCCTGCGTAGCAGCCGCGCTTTGCATTGTGCACGTGAACATAAGCGACGTCCGGGTGCCGAGGATTAGTCCGGTCGCTTCCCTGACTTCGCTGCCGTCGACCACATCCGCGTCCACCATCATACGTCGCGCGTCGAGGGCTCGCAGCAACGGCAGGCGAACCCGCAGCTTCAGAACCCCACCTCGCTCAATCCGGGGTGGCCGTCGGGCCTGCGGCCGAGCGGCCAACGGAACGCCCGGTCCGCTTCGGCAATCGGATGCTCGTTGATGCTGGCGATGCGCTTCTCCATCAATCCTTCTGCGTCGAACTGCCAATTCTCGTTGCCGTAGGCGCGGAACCAATGGCCGCTGTCGTCCCGGTACTCATAGGCGAAACGTACGGCGATGCGGTTCCCGCGATAGGCCCAGACTTCCTTGATCAGACGGTAGTCCAGCTCGCGCGCCCATTTGCGTGTGAGGAACGCTTCGATCGAGGCGCGGCCGGTGATGAACTCGGCGCGGTTACGCCAGCGGCTCTCCGGAGTGTAGGCGAGGGCGACCCGCGCCGGATCGCGGCTGTTCCAGGCATCCTCCGCCATGCGCGCCTTCTGGGCCGCGCTCGCATCGTCGAACGGGGGAACAGGCGGCCGGCTCATATACGCGACCTTTCGAGTTCGAGCATGTTCTGCAAACGGGTGTTGTCGGCTTCCAGCAACGCGATCCGATCCTGCAACCCGCCGATGACGGATGCGAATTCGCTGGCGTCGAGCTTTTCGGGAATGTGCTGCGGGCAATTCGCATCCCACGCCTCGACCGTGAACAGGATCGCCTGCTCCGGCCTGGCCTGGTAGCCATCGGGCATCAGGCGCGCCAGCAAAGCGGCGTCGTCCTCCACCACGCGCGCATGGCCCCACAGCTTGATCCGCCGGCGATGCGCGTAGTCCATCAGGAACAGGAAAGCGCGATCGTTCTCGGCCAGGTTGCCGGTCGAGATGTATTGCCGGTTGCCGGCAAAGTCGGCGAAACCGACGGTGTGCTCATCGACAACCCGGATGAAGCCCTTCGGGCCGCCGCGGTGCTGCGCATAGGGCTGTCCGCCGGCATTCGCGGTTGCAAGGTATGCGGTGTCCACCTGCGCCAGGAAGCCGGTCAGGGTCTCGTCGATCGCAGTGCGGAAGCCGCCGCGTGCCTCCAACCTGGCATAGGCTGTGCGCGAGCCGCGCCTCGCCTGGCAAGCCTTGACCGCGGGGGTGAAGGCGATGTCGCTGGCCGGGTGCATGGTGTCCTCCGATCCTTCAGGCATTTCCGGTATTAGGTAGCATGCGCCACAAGCGCCGGGGCGGCCCGCCCCCCAGGTTCTTCTCCGTTATGGACGGGAATCTGCACGCATGGGCATTGCTCACCAACGGCTGGAAGGTCGGTGTCCGGTTAGGGTGGTGCGCATGGACGGGAAACACCAAAAGCCGGTGCCGACGAGGCAACGGATTGTCGCGTGGGCGACTTCTTTGTACGCCGCCGCGTCTGCGTTAATCGATCAGCACATCCTGCTGGCCAACGGTGTGGTCTTCACTTTCTTCGGTGGGTGCGCTTTCGCATGCGGACTCACGGCATGGTCCGGCGCTGGCGATATGTTTGTAGTCGTTCCCGCGCTCGTGCTTGGGTGGATACTTGCATCAATCGCTTGGGCTCATGCTCCAGGGCTTTCGCGTCGCGCAAAGAAAATCTGGATAATACTAACAGCCACAGCTTTTCTTGTAGAGGGCTATGCGCAACACGCCCATTTTTCGCACGCTTTGCCCAATCCAGCATTGCCATTAACTTCTGATAGCAACGACCAAACTCACGTAATGCAAGCGGACGAAATCCGTAAAGATACCGCCCACTACAGGTTTTTGAACGACTTCAAAAACTTCGATTATCAACTATCGTCAGAAAGCTTCAAAAAGGAGTTTATGGGCCAGCATTATGTAGCGACGTATGACGCAAGACTCAATGCAAACTCAAAATTGCAGACCAAGTTTTTGTCGGTTTATATAGCTGGCTATCTTCTTCCTGGCGAATTTGAAGACCTGGGTGACTACATTTTGCGCAACTACCGTCGTATAATGCTCGGGTCAGGCTCCAATCCAAGCCCTGTTGGTGAGATAGAAGTGTATCAAGCCTCCAAGGTAATCTACATTTATTACGAAAGTGACGTTCCGCCCAACACGGCGACCGCGTTGCGGAACGCATTCTACAACCAAGAAAAACTTGCGCTTGTTTTCAGAGGGCCGAAGGGTATCGACTATTAGAGGTCCCCGATCTGCACACCCTCCATCTCCAGCGCCGCAACCACCGCCCTCTCTCCGTAGAGAGCCGCCGCATGACCGGGCACCGGGCGCACCTTCACGCCTGACAGGTTTATATCGGGCTTGCTATCTCAGCCCGCTTATGACGTGTTCGTGTTCCATCCCTCATGGTAGGGAACGGCGGCGGGTTTCGCTGGTACGGCGTGGTGGCGGGTGACACATAATACCGGGCATTTCCAAGACGTTTCGTCCGGCCGCCCGCGTCCGGCACAGGAGGCCCTTCCATTGTAGGGCCGCCTTGCGAGCATGCACCTCCGGGAAATCGATATCGGTCTTGAAGACCTCGTTGAAGAGCCCTCGTTCACGCAGGCCGGCCAACGCTGCCCTTGAAGCTGCGCGCGTTCCTCGACTTCGCCAAACCACGGTTGCAGGCATCCTTGCCGACCGTCGGGACCTGACCCTGCCGCATCGGCGTGCCGGTGACGGGGTGCCATTCCGCCCCATGTAACCGGCGCGGCGGCTCACGCGAACAACGAGGAAGGTTCACGGCCACCCGCCCCGCAGGAGAGTTCATTCGATGCTCATGCCACGCTGTCCGGTCATGTTTCAGTGACGACAGGCATCGCGGTGATGGCGAAGGCACCCCGCGCGGGCCTCTCCAAAACCAGGCTGGTGCCGCATCTCAGGCCGGAGGAGGCGGCCGCCATGAGCGGAGCCTTCCTTCACGACGTCACAAGCAACCTTGCGGAGGCAGCAGGGCCGGGCGGCATCGTGCCTTACACCGCCTATGCCCCTTTCGGAACCGAGGATCTGTTGCGCCCGTTCCTGGCGCCCGGGACGCGGCTGATGCTCGCCGACGGCAGCGCGGGCGATGATCGCAGCGTGACCGGCTTCGGCCGCTGCCTGCTGCAGGCGGTTCGCGGCATGCTCGACAGCGGTCATGACGCCGCCTGCGTGCTCAACGCGGATTCGCCGAACCTGCCGACCAGGAACCTGCTGGCGGCCCACGCCGCGCTCGAGCGTGCGGACTGCATCGTGATGGGGATGGCCGAAGATGGCGGCTATTACCTTCTCGGCATGCGCCGGGCTTACGGCCGGATGTTCGGCGATATCGAATGGAGTACCGGCAGCGTCGCGGCGCAGACCAGGCGGAGAGCGGCCGAATTGGCATTGCCCGTGGTCGAACTGGACCCGTGGTATGACGTGGACGATCCTCCCAGCCTCACGCGCCTCATCCACGATCTCGATGATGCGCGCGAGGATGATGGCAATCCTGGCGCATATCGAGCACTCTACACGCGTGCCTGCATCGAACGCCTCGCACTGCGATCGCGTCTGCCGCAACCGGCGTGATCTCATGACCATCTTTCCGGCGTTGCCGCCACTGCATTCGAGGACACACTGATGGGCACGACGATCTTACCGGATCCAGTCCTGCGCGATCCGGGCCGCTATTTCGAGGACGTGCACCAGACGGTGGAACGCGCGCCGCCGC
This sequence comes from uncultured Acetobacteraceae bacterium, assembly GCA_964657885.1. Taxonomy (GTDB): domain Bacteria; phylum Pseudomonadota; class Alphaproteobacteria; order Acetobacterales; family Acetobacteraceae; genus BOG-908. Next base: position 409 of record CAZZWO010000144.1, on the reverse strand, counting down.
CCGTTTGCCTGTACCTGGAGGTGACGAACCGCTGCAACCTGCTGTGCGAGACCTGTCCACGCACGTTCGAGGCGCTGGAACCGCCGGCCGACATGTCGTGGGACCTGTTCACCCGCATCGTCGAGCAGGCGCCGAACGTGAAACGGGCGGTGCTGCACGGCGTGGGCGAGCCGATGCTGGTGGCCGAGCTGCCGCGCATGATCCGCTACCTGAAGGCGCGCGGCATCTATGTTCTGTTCAACACCAACGGCACGCTGCTGCGGGAAAAACGCTTCCGCGAGTTGATCGAGTGCGGTCTGGACGAGCTGCGCGTGTCGCTCGATGCGGCGGACGCGAAAAGTTACGCGGTGGTGCGCGGGCGGCCGTTCTTCGATCGCATCGTGCATGACGTGCGCCGGATGCGCGAAGT
>CAZZWO010000143.1:0-7830 GCA_964657885.1 uncultured Acetobacteraceae bacterium | reverse complement strand
ACATGTCGCCGGCCACGCCGCCCAGCGGGTCCAGATGTATGTGCTTCACCGGAAGCTTGCGCGATCAACTGTTGCCTCGACCAGCCTGGGCATCGCCGTTCCTTCCTGTGCATCGCGACAACGTGCGTCCCTGTGCATCGCGACAACGTGCGTCGCACAGGCGCGTTGCCGGTGGTCTGCCCCGTCATGCTGGCAACCTCCGCCAGCCGGCGGGTTTAGGGCGACGGTGCCGGGTTCCCGGCCCTGGAGCCGAGTTGCGGGAGTTGCCGATGGAAAATGCCAATGGTCTAGCTTCGACGGCGCTGCCGGTTTCGGTGGTTGCCGAGCCGGCAAACCTGCCGTTCGTCACCGACCCCGGGGAACGGCGCGGCGACATGCTGTATCGCCGCTTCGGCAGGACGGACGAGATGATCTCGGCGATCGGCATGGGCGGCTTCCACCTTGGCAAGAGCGCCGTGACCGATGACGAGGCGGTTCGCCTGGTGCACGAGGGCATCGACCGCGGCATCACCTTCATCGACAATTGCTGGGACTACAACCAGGGCCGGTCGGAGTTGCGCGTGGGCGTGGCGCTGGACCAGGGCGGCTACCGGGACCGCGTGTTCCTGATGTCCAAGATGGACGGCCGGACCAAGAAAGAAGCCGCGCGGCAGATCGATACGTCGCTGCAGCGCATGCGCACGGATCGCATCGATCTCATACAGCACCACGAGATTTTGCGTTACGACGACCCGGACCGCATCTTTGCCGAAGGCGGTGCGATGGAGGCTTTCGTCGAGGCGAAACAGGCCGGCAAGCTGCGCTACATCGGCTTCACCGGCCACAAGGATCCGCGCGTCCACCTGCAGATGCTGGCCACGGCTGCCGAGCGCGGCTTTCACTTCGATGCGGTGCAGATGCCGCTCAACGTCATGGATGCGCATTTCCGGAGCTTTGCGCATCTGGTGTTGCCCTACCTGGTCGAGCACGGGATCGCGGTGCTGGGGATGAAGACCTTCGCAGACAGTGTTTTGCTGAAGAGCCATGCGCCCATCCAGCCACTGGAGTACCTGCACTATTCCCTCAACCTGCCGACGTCGGTGGTGATCACGGGCGTGGAGAGCCAGCGAGACCTCGATCAGGCCTTCGAGGCGGTGCGGACGTTCGAGCCGATGGACAAGTCGAAAGTGGCCGAGTTGCTGGCGCGCAGCCGGCCCTACGCGCTCGAAGGCAAATTCGAACTGTTCAAGACCAGCGCGACGTTCGACGGGACCGCGAAGAATGCGGAGTGGCTGGGCGACGACGTCGATGCGGTGACAAAACTCGCGCCGGTCATGGAGTGAGACGGACCCACCCGGCACGGACGCCGGTCCTGCATCACGACTTCAGCCGGCTTGCGCCCAGAATTTCGCCATTGTCGGCCTGCAGGATCACCGCAACCTGTTCGCCGGCCGGTCTCGCCTGCCGGATCTTCATGCTGTTACCGTCCCAATAGCCGGCCGGCACCCACGAGCGCACGACGTTCGACTCGAGAAGCGTGCGACCGCCGTTCTCTCCACGGCCGACATGGGTTCGGTGCTCGCGATCGAAACCGACCAGGAATATCCGGCCGCGACCGAGACTCTCGCCATTGCGGACGTTGCCTATGCTGATGTCGATGGACGTACCGTCCGCACTGAGTTCCAAAGGTATGGATACCGCGGTCTTGGAAGTCGCACTGGCGATGCTTGCTTCCACGTCTCCGCGCTGGGACCCGACGACATCCTGCCTGCCGTCGACGATAAGCTCAGGTGTGTAGGCGTCGTGGCTGACGCCTGACCTGACATATTGCCGTTGCCGCTCCGTGGCTCCCTCGAACGAGAACGGATCTTGCCAGCCTAAGCTGTTCCAGTAGGTGACATGGAAAGTCAGCGGCAACAGGTCAGGTCGCGTGCGTGCATACCCGGCGAGTATGGCGTCGGCCGGAGGGCATGATGAGCATCCCTGTGAAGTAAACAGTTCGATGACGGTAAGGCGCTTCGCCGTCTGGGCAAATGCGGGAGCACAAACCGCTACGCTCAACAGCAGGGACAGCCAGCGGAACTTCATGGCCAACAAACCCTCGTTGTACTCTGCTTGCGGCAACATCAGACCGGGCGCGACCGCCAGGCCTTCACGATGGCCTCGACAGATGTTCGATCCGAGTTCACGGAGAGTTACATCGCTCAGGCGTTTACGGCGCAGGAGGCCAACCCGACCTACCGTTCGATCAGAAGATGGAACAGCTCAACCGAAGCGCGGACTAGTCCTGCGTCAATGAGTGTTCGGTCGTCTGCATCATCGAGAGCGGGGCAGGGTGCACGCGGTTGCGGCCGGTCTGTTTGCTCCGATAGAGCGCCTCGTCCGCCGCTGCGATCAGCCATGCAGGGTCGCCTGCCCGATGCGGTTCCGCGGCGCTGGCACCGATGCTGACGGTCACCCAGGTTCCACCGCCCGGCGCCCCATGCGGCAGGCCAAAATCTTCCACCGCCTGCCGGATCCGCTCGGCGGCGTGAACCGCGTCGGCCAGATGCGTGTTGGGCAACACCACCGCGAACTCCTCGCCCCCATAGCGGCCAAGATAATCGTGGTCCTGCCGCAATTGCTGGCCGATCAGCTTGGCCATTGCGGTGAGGCAGGCGTCCCCGGCCGGGTGGCCGCGGTGATCGTTGAACAGCTTGAAGTGGTCCACATCGATCATCAGCAGCGCGATCGGCTGACCGGTCAGCGCGCTCTGTGCCCAGGCGCGCGCGAGGTAGACCTCCAACCCGCGACGGTTGGCCGCACCGGTCAGCCAATCGGTCGCCGAAAGCGTGCTGAGGCGGCTGTTGAACTCCGCAAGCTGCTCGGCCGCCAGGCGCTGGTCGAGCGTCAGCAGGTAGGACCGTCGCTCGCCCGCCTCGATCGTGTAGTTTGCATACACGGTGAAAGCGGCTGCGGTCAGCATGCTGAGCACGATGAGATGTTGCACACCCGGCCCGACGCCACCTGGCTGCACACCCAGGTGCCACATGATCGAAACGAGGGCAGCCAATGTCGTCAGCGTGCTGAAGGCGAGGCACCAGCGGAAACGGAGCCTGGTTACCAGGCCTACGTAGTTCGTGAAAAGCACATAGGTGATGCACGCATACCCGTGCTCCGGCGCATGCGAACTGGACACCAGCGCAATCGTGCCGAGTACTGCGGCGGTCAGAGAGACGCCATGCACCGCCTCGCGCGCCGGGGCGCTGGTGCTCCTGGCCGTGTAGATGATCCCGATGCTGTAGACGATCGTGCACATCAGCCGCAGTACGATCGCCAGGCCGAACACGTCGGGCATCACCTGCCCGTCGGTGATCAGGAACGCGTTCGACAGGATGAGGGCCAGCACCGCCGAATGAACCAGATGCCTGACTCGGCCCGGACCCGTGTCCCGCTCGAAACCCTCTTCGAGCGCAGCTGAGAAGGTCAGCCACATGCCGGGTTGGCGCAGTTCCGCCGCGACGGCCTGGCGGACTTCTTCTCGCTCCAAGGTGCTTACGGTCATTCGACGCAACGATACCGGATTTCAGAACGAAAACTTAACGAAATCTCGTTCCGTTTTCACGGGATCATCCCGGCTGGCAGTACGGTGCGGTCCTGGGACGGCGAAATCGTCCTGCGGACAGCAGCACGGACCGGTCACCTTCGTCGAGTCGTTTCGTGGGTGTACCGCATACCCGTCCGGCAAACCTGTTGCGCGACAGCAACGCGTGTGACCAGACGGCAATTGCACCCCCATCCTCTGCTGCTGCTTCGAACTGCGTTGCCCGGCGGGGCTGCCTTCGCCCTCCGAAGGTGGGGAATGGCGAACCGGGTGCGCCGGCGCAGGCAGCACGAAGAAGTGCCAGGAAAGCGGCGCGGCCGTGTTCCCGATGCGTCATTGCGTCACCGCGTCATGTTTCCAATACCGCTCTCCGCCGGGCTACAAGCGTTGAGCTTGCCCGCCCGTCATCTCCGTTGACTATGCGCCAAAGGTGTTACCGCTTGATGAAGCGGCGAGCGGTGCGAAGGAGCGGGCCAGGATCTCGTAGATCGGCCGTTTGAAGACCACGGCCAGGTCGGGAAGCGCCGTCAGCTCCGACCAGCGCCAGTCGATGAATTCGGGATGCGGATCGCGGTCGAGGGCGATGTCGGCGTCGACACCATCGAAGCGCAGCGCGAACCATCGTTGCCGTTGACCCCGGTAACGCCCGCGAAACGCCGCTTTCGAGATTTCTGGCGGCAGATCGTACGTCAGCCAATCCGGATGTTCCGCGATGATCGTCGCATGATCCGTGCCGATCTCCTCGCGCAACTCACGCATGACCGCTGCCCGAGGGTCTTCGCCCGGGTCTATCCCGCCCTGTGGCAGTTGCCAGGAGGCGGGCGTGCCGGGTGCCAGGTCCGCACGCCGTGCAATGAAGACCTGACCGGCGCGGTTGAACAATACTGCGCCGACGTTCAGGCGGTAGGGCAGGTCGCTCAGGGTGCGGTCTCCGGCATGGGTGGTCGGGGCGGCGCGATTGCGCTGACCGGGGCCAGCACGATGCCGCGTGCAGCCAGCCCCTGCGCCCAAACGGCGATCCGGTCCAGCAGCACCGGCCGCGGCGGCCCGGCAAGACCTATGGCAGATCCACGATGCGCCGCCTGCTGCTCCAGCAGCGCCAGATTGTGGTCGATCGCCTGGGCATCGGCCGCATCGCCCGGCGTGACCTCCCGATCCACGATGACGTCCACGTTGCGCGGCGGTTTGGTGCCCGCCGCTGCGTCGAGCGGCGTGGGCTGGAAGTTCGCGTCGCCATTCTTGGCGTCCAGACCGGGCCTGGCATCGAGGTAGAGCAGGCCCCGATGACCCACCTCGGCCAGCATCTCGGCAAAGGCCTGCGTGCTTTCGGCGTAGCGCTCCCCGTTCAAGCCGTCCGAGCCGCCGGTCGCGCCGACACAACCCGTCACGGCCGATAGCGCGAACGCCAGATCTTCGCGGTTCTGCGCCGGATCGGACCCGACCAGCATCGCCCGGCCACCCTCCTCCGACGCAGGAAAGCCGGACGGCTCCATCGGCACGGACACCAGACACTCGCGGCCCTGGCGCCGGCCCAGCCGGGCCAGCTCGGCCGAGGTTTCCGGCGGAGCATAGGCGGAATAGGCGAAGTCGATCGCGGACGGCAGATCGCGCATCGCCTGCAGGGTGATCGCTCGGTCCAGCGCCATGCCGTCGATAACCAGCGCCACGCGCGGATGCCGCTCCGCCGGATCGAAGGGCGCGGCATACATCTGCGCCGCTTCGTGCCCGGCCGCCACCACCGGCAGCATGCGGCCCGGCATCCCTTCCGCCGGCTCCAGCATCGCAGGGTCGGCTTCCGGGATGGACGCAGTGGTCAACGGCAGCATGGGCACGGCCTGTGTGCTGCTAGGCGGCAAGCTCGCCGGTGTCGCGGTCGGACCCACGCTGCCGGCCGCCGTATGCGTCGTTGCTTCGTCCGGATGCTCGACTTTGGAGGCAGGGGCCGGCCCGGGCACCGCTCCCGAGCGCACGACTGCAACACTCGGCCGGACCGGCCCCATGATCTGCAGCGCGGCAGCCGAGCCGGCGAGCATGAACAGCACGCTCGCCCAGAACAGCAGCAATGGCCGGAACCCGGTCACCGTCCATCGTCCCACCGCAAAGCACGGCGCCCGGATGCCAAACACCGCGATCTCTCAATCCCGGCATTCAGCAACTGATACCCGTCCTTTACCTTACGAACACGGCAACAAGCCGCCCTCTAACGAAAGTGCGGCGGGAAGCCGCCGCTTAGCGCGAGGCGTGGCGTTGCGCTGCCATGTCCTTCACCACGACAATACCCTGCTGAAGTTGATAATCCGTTTCCGGCTTAGACAAATCGAACTTCGGCCAGCTTGCCGGCGGCTTCTGGTCGATCTTCTGTGCCTGGGCCGGGATGTCGTCACGCGGGGCCGGCGGCTTGGTCGGGGCCGAGCCACCCTCGTTCTTCAACGCATGGTTCAGGTCCGCCTCGCGGTCCGGCAGATAATGGATCTCGTCCTCGCGGCTCTCCTGCACGGGCACATCGGGCGCAATGCCCAGACCCTGGATCGACCGGCCGGACGGCGTGTAGTAGCGCGCCGTCGTCAGCCGGATCGCACCGTCATTGCCCATGGCGATGACCGACTGCACCGATCCCTTGCCGAAGCTGCGCGTGCCAACCACGATCGCCCGCCGGTGGTCCTGCAGCGCGCCCGCCACGATCTCGCTGGCGGAAGCCGAGCCGCCGTTGATCAGCACCACCAGCGGCAACCCGTCCGTCAGGTCGGAGCCCTTGGCATCCCAGCGCTGGCTGTCATCCGGGTGGCGCGCCCGCGTGCTGACAATCTCGCCGTCCGGGATGAAATCTTCGCAAACATCGACCGCCTGATCGAGCAGGCCGCCGGGGTTGTTACGCAGGTCGAACACGAAGCCGCGCAGGTTGCCGTGGCTCTGGTCCTTCAGCTTGGCAATAGCGGCACGCAGTTTGGTGTCGCTCTCCTCGTTGAAGCTCGACATCCGGATGTAGCCGACATCGCCGTACAAGGCCGATTTCACCACCTGGATGTGGATCACCTCGCGCGTCATCCGCACGTCAATCGGCTTGTCGATGTGCTCGCGCTTGACGTTCAGCGTGATGGTGCTGCCGGCATCGCCACGCATCCGCTCCACCGCCTCGTTCAGCGACAGGCCTTCGACCGACTTGCCGTCCAGCGACAGGATGAGGTCGCCCGCCTTCATGCCGGCCCGCGCGGCCGGGGTGTCGTCCATCGGGCTGATCACCTTCACCAGGCCGCTATCCGACGTCACCTCCAGCCCCAGGCCACCGAACTTGCCGGTGGTGGTCACCTGCATGTCCTTATACTGCTTGGCGTCCATGTAGCTGCTGTGCGGATCGAGGCCGGTCAGCATGCCGTTCAACGCGTTATCGACCAGCTCGCGGTCCTTCACCGGCGCCACGTAGTCGGCCCGCACCCGCTCGAACACCTCGCCGAACAGGTTCAGCAGGTGATAGGTGTCCTGCGGTCCGCTGGCGGCGGAATCGACCATGTCGTCCGCGTATGCACGCGTCAGGTGCAGCTGCGGCAACACGTGCCGCAAGGTGGGTCCCGTGGCGATACCGACCGCAAAGGCGGCACCGAGCAGAAGTGAGGTGCGGAGTTTCATGCCGTGATCCTTATCGCGTGCTCGCCGTCGCGCTGGCCCTGGAGCAGATGGGTATGCCTGCCCCGATGCAAATATCGATTCCAGTCATCATGCTCTAGACCCCGCCATTCAGGAAGGGTGCAGGATCGACCGGCTGTCCACGCGCGCGCAATTCCAGGTAGAGGCCTGAACCGGCCTTCCCTGCCGGTCCCTCCGCCATGCGGCCCAGCTTCTCGCCCGGTCGCACTGCATGCCCGGGTGACGTTTCGAGCCGGCCCAGACCGGCCAGCACCGCATCGATGCCGCCGCCACATTCGACGATGATCAATTGGCCGTAGCTGCGGAACGGCGCGGCGAAGGCCACCCGCCCGGCACATGGGCTGACCACGAATGCACCCGGCGATGCGGTGAAGGTGATCCCTGTCGCCGGCCCGTCCGCGGCCGGCGCCCCGAACCGCATCTGCACGCTGCCGGCCACCGGCGTCACCAACCGCGACCCAGCCTTGACGGATCCGGATCGGGTAGCCTCCGGTCCCCCCGGCCGCGACAAGGCTGCCTGACGGGCGCGAGCCGCATCAACCGCCTGTGGGCGCCGCTGCCGCCGGGCGAGCGTCGCCTCGCGTTCGGCCTGCGCCACTGCGCGCGCCTGCGCCGCATCCATTGCC
>CAZZWO010000142.1:0-7961 GCA_964657885.1 uncultured Acetobacteraceae bacterium | reverse complement strand
GCTGAAGCCCGGCATCCGGCACGTGTATGCCCGCCGCACCTTCTACATGGACGAAGATAGCTGGCAGATTGCCATCAGCGACCGTTATGACGGCCGCGGTCAGTTGTGGCGCACGGCGTTGGCGTTCATCGCCGAGTCGCCCGAAGTTCCGCTGTGCGGCGCCGACGGATACGAATTCCTCGACCTGATCCAGCACCGTTACCTGGTGCAGGGCCTGCACAGCCAGGAATCATCCGCGCCGACTTATAACGGCACGACACTGACGCCTGACGACTTCACCGCAGACGCGCTGCGCCGCACCGGCCGCCGCTAAACTTCAACGGCCCCAAACTCTCGAGAGAGGGTTTGGGGCGGTTGGATTCCTAAAACGTTTGAGACTAGGTGCGTCCGTGATCCCGGTAGTGGTGGCCACCGCCGGAGTTGTCGCCGCCGGTGTCTTTCATGGGATCGGGGGTGGATCCTGGCTTTCCACCACCGGACTTGTGCCCGTGTTCCTGGTGGTTTTTCCCGGGGTGTTCCTTATCCTGATGGCTGCTGCCCGGACCGCCGAAGCGGCCGGTGTGTTCGTTCTTGTCAGGCACGATGTTCTCCGGCTCTGTGAATGCCGAGCCTGAACGGGGCAGGAAGCTTGCGGTTTACTGGCTGACTGTCCGCCATCCGGCTTGTGCGCAGGTGCGGAACATCTGGCCGTAGAGATGCGCACGCTTGTCGGCTGCATTGCCGCGGCGTGACCGGTCGTACACGCCCCACCCGATCGACGCCGAGCGGAACAGCGAGAAGGCCAGGTAAAACGGCCATTGCGCGGCGGGAAACTCGCGTCCGACGCCGGCGCAGTAACGCTCAACCATCTCGCTTTCGCTCGGCAGTCCCAGCTGCTTAAGGTCTGCGCCGCCTAAGCCCTTGAACGGATCACCATCCTGGGGAAGACGATAGAACGAGGCGAGGTAGGCGAGATCCGACAGGGGATCGCCGATCGTCGCCAGTTCCCAATCGAGGATTGCGAGCAGTTTCGGCCCTTCATGGGCGAACATAAGGTTGCCGAGCCGGTAGTCGCCATGGGCGATCACCGCGGGTTCGTCCGGCGGCATGTGGGCGGGTAGCCACTCGATCAGCGCTTCCATGTCGGCGTTCGGCTCTGGGTCCGAGGCGAGGTATTGCTTCGTCCAGCGGCCGATCTGGCGGGCGATATAGGCGTCGGGACGGCCGAAGCCCTGCAGGCCCGCAGCCCGCCAATCGACGGCGTGCAGCGCTGCGAGGCCATCGGCCATGGCATAGTAGTAGCTGGCGCGCTGATCTTTCGGGATGTCGGTCAGTCGCAGATCGGTCAGCACACGGCCGTCTATGTAGTCCATCACGTAGAACGGCGTGCCGATCACGCCCGGATTCTCGCAGAGCAGCCGGGCGTTCGGGACCGGTGCGGCGGTCGGACCCAACGCGAGCATCGCGGCGTATTCGCGTTCGACGGCATGGGCGGACGGCAGGATGGCGCCGGGCGGCTTCTTGCGCAGCACGTAACGGTGCCCGCCTGCGTCGGTCAGCAGGAATGTCGGGTTGGATTGGCCGCCCTGGAATTGGCGAATGGCAATGGGCGGCACGGCTTCGGGCAGATGTTCGGCCAGATACGATTGCAGTGCGGCCTCGTCGAACCGGTGCTGCGTCCGGATTTCGATCAGCTCGGTCATGTTGGACTATCAGCTTTCAGTGATGGCCGTCGGATCGGGCCGCTTGCGGTCGCCGCTTTTACCCGAATTTCCGCGCGGCGACAGGGTTCTGTGCCGCTTTTGCGTATGGCGTGAACAATGCCTCGACTTGCGCGAAACCCCATCGCAGGTGGTCGCGCGTGATGGTTGCGACACCCTGGCGGGATCGCAGGTAGTCGATCCAGTAGCTCGCGACGATCCAGGCGTTGACGACAAGTTGGTCGATGGCAGCAGGGTCGGCGCGCAACACGCCTTCGCGCACAAGTTCGTGCAGGACGCCGCGCACCTGCGACTGTCCGTGATCCGTGAGCTTCATCAGGCGCGGTTGCAGGCTGGGCGCCAGGCGGTACACGCCGGCCGCGTAGAACATGCGCCATTCCCACATCATGTTGAACCAGCCGGCAAGGTATTGACGATGCGGCTCCGGGCGGCGCTTCAGATCGTCGTCCGGTTTGCCGGCACGGTCGTTGGCTGCTTCGAACAGGTCGAACAGCGCCACCACGATCTGTTCCTTGCGGCGGAAATGGTAGTGCAGGTTGCCCTCGCTGATGCCCACGCCCTGCGCGATCTCCGCAGTGGTCACCTCGGCTGGTCCGCGTTCGTTGAACAACGTGCGGCAAACTTCCAGTATGCGGTCGCGCGTGGTGGTGCGGATTTCGGCCATTTCGTTCCCCGATAGGGCGACTGAACGCGGGCTGCTATGTGCGAACGGCTGCTCGCCGGATGGGTTGATCCGTTGACAGGCTTAGGGTGAACACCCGAGAGTGACGACTATGGCAAGCCGGCCGTTCCGGGTCCAGCGGATGCGGGGCGGCTTGGGTTTGTCCAAAGGTGCAATGGTCGGCTCGCATGCAGGCGGGCGGCCCCATCAAACATGCGGCGCGGCATTCCCGTTCGCGCCCGTCAGGGAGAAACGCTGCAATGCGCGAAGCCGTCATCGTATCGACCGCCCGCACCCCGATCGGCCGTGCCTATCGCGGCGCCTTCAACGACACGCATGGCGCGACGCTGGCCGGACACGCGGTTGCCCAGGCGGTTTCGCGCGCGAAGCTCGATCCGGCCGAGGTGGAAGACGTGATCCTGGGCTGCGCGTTGCAGCAGGGCGCGACGGGCGGCAACATCGCGCGCCAGGCGGCGGTCCGCGCCGGCCTTGCGGTGACCACCTCCGGCACCACGGTCGATCGGCAATGCAGCAGCGGCCTGCAGGCAATTTCGATCGCGTCGCAGCGGGTGATGTTCGATGGGCTGCCGGTGGCGATCGGCGGCGGCCTCGACAGCATCAGCCTGGTTCAGAACGAGCACATGAACCGCTGGCACGGCTTCGATGAATGGTTGCAGGAACACAAGCCCGAAATCTACATGCCGATGATCGACACTGCGGAAATCGTCGCCCAGCGCTACCAGATCACCCGCGAGAAGCAGGATGCGTATGCGCTCGAAAGCCAGAAGCGTACCGCCGCCGCACAGGAGGCTGGGCGTTTCGCGGATGAGATCGTGCCGTTCGAAACCCGCATGAGTGTGGCCGACAAGGCCACCGGCGAGGTGAGTTTCCGGACCGTGACGCTGGCCAAGGACGAGGGCAACCGTCCCGACACCACGGCCGAAGGACTGGCGTCGCTGAAGCCGGTGCGCGGCGAGGGCCACGTGATCACCGCGGGGAACGCCTCGCAACTTTCGGATGGCGCGTCGGCCTGTGTGGTGATGGAGGCGGCGGAGGCCGCGCGCCGCGGCTTGACGCCGCTGGGTGCGTTGCGCGGGCTGGCGGTGGCGGGATGCGAGCCTGACGAGATGGGCATCGGCCCGGTATTCGCCGTGCCGCGTCTGCTGGAGCGCAACAACCTGCATGTGGACGACATCGATCTTTGGGAGCTGAACGAGGCTTTTGCGGTGCAGGTGATTTATTGCCGCGACCGGCTTGGCATCGACCCCGCGAAACTGAACGTGGATGGCGGCGCCATCTCCATCGGCCACCCGTACGGCATGTCGGGCGCGCGGATGGCGGGCCACCTGCTGATCGAGGGGCATCGCCGTGGTGCCAAATGGGGTGTCGTGACGATGTGCGTCGGTGGCGGAATGGGCGCCGCCGGCCTGTTCGAAATTTTCTGACATGGACGTGCGCGACAAGGTTATCGTCATCACCGGTGGTGGCAGCGGCATCGGGCGCGCCTTGGCGCAATTGTTCCATGCGGAAGGCGCACGGCACATCGCGGTGGCGGATCTGAACGAAGCCGGCGCGCGCGAAACCGCGGAGATGGTGCACGGCACTGCCTTCGCGTGCGACGTGACGCGTGAGGCGGACATCCAGCACGTGGTGTCCGAGACGGAAAGCAAGGTCGGCCCGATCGGCCTGTTCTGCAGCAATGCAGGTGTCATCTCGCTCGATCCGGATTTCGACAATGCCGCGTCGGCGCCGGATGCAGCGTGGCAGCGCGCGTGGTCGGTGCACGTGATGGCGCATGTCTATGCGGCACGTGCGGTGTTGCCGGGCATGATGGAGCGCCGGTTCGGCTGGCTGATGAACACGGTGTCGGCGGCAGGGCTGCTGAGCCAGATCGGCTCCGCGACCTACAGCACCACCAAGCACGCGGCGATCGGGTTTGCCGAAAGCCTTGCGATCGCCAGCAAGGATCACGGGATCGGTGTGTCCGTGCTGTGCCCGCAAGGTGTGGCGACGCCGTTCGTCACCGGCGACTTTTTCGGTGGCGCGGACGTGGATGGCGTGCTGACCGCGGAACAGGTAGCCGCTTCCGCGCTCGAAGGTTTGCGGGAAGGAAAATTCGTGATCCTGCCGCATCCGAACGTCGCGAGCTACATGCGGGTGAAGGCCGAGAACTACGACCGGTGGATTGGCGGCATGGCGAAACTGCGGCGCGGGGTCAAGGAAGCTCGCGCAAAGTTCCGTGGCTGACGCTTTCGACTACGTTGTCGTCGGCGGCGGGCCTGCAGGGTGCGCCGTTGCCGCACGCCTGGCGGAAGCGCGGCCCGACCTGACGGTGGCGTTGATCGAGCGTGGGCCTGCAAAAAGCGGCGTACTCTCGGATGTGCCGCTCGGCATCGCTGCGACAGTCGGCCGCAAGAGCGCACGCAATTACGGCTATCGGACGGTGCCACAGGCAGGGCTGAATGGCCGGCGTGGGTATCAGCCGCGTGGGCGAGGCCTGGGCGGCAGCAGCCTGATCAACGGCATGATCTACATCCGCGGTCAGCCGGAGGATTACGACGGCTGGGCTCGCGATTACGGTTGTCACGGCTGGGCCTGGGACGATGTGCTGCCGTGTTTCAAGAATGCCGAGCGTAATGAGCGCGGAGCGGACGCGTATCACGGTGCGGATGGGCCGCTCAACGTCGCCGACCTGCGCGACCCCAACCCGATCGCGGCGGCGTTCGTGCAGGCCGGCGAGCAGGCGGGTTTTGCGCTGAATCCGGATTTCAACGGGCCGCATCAGGAAGGTGTCGGTTTCTACCAGGTGAGCCAGAAGGACGGTTCGCGCTTCGGTGCGGCACGCGGCTACCTGTCGTTGCGGCCCAACCTGACGGTTATCACCGGCGCGCAGGCGATGCGTGTGCTGTTCGAGGGGCGGCGCGCCACCGGTGTCGAACTCGTCCAGGATGAACAGGGGCGCCACATTCTGTGCCGTGGTGAGGTGATCGTGTCCGGCGGCGCGTTCGGTTCGCCGCAATTGCTGATGTGTTCCGGCATCGGGCCGGGCGCGCATCTCCGCGAGCACGACATCGATGTGATCGTGGACAGCCCCGATGTAGGCGGCAATCTTCAGGATCATGTCGATTACACGATCAACCGGCGGGTGAACGATCGCCGGTTGTTTGGCGGCACTCCAGCAATACTGCCGCAAGTCTGGCGTGGATGGGACCAGTACAAGCGCGAAGGCCGCGGCATGCTGACGACGAATGTGGCCGAGGCAGGCGGTTTCCTTTGCGCGTCACCTGGCAGCCCGAGCCCTGATGTCCAGCTGCATTTCTGTACTGCGGTGGTGGACGATCACGGACGTCGCAGGCACATGTTCCGAGGACTGTCCCTGCACACCTGCGTGCTGCGCCCGAAAAGCCGTGGCACGGTGCGTCTCGCGGACCCCGACATGCGCAGCGACCCGCTGATCGATCCGAACTTCTTCGCCGATCCGGCCGATCTCGAATTGATGGTGCGCGGTGTGCGGCTTGCCTTGCGCATCCTGGCGTCTCCCGCGATGCAGCCGTTCGCCGGGGTTCCGGTGCATCCGCCGGCTGAAACCGAAACCGAGGATCTGGCGCCGCGCATCAGGGCGCGTGCCGACACCATCTATCACCCGGTCGGCACTTGCCGGATGGGCGCCGACGACCGTGCCGTGCTCGATCCGTTGCTGCGGGTTCGCGGAACCGAGGCATTGCGCGTGGTCGATGCGTCGGCGATGCCGGCGTTGATCAGCGGCAACACGGCAGCCGCTTCCGCGATGATCGGCGAGCGCGCGGCGCAGTTGATCCGTCAAAGCAACAGCTAGATGCAACCGTAGCCGGTAGTCGCGTGCAGGTGTATGCCACCGCACGCCGACGAGAATCCGTTTCGCACGAGCTTCGCCGGGCGCTAGTCTTTCCAGAAAATGGGAGGCTTGCGATGGCGGCAGACAAATGGAACGGCCATGCGCATGACGATGCGTGGTTCACCGTCGGCAACTGGTCCAAAGGGGTGCCCGTTGCGCAGCAGGTGACGAGTTTCTCCGATGGCGGCACCTGGGCGATCAGCCTGGCCGGAACGATGGTGGCTGAGGCGGGCGAGATGATGGTGCGCGGCGATGCGTTGACGTTCTCGCGCGGTACGCTCCAGCTGGATGCCGCTCCGGTCAAGCAGGGCAACCCGACCGACCTGTTGATCGCCAATGGCAGCGTCACCGTTGCGCGTGGCGCCAGGGTCTTTGCCCAGAACACGGTGCAGGTTGGCGGCCCTGATGCCGGCAGCTTCGGCCCGGGAACATTGACAGTGCAGGGAAGACTGACGGCTTCGGTCATCGCCGTCGATGCCGGCAGCATGGTTGTGGACGGGCAGTCCGCGCATGTCAGCGATCCGGTGGGCGAACTCGCCACTGTCGGCGCCACCCTGACCATCTCGGGGGGCGCCACATTCGACGGTGGTGCGCATACCCTTTCGCAGAACCTGGCATTGTTGCAGGTGGGTAGCGGCGCATACGGCGACGGCGTGGTTACGGTCACCGGTGCGGGCAGCACGCTGGTGCAGGCGGGCGTGTATCTCGGCAACGGCTATGACGGCACGTTGAGCGTGCTGGCCGGCGGGTTCGCGCATGTCAATTACCTGGATGCCGGCAGCTTCGGCGATGGTTTCCTCAACGTGAGCGGCGAACGATCGTCCCTGGTTGCAGCGCGGTCGATCAGGATCGGCAACCCGGATGTGCTGCCGGCCACCTCGACCATCAGCATCACCGATGGCGGCTCGGTCAGCGTCGGCAGGTACGGGTTGTTTCTCGGCTACGGAAAGCTGGTGCTCGACGCTACCGCGCACCTGACCGGCCGCATCACATCCGAGGTCGGAAAGATCGATGCGGTGGCGGTCAGCGGTTCCAACGGCGGCACCGTTACGCTGACGCAGACGCTCACATTGGAATCCAACGATGGCGGCCAGGGCCAGTTCGACCACAACACCACCGTTTACAGCGAGGGTGGCGCGGTGCTGAACCTTGCAGGATTGATCAACGGGCAGAGCGATGCCGTGCTGTCGGTAGGATCGGGCAGCGTCGTGCTGTCGGACGGGCGCAACACCTATCACGCGACATCGCTCTACAACGCGCATCTGGAAATCGCCGCATCGGGCGCCGCGGGCCATGGCACGCTGACCTTCACCGCGGGCGCGGCACAGGCGCCGACACTGCAGATCGATGCGGGCGTCGATTTCACCAACAAGATCGCAGGCTTCACCGGCGGCGACATGATCGATCTGCGCGGTTTCGCTTTCCAATCCGGCATCACCGACGATTACGCGGGTGGCAAACTGAAGCTGTCGAACGGCACCAGCACCTCGACCCTGTCGATTACCGGCACCTACGCGGCAAGCAACTTTGCCTTTGCAGATGACCATCACGGTGGTGTATTGATCACCTACGTCCATGGCTAGGATCGGTTCGCCCGCGGGCGATCTCCGATAGCGGGCGCGCAACCGTCCGCAGGAGAGTTCACGACATGGGCCCTATCCGGGAAATCGGCTGGGCGGCGCTGGCGTTCATCGCCGCTTGTGTGTCGATGAACGGGGGCGCCGAA
>CAZZWO010000141.1:0-7991 GCA_964657885.1 uncultured Acetobacteraceae bacterium | reverse complement strand
GGGCGGGTCCGCCAGACACGGCGCACTTCCGCATGCCAGGCCGACGAGGACCGTCATGCAAGCAAGTCCAGGCACTTGGGTCCGAAGCATGTGTGGGTGATCCAGTCTCGTGCTAAAGGTCGCCGCCAAACCAACCTTCCCATGAGGTCGCGTCCGTAATGCAGCAGGATACCGTCGTCATCGCCAGCTATGCCCGCACGCCGATGGGCGCATTCCAGGGCGCGCTATCCGGCGCCAGTGCCGTGATGCTCGGAAGTGCCGCGGTGAGAGCCGCCGTTGCTAGGTCCGGCGCGCGCGGCGAACTGGTCGAGCGGATCTACATGGGCTGCGTGCTGCCGGCCGGGCTGGGCCAGGCGCCGGCGCGGCAGGCGGCCATCGGCGCCGGTCTGCCCGACAGCGTGGAGGCAACCACCGTCAACAAGATGTGCGGCTCCGGCATGCAGGCGGCCATCATGGCTTCGGACGCGCTGGCCGCAGGTTCGGCGGACCTGGTCGTGGCCGGCGGGATGGAGAGCATGTCGAACGCGCCCTATCTGCTGGCCAAGCATCGCGGCGGCGCGCGTATCGGCCACGATGTGGTCAAGGATTCCATGTACCTCGACGGGCTGGAGGACGCCTACACGCCCGGACGCCTGATGGGCAGCTTCGCCGAGGATTCCGCGCGCGAGCACCAGCTGACCCGCAAGGCGCAGGACGACTACGCCATCCGGTCGCTGGACCGTGCCAACGCGGCCATCGGCAGCGGCGCCTTCGAACGGGAGATCGTTCCGGTCGGCGTGCCCGGACGGGGCGGCGACACATTGGTCTCGACCGACGAGCAGCCCGGGCGCGCCAGGGTGGACAAGATACCGCATTTGAAGCCCGCCTTTGCCAAGGACGGCACCATCACTGCGGCTAACGCCTCGTCGATTTCGGACGGTGCCGCGGCCCTGGTCATGACGCGCGCCAGCGTCGCCGAGCGGCACGGCCTGCCGGTCGTGGCAAAGCTCGTCGCCCATGCCGCCCACGCGCACGCGCCGGGGCAGTTCACCACCGCGCCGGTCCCGGCCATCCGCAAGGTGCTCGCCAAGGCCGGCTGGCAGGTCGGCGATGTCGATCTGTTCGAGGTGAACGAGGCATTTGCGGTCGTCGCGATGATCGCCGCCAAGGAACTTGGCATCCCGGACGAGAAGCTGAACGTCAATGGCGGGGCCACCGCGCTGGGTCATCCGATCGGGGCTTCCGGCGCCAGGATCATGGCCACGCTGATCGCCGCGCTGGAGCAGCGGGGAGGCAAGCGCGGGATCGCCAGCCTGTGTATCGGCGGCGGCGAG
This sequence comes from uncultured Acetobacteraceae bacterium, assembly GCA_964657885.1. GTDB lineage: Bacteria > Pseudomonadota > Alphaproteobacteria > Acetobacterales > Acetobacteraceae > BOG-908. The sequence goes on along the minus strand of CAZZWO010000141.1, from coordinate 6,678 downwards.
GCAACGGCCGTAGCCATCGAGCTCGTGTAGGAGGCGCAACACCCGCACCGTTGAAATTCCGCAACCAGTAGTTGTGACTCAAGGCACTACAATTGTAACGGAATTGCGTGTAAAGTTTGTTTTCAAGCCAATCGGCTCACGAATTATAATCCGACAGGACAGGACCGGTCATAGATGGCGTCTGATTACGGCCAGGACTCATTCACGAAGCTTGAGAAACGCGCGCTCGACCTGTTGACCCGCGGCGCAACCGCGGACGCGATCAAGCTGATGGGCGACCCGACATCGGAGGCCGATACACAGGAATCCGAGTTCCGCGTGCTGGAACGGATCCGGGCCGGCGAGGACCTGCTGCGCAGCTTGGGCCTGGTGCCACCTGCCCGGAACGGGCAGCCTTCGGCGTCGCCGCGCACCGGCCTCATGCTGCTGCGCCACCCGTCTTCGCGCCGCGTCACGCTGGTGTTTAACGGTAACACGTCGGTGTTTTCGTTGCCGCCACCGCTCGTGACGGGCACGGACACGCATATCGTCATGCTGCGTGACCCGACCCGCTGCTTCGGTTTCCTCGGCATCCCCGAGTTGGGCGAGGACTACGAAACCTGCATCGCCAACCTGCGCCGTATCGTGGCGGCCCTCGGTGCGGACGAGCTGTACCTCGTGGGCATGTCGGCGGGCGGCTCGACTGCGGTCAAGGTCGGCTGCGACATGCAGGCAAAGGGTGTGCTGGGCTTCAGCGTGCCGACCACGCTCGACCTCAAGGACGATGAAGGCGCCGAACTCCGCCATTATCCGCAACTCACCAAGCTGTACACGCGCGCCAGACATCTCGGCATCGATCTCGCCGAGTATTATCGGAACAGCTCACCGCGGCCGGGCCTGGCGCTGGTGTACAGCGCCGATCACCAGCGGGATTCCTGGCTCGCCGAGCGCATGCGCAGCATTCCGGGTGTGCAACTGATCGATGTCGAGGGGTTTGCCGGGCACGCCACATATCGGTGGATGCTCGAACGCGGTAATCTCGGCCCGCTGATCGACCGTCTGTTCAAGCTGGAGCCGGTATCGCCGCCCGTGTGAGACCGAACGTGAACGTCGCGTGGGGACGTCAGGCCTGCAAATCGGGTGCGCCTTCAGCCTCCAACGGCCGATCCGAGTTGACGGCTTCGCCCCGGTTCCGCCGGATGACCGCCTGAAAGGCGAAGCTGTCGATGACCGCAGGATCGACCCCCTCGCGTTCCAGCTCCTGAAGCAGCCGCTCGACGGCTATGTCGGGATGTCTATGTTGTCGGCTCACCACGTACCTCGACCACCGGACGGCAACTCATTCTCATAACGCAAGAAGTGACAGATGACGCGCAGGTTGCAAGTGCAGCAAACCGTTTCGTTGTCATAAGAACGTCAGTGTGGCGCGGGAGCGACTCGGGCGGCGTCAGATCCGGACGAGGCCTTCGGCGATCAGGCTGCGGGCGGTGTCGGCGATCGTGTCGCCGTCCGGCCGCGGCGCCCAGCCAAGTTCGCGCCTGGCCTTTTCGGCGGAGACCGGGCGTTCCTTGTCCAGCTCGAACAGCCGGCCGCGCACCACCGGATCGAACCTGGCCGAAAGTCGAACGAGCCAGCTCGGCAGCCGGAGCTTGGGGACCTTGCGCGCAACCTCCGGAACCCGGTCGCGCAGTATGCGGGCAACATCGGCCATCCAGGTGAACTGTCCGGCGCCGATATAACGCTGCCCGGCGGCCCCGGGCGCCCGCATGGCGCGGATATGCAGGTCCGCGATGTCACGAACGTCGACCAGCGGAAATCCGAAACGCGGCAGGCCCGGCAGCGAGCCGTCGATCAGCTTCTTTACGATGTCGAGCGACGCCGAGAAGTCGCGCCCCAGCACCGGGCCCAGCACGGCGCCGGGGCAGATGGTGACGAGTTGCAGCGCGCCACCCTCCCGGGCCTGCCAGTCCCAGGCCGCCCGTTCCGCGATCATCTTGGAACGCTCATAAGCCGAGCTGTCGGATCGGTCGGCGGGATCGGACCAGTCGGCCTCGGTGAAGGGCTGCTTCCGCCCACCATGTCCATAGGCAACAGCAGCCGCCGAGGATGTCATGACAACGCGCGCGACCCCGCTGTCGCGGGCTGCCGCAAGCACGCGCAATGCTCCGTCTCGTGCGGGGCGGACCAGTTCGTCGTCGCTTTCGGGGTTGAGCGACGGCAGTGGCGATGCGACGTGCAGCACCGCCGTGCAGCCGGCACAGGCCTCGCGCCAGCCGGCATCGGCGTTGAGGTCGGCAGTGGCGAACTCAAGCCGGTCGGTCGCAGGAACCAGTTTGCCGATCGCGGCGCGAACCTCGGCCTCGCGGGCCAGGTTCCGGACCGTGGTGCGCACGCGAGCGCCCTCGCGAAGTAGCTGGGCGATGCAGAAGCTGGCGATGTAACCGGAGCCTCCGGTGACCAGCACGAACTCGCCATCGGCCATCCGCGACCTCCTCCCGGAGCAACATCAGCTTGATTGGAGACAGGAGGCAGATCCTAGGCTCGTGCAGCGGCAGAGAACAATCGCCGCCGCCGGCAGGCCACGCATGGCGGCCTGCCGTGACGACAGCTCAGGGAACGCGAACGCTAGCCTTGGTCACTCCGTTTGCGTCATCCTCCACGAACCCGCTCGGAGCGGCGCCGACCGTGTAGGTGTAGGGGAGTGCCGCCACTTCGTTGGCCGTTGTCTGGCCGGGCGGCACGTCGGAGATGAAGCTGTCGACATAGAGAGTGCCTGTTACCACGCTGCCCTCTGCCCCCGACGGCTTGACCTTCACGTCCAGCGTGACTGACTGGCCTGGATTGAGGGTGACGGGTGCGAAGCTCTTCAACGCCCCGATCGAGGCCAGCCATAGATCGCTGGTGGCACTCGTCACGCTGCGATCGAACGGCTTGAACGTCGCTGTCATCGAAACTTTCGCGAACCCCGAAGGCGCCGGCCCGCTATAGGGCCCGATTTCGCTCGGCAGCGCATACCAGTAACCCGGTTGCACGACACCGCCGCTCGGCGCGTAGGATCCAGCCGCGCTGTGCTTGCCGGATGGGGCGCCGACCACATCCGGGTCACCCTGGAACGGCCCGAAATCGAACTCTACCGGCAGTGTCGCATGCGCTTCGACCTGAACGCTCGATGTCTGGGTCGGCACCAGCCATTCCGGTTCCGCCGAGGTCACCGGCAACGGATATCCTTCCTTGCTGGGCGGCGGCGACTGCGAAGCCAGCGTCATGCTGACGCTGTCGTTGAGCCGGGCATCGAAGAACACCGCTTCCGGTGCGGCGCCATTGTTGGTGATGGTGACAGGCACCGTCACCGGAACGCCCGCCGCCAGCGTGGTCGATGCGGAGTTCGGCAGGGCAGGGGCGGTGGCGTTCACCTGGTTCAGCACGATGTTGCCGGTGAACGGCTGCGAGATCTCGTCACCCACCACCGGTTGCGTGAAGACAACGATCAGCGTCCAAAGCCCGGGCGCCGGGTTGAGCGTGCTGGCGGTCAGCGACGGGCCATTCACGCCGTTCACGCTGTTCTGGCCAAAACCGACGGCCGCGCCGTCGGGCCCCACCAGATAGGCACCGACGGTGTCGGCGAAATCGCTCGTCAAGGAGACGTTTGCGGTGATGCCGGTGGCTTTCGGACCAACCTCGAACGCGTAGTACGATACCTGGCCCGGCACACCGGCCCGGCCGTTTCCGCCGGTCAGCACGCCGCTGAACGCGCCGCCATGCGCCAGATCCACTTTGCTGCGCAGGGTTACGGAAACGGAGCCATGTTCCTTGCCGAGATATGGATCGACGCCGGCGCCGGACGAGCTCACGACGATGGAGCCGGACGTGTCGCCGGGCGATGCCGGCGTTGTCGCCGTCACCTGGACACTCTGGCTTTGTCCGGGTGCCAGGTTGAGCGACGAGGGTGAGACCGATCCGAACGGCACGAAGCGTTGTGTCGCCACCTGCCAGGGAACCGTGCCCTGGATGCCGCCCACGGCCACCGTCCGGCTGAAGATGATGCCGGTCCAGGTGCCGGGCACCGGGGCGCGCACGTCCACGAAGCCGTGGTTGCCGACACCCTGCGCCAGGCTGTAGGCGGCGTAACGGCCCTTGGGGTCGACCAGCGACAGCGACGCAACCTTGCCCGCCGGATTGGACGGCGGATAGGCGATCGATGCCGTCATGTGGTCGGCCCCGCTGGGCACGGTGAAGTTGAACTTCACGTAGTTCTCGGGGACACCGGTGAAGCTGATGAATTGCTGGTCCGAGCCGTCGGACAGAAGCACTGACCCGTTCTGCACGTTCTCATCGGGCCCGAGTGTTTCGCCGTTCAGCACGACGTTCTCGTTGACCGACCCGGCATTGGTGATCTTCACAGGCCAGCTATGGGCTTTTCCCGGCATGTCGACCGCGTTGAGCTGATCCTGCGACAGCAACAGCGAATGGCCGACGCGTGCCGGGCCGCCGTTCTTGTCGTGGATAGATTCCGCCAGCTGCACGGCTTTGTAGGTGTTCAAAATGCCTGCGCCCTGCTCGGTCGCGGGCACGCCCAGGTCGCTGGCGGTGCTGGTGAGGATCTGCTTGACGAGCGCCGGCGAAGGCGAAGCGCCGTCATGGAAATTACGGTAGGCCTCGATGACCAGCGCTGCGGCGCCGGAGGTGAGCGGCGCGGACTCGCTGGTGCCGCCGCTATCCTCGAAACGCGTCGGCTTGCCGAACAGGTTGGTGCAATCTGCGTAGATCGGGCTTGGCGTGCAGGACACCCAGTTGAGGTCCCCGGGTGCGACCATATCGACCGTGCGCCCCCCCTCGGTGTAGCCGCCCGAGCTCAGCGCACTGATGTTGTCGTCCAGCCATCCCGTCGTCGCAAAATACCGCGCCGAGCCCTCGTTCGTCTGTGCATAGAGGCGGAACGTCGTCGTCGCACCGACACCGATCACCAGCGGATCGGTCGAGGGCGAGCCGATGGTGCTGGTCGGGCCGGCATCGCCGCTCGAAACGACAACCGTTGTGCCGGCCGCAACCGCTGCCTCGTCGAACAGTCTGGTGGCGTCGTTCGCACCGGAGTCCGGGATGCCGTTGCTGCCGAACGACTCGTTCAGCACGTCCACATGATCGACCGTCACCGCGTAATCGATCGCCTGGAGGAAGTTGGACTCGGTCGTCGCCTCGAACGTGCCGAACACGTCCAGCCCGACGAGCGAGGCGCCGGGCGCCACACCCTCGATGCGGATCGGGCAGGGGTTGTGGAGCTTGTCCACGACGTAGTGGTTGACATCGTAGATCACGTCGCCCTGTCCGGCGATCGAGTTGGCGTCGAGGAACGCTTCGCCGCCTGCCGTTTGAGCGCCCGGACCGTCGCCGGTGAAATCCTTGTAGTCGATGAAGACCGGCGTTCCGTTGGGGCGGATGAAGTTGGCGTTCCTGGTGTCGATGCCATCGGCGATCCAGGCGACCTTCACGCCGGCTCCGGTGATGCCGAGCGACCGCGCGGTCAGCGCCTTCGGGTTATCGGAATCCGTGTTCGTGGTCAGCAAAGCTTCAGGATTGAGCTGCACCTTTCCGTTCGCACGGCAGGTGCCCGGCAGGGTGTTCAGCGGCAGGGATTTGGCAGCGTCCGCCGATGCGCCCGGCCCGGCTGCAAGCGGGCGCGGCGAGTGACGGAGGATGACGTCGGGCACCACCCGCTCGACGGCAGGGTTTGCCGCCAGCCGGCTGAACTCACCGTCCGACACGGTTGCGGCAATCGCATTGACGAGGCGATACGATTTCAGGTTCTGCGCGCCGACCTGGTGCAATTCGTTCATCAGCGGCGCCTGGTCGGCCAACGCGGATGTCCCGGCGAGCCGGTTCTTCATGATGACGATGACAGGACGGTTGACGTTCTGCGACAGCCGGGCCGCAGCGTCGGCGGTCAACGGACCGGCCGCGCTCGCGGCCTGCGCATAGAGTGCCGACGGGGCGAGGGCGAAACAAGCGGCCCAGGTTGCGGCGGCCAACTTGCCGCCGAGGGCGGCGTTTTTCACGCTGGGAAACATGCAGATACTCCAGGTTGAAAATTTCAACTTACGGTAGATGCCCGTCTTCGAGCGGGCTGCTGCAATCTTCCCATTGCGCGGCCGCATCACATTGAGACGGTCAAAGTTTGTCAAGTGACCTCAACAACGATTCACCGGCTACGGGATATCGGGTGGTTCCTCGCACCCGGCCGCCCCATCTGTGCGCGGCCAACAAGGAAAGGGGCGCGGCATGGACATCAAGCGGGCAGGGTCTCAGCCCTCGGGGCGTGGGCCGGCGGACTGGTTCACCGGGACGGTGCGCATCGACCCGCTGTTCACCGCGCCCGACCCTGCGCGGACGGCCGGCGCGCTGGTGACGTTCGAGCCGGGCGCGCGCACCGCCTGGCACACCCATCCGCTCGGCCAGACGCTGGTGGTGACCGCCGGCTGCGGCCGGGTGCAGCGCGAGGGTGGCGCGATCGAGGAGATCCGCCCCGGCGACGTGGTGTGGTTCGCGCCCGGCGAGAAGCACTGGCACGGCGCCGCCCCCACCACCGCAATGAGCCACATCGCCATCCAGGAGCGGCAGGACGGCGCGGTCGTGCAATGGCTGGAACACGTCACCGACGAGCAGTATCCGAAGAGCTGAGCTTCACCCCTTTGAGCGCGTAATTGC
>CAZZWO010000140.1:0-8192 GCA_964657885.1 uncultured Acetobacteraceae bacterium | reverse complement strand
CTCGCATCCCAAGCCTCGACGTTGTCTGGCTTCTCAAGCCTCGACGTTGTCGAGAAGCCGCACGGTGCCGAGCCGCGCCGCGACGATCAACCGCGCGCCCGGTGCCGTGTGGGCCATCTCGCGCATGGTTTCGCCCTGCACCAGCGCCAGGTATTCCACCGCGAAACCCTCCAGCGTCAGAGCTTCACGCGCACCCAGGACGGTCGAAGCGACATCCTGCCCGTTCCGCAAGGCGGTCCTGGCCGCTTGCAGCGCGGCGTGCACATGCGGTGCGGCGGCACGTTCGGCCGTCGATAGAAAACGGTTGCGCGACGACAACGCGAGGCCGTCCGGCTCACGCAAGGTGGCCACGGGAACGATGCGGACACCTAAGTCGAGGTCGGTCCGCATGCGGCGGATCACCTGCAGCTGCTGCCAATCCTTCTCGCCGAAACAGGCGGCATCGGGCCGAACCTGTCCGAACAATTTGGCAACGACAGTGGCCACGCCACGGAAATGTCCGGGCCGCATGTCGCCTTCCCAGCCCTGCGCGGGTCCGCCCACCTCGATCAGCGTCGCATCGCCTTCGGGGTACATCTCGCTGGCCGCGGGCAGCCACGCCGCATCGCAACCCGCGTCCTCCAGCATCGCGAGATCGGCGTCCTCCTGGCGAGGATAGCGCGCCAGGTCGTCCGCCTGACCGAATTGCAGCGGATTGACAAAGATCGAGGCCACGACACCGCCGATGCTCCGTGCATGCGCAACCAGCGACAGGTGGCCCGCATGCAGCGCACCCATGGTGGGGACGAGCGCCAGTTGCGCGTGGTGATCCCGCAGCCCGCGCACGGCGCGCCGCAGCTCCTGACGTGTTCTTGCAATCAGCATTGAGAGTTCCTGGATGGGCGCATTGCAGGCCGGAAAGCCGCCGGTGCCCCGAGCGGGCGCGCCATGTGCTGCATCCGGCAGTGTTTGGCGAGCCTGCATGCCGGGTGCAAGGCGTCGCACCGGGCGCCGCAGGCCGGCACACGGTGTTTCCGCATGAAGCGGGGGAACCGGCCAACTTGCCGCGGTCAGCAAAAATCCGCGCGCATGCTTGCCATGCGGGCGTGCACGGACCAGTTTTCGCCGAACGCCGGCGCACGGCAGACGACCCGCGCGCGCCCTGCTCGTGTGCCCTGACTTTGTGAACCTCGGCGTGTTCGCTCCGGGGCCTGATCGCCGAACGTCGTTGCCCGAACCCTTTTCGAAAGTATGGCCGGACATGCCAGACACCCTGCCCACGCGGTGGACACCCAATCGTCAGGCGGCACGCGCGGTGTTCGACGCACCACCGTTGCTGACCGCGATGCGACGGGGTGTATTCGGGCGCTGCCCGGTATGCGGGCAGGGAAAACTATTCGCGGGCTGGCTGAGTGTCCGCCCGGTGTGCGAGCATTGCGCGGCGCCGCTCGGGCTGATCCGCGCCGACGATGCACCCCCCTATTTCACCGTGTTCATCGTGGCGCACATCGCGATCGGCGCGCTGGTGGCGCTCGAACGGGTCACGCTGCTTTCCGTCGCCACCGAGATGCTGATCTTCCTGCCGGGTACGCTTGCATTGACGTTGCTGCTGATCCGGCCGGTAAAGGGTGCGACCGTCGGTCTGATGATGAAGCTCGGTTTCATGAGGAACCCGGACGATCCGGATGACAACGATGGCGGGTGAGGCGCGGGGGCAAAGCGTCCGATGACGGACAGCGGCTATTCCTCGCGGCGCCGGCGTTCTCTCGAAACCGTGGTGCTCGACGGTGAGAAGCGCGGCCAGCTCTCGAAGCTTCAGCAGGCCGACCTCGATCAGGCGGTGCGCGATCTCGCCGTCGAGAACCTGTTCGCGCCGCACGGGCTGGAGGGACCGTTCATCCTTCATCTCTCGATTGTCGAGGGGCGGCTCGCATTCGACGTGCGCGATGGCAACGACGCGCCGTTGATGGCGCTCGGCCTGGCGCTCGGCCCGTTCCGGCGGCTGATCAAGGATTACCAGCTTCTGGTCGAAAGCTATGCGCACGCCATCCAGGACGGCCGCGAAGCCAGCATACAGGCGATCGACATGGGCCGCCGCGGCCTGCACAACGAAGGTGCCGAGTTGATGGTGGCGCGCCTGGAAGGCCGCGTGACGATCGATTTCGAAACCGCGCGAAGGCTGTTCACCCTGGTTTGCGTGCTGCACCAGCGTATCTGACGAAGCCTGACCGAGCGCCTGCCACGCCCAACCTCCAGCTCAGAGTTCTAGACCGTAAGATCTTCCACGAGACGAGGCGGGTCACAGGCTGGCGTGCGCCTGATATGTGCCTGCCAGCCAGGACCCAACACCGAACGCCGACTGTCGAACACCGGAGACCGAGATGAAGATTGACGGCACACCCTATCGCAGCGTGTGGATCGACGAGCACGATCGCTGGTCGGTGCGCATCATCGATCAGACGAAGCTGCCCTGGTCCGTCGATATCCTGCGCCTCATCTCCGCCCGCGAAGCCGCACACGCAATCCGCAGCATGCAGGTACGTGGCGCACCGCTGATCGGTGCGGTCGCGGCCTACGGGCTAGCATTGGCCTTGCGGCAAGACGCATCCACCGACGCCATGGAGCGCGAAGCGGCCATGCTTGCGGAAACCCGTCCTACCGCGGTGAACCTGCGGTGGGCGCTGGACCGCATGTTGACGGTGTTGCGCAACACGCGGCATGCCGACCGTGCCGCGACCGCTTATCGGGAAGCGCAGGCCATCGCGGACGAGGATGCGCAGCGTAACGAACAGATCGGGCTGCACGGCTTGCCGCTGATCCAGGACGCCGCCGCGCGCAAATCCGGCCAGACGGTGAACGTGCTGACCCACTGCAATGCCGGCTGGCTGGCAACCGTGGACTGGGGCACCGCGCTCGCACCGATCTACAAGGCGCATGACAGCGGCATTCCCGTGCATGTCTGGGTGGACGAGACGCGGCCGCGCAATCAGGGCGCCGCACTCACCGCTTTCGAACTCGGCAAGCACGGCGTGCGGCACACGGTCATCTCCGACAACGCAGGCGGCCACCTGATGCAGCACGGCCAGGTGGACATGGTGATCGTCGGCGCCGACCGGGTGACCCGCACCGGCGATGCCGCCAACAAGATCGGCACCTATTTGAAAGCATTGGCGGCGTTCGATAACGGCGTGCCGTTCCACGTCGCCCTGCCCTCGTCCACCATCGACTGGTCGATCGAGGACGGTATCCGCGACATTCCGATCGAGGAGCGTTCGGCTTCGGAGGTGACCACCGTCACCGGCCGCGCGATGGACGGTTCGGTCGCCACGGTCCGGGTCGCACCGACCGGCAGCGGGGCCGCCAACCCTGCGTTCGACGTGACGCCACACCGTTTGATCACCGGCCTGATCACCGAGCGGGGCCGCTGCGATGCGACGCTGCACGGGCTCACCGCGATGTTCCCCGAATTCGCCCCCGCTTCGCCGCAGGCACCCGCGCTGTCGGTTTCGCGCTGACGGCTGCCGCACGCCGCGCGCCGGCGATCGTCTTGGAAAATAGGGCATGGAGGCTATAAGAGCCTCCCCACGGCGCCGCGCCGTTGCGACCAAGGAGCTGCCTTGCCGGACGCCGACCGCCTGACATGAGCCTGCTTATGGACGAAGGCGCCGGCGGTGACGACACGCGCGTCCAGAACCTGGAGTGCCGGTTGCAGGCGGCCGAAGCGGCTTTGCGCAGCGCAGCGGACGCATTGGCCGCGCGCGATGCATTCATCGGCGCGATCAGCCGCGAACTGCGTAACCCGCTGGCGCCGGTCACGCTGGCGGTCGAACGCCTGCGCGCGGCCGCCGGCAGCGCCGACGCGGACCGGATCGGCAAATCCGTCGACATGATCGAGAGGGCTTGCGCGGTGTTCGAGAGCCGCACCAGGGCGCTGCTGGATTTCGTCGAGCTGACGGGACGAACACCGGCGCTCGCGCGCGTACCGGTCAATGTGTCGGAACTGGTTCGCGCCTCGGCTACGCGCCACGCCGACGTTGCACGCCGCGCCGGCTGCGCGCTGCAGCTCGACATCGCACCGGGGATCGTCCGGCCGGCCGACGCACAGGCGGTGGCGCAGGTTCTGGATCATCTGCTGTCCAACGCTTTCCGGTTCGGCGCCGGCCGCCCGGTGCGTGTCGGCCTCCGGGAAATCCCCGGCGGTGGTGCGACGGTCCGCATCTGCGACGAGGGTCCTGGGGTTCGGCCGGACCAGGCCGACAGCATCTTCGACCTGTTGCGGCATCCCAGGCCGCACGACGCACCCGGCTTCGGCATCGGCCTGTGGATCGGGCGCCGGCTCGCCCACGCGATGGGCGCTACCCTCGCTCTCGACCTGACACGGATTTCGGGTGTGGACGATGAAGCAGGCGCCTGCTTCGAACTCGGATTTCCGGCCCAAGCGAACCACGCGCGGTGACCATCCGCGCCAAACTCTGCAAACCACGCCCTGGGCCAGGATGCGGCCCGCGCTTCCAGGGAGCTGTTCCATGACTGAAACGACACCTTTCCCGGAGCTGGCGGAAGCCGGGCCAGGCCGCACCCCGCCGGAGCTCAAGCGTCTGGCGAGCGGCATCGACGGGCTGGACACGCTGCTGCTCGGCGGCTTCGTGACGAACGGCCTGTACATCATCCAGGGCGCGCCCGGCGCCGGCAAGACGATCCTGTGCAACCAGATCTGCTACGCGCATGCCGCGACCGGCGGCCGTGCACTCTATGTGACGTTGCTGTCCGAACAGCACGAACGGCTGCTCGCCAACCTCGAACAGCTTTCGTTCTTCGACGAGCGGCGCGTCGCCCGCGAGATCAGCTATGTCAGCGCGTTCCAGCTTCTCGAGCGCGACGGGTTGGCCGGACTGTTGACGCTGCTGCGCCGCGAGATCGTGTCGCATGACGCAAGCATGCTGATCCTCGACGGCCTCGTTGCGGCCGAGGCGTACGCCACCACCGAACTGGAACTGAAGAAGTTCATCCACGAGCTGCAGATGCTGGCGGCAGCGGCGGACTGCACGATGTTCCTGCTGACCAGCTCGGGCACCGGCGACGATACGACGGACCAGCGGCCCGAGCACACGATGGTCGATGGCATGATCTCGCTGCGCGACACCGGCCACGGGTGGCGGGTGGAACGCGACATCCACGTCCGCAAGTTCCGCGGCAGCGACCATCTGCGCGGACGCCATGCGATGCGGATCACCTCGGACGGCGTCGTGGTGTGGCCACGCACGGAATCCTTGCCGTTGCCGCAGTCGATGAGCGGCCCCGAGGCATCCGACAGGCGGCTTTCCATCGGCGTCGCCGGCCTCGACGAGATGCTGCACGGCGGTTTGCCGGCGCAATCCTCGACCGTCGTGCTCGGGCCGACGGGCGCCGGCAAGACTGCGCTCTCGCTGCAATTCCTCGCGGGAAGCAGTGCGGACGAGCCTGGGCTGATGCTCAGCTTCTATGAGTCGCGGGCGCAGCTGCGGGCGCGCGCAGTCGGCGTCGCGCCCCACTTCGCCGCAATGGCGGATGCCGGGCACGTAACGTTCCTGTGGCAACGCAATTCGGAGGATTTGATCGACCGCGTCGCGCACGACCTGCTGGAGAGGGTACGGCAGGCAGGCGTGCGCCGCCTGGTGATCGACGGGCTGCTGGGTTTCACGGACATGACGGTGCAGCCGGAGCGCATCCCGCTGTTCTTCCGCGCCCTGACGAGCCAGTTGCGCGAACTCGGCGTCACCACGCTGTGCACGACCGAGGTGCCGGAGCTTGTCGGCCCGGTATCGCGCCCGCCGCTGAGCCGTCTCACGCCCATCGCGGAAAACCTCATCATGCTCCGGCACGTTGAGTACCAGGGCAGGCTGGAACGTGTGGTGTCGCTGATGAAGGTGCGTGACAGCGCTTTCGACACCAGGCTCCGCACGTTCGAGATTGGGCGCAAGGGATTCGTGTTGACCGACAATCGTGGCGTGGCGGAAGCAAGCCAGTCCGGCGTGGCGCGCAGTCCAGCGGGTGAGACCGAGGGACCCGGTAGCCCGGCCGATAGCGGCGACGCGTCAGGGGCGTGACCGATGGCGACGATCCTTGTCGTCGATGACGAGTTCGGCATCGGTGAGCTGCTGGAAGCGTTGCTGGAGGACGAGGGACATCGTGTCCTGACCGCAATGAATGGCCGCCACGCGCTGGAGCGGATGGCGGAGGCACGGCCCGACCTGGTGATCAGCGATCTGATGATGCCGGTGATGGATGGCGCCGCCCTGCTGCGCGCGATCCGCGACAACCCGGACTTCACCGGCATCCCGTTCGCCCTGATGTGCGCGCTGCCCGAACAGAGCATCACCGATCGGGTGACCGGCTACGATGCGTTTCTCAAGAAGCCGTTCAAGCTGGCGGCAATCTCCAAACTGGTCGACTCGCTGTTGAAGGCGGGTTGAAGCGGCCGGCCGCACCACGCCCTGGCGAGCAGTCTCACCGACGCTCTAGGACCGCGCGCGGGCGATATCCTCGGCCGCAACGTCGATGAATGTCTCGTAGCGCTGGGTGAACAGCTCGACGAATTTCTGCTCCATGGTGAAGCCGGACGGGTCGTCGGTGATCACCTGGCCGAGCTGCGACCGGTGGCAGGCGATCGCGCGCCGCTTGGCCGCGAGTTGCGCGCCGACATCGAGACGGAAGCCGGCCGGCACGCGGGTGCGCAGCAGGCGGCGCGGCGGCAGCGTCCATCCCCAGATCGGGTATTCGAACAATGCGGTGCGCGCCAGCCGGGCTGCTTGCCGCGCCAGCAGGCTGGCTGCGAGATGGTCGGCGTGCGGGTCGTGACGCCATGTGGTGAACAGGGTTTGCGCGCTGCATTGCCCGGCGATCTTCGCAATCGCCTCGGCGGCACGCCGCGCGGCGTCACCGCGATGCGGTGCGCGGCTGTCCGGCAGTTCCAGGAACGAGATGTGCGACGCGGCGAGCCCGAGTGCCGCACCGGCGTCGCGGCTTTCCGCCTCGCGCAGCCGCTTCAGGCGCGCCGCCGGGTAAGCGGCCGAATGCGGGTGCGACATGCTGCCGTCGGTCAGCACAAGCACATGCACCGGCCGCCCCGTCTCGCATGCCTGAGCGATCAGGCCGCCGCACCCAAGGCTTTCGTCGTCGGGATGCGGCGCCAGGACAAGGATCCCGCCCTCGCCGATGCGGGACTGCAGGTCGGCCACCGGCAATGTCCGCAGCATGGCGTGCACGCGCGCAGCGCTGAACATGCCCGGCCTGGTTTGCGTGTCCGGCGGGTCCGCGGCTTCGGGCGCCTCGGGCGATTGTGTATCGTTCATGAGCGTAGCCGGTCGAAAGATAATGCAGCCAGATAGCACGCGCCGCTCAGCATGCTGATCCAGAAACTGGCGGGCCAGTCCGTGGCGTAGGCCAGCGCGATGCCCGACAGCGCCTGGAACAGGCCCAGCGCCACCGACAATGCAACGCCCGTCCCGACCTGCCGGGTCACACGCTGGGCCGCCGCCGCCGGGCCGACAAGCAGGGTGAACACCAGCAGCACGCCCACCACCTGCACGGCTTCGGCAACGGCCACGCCGGTCAGCGCCAGGAACAGTACGGACAGCAGCCGCAAGTCGGCGCCGAGCGCCTCGGCGAGTTCGGGCCGCAAGGTCGCCAGCAGCAGCGGCCGGGCGATGACCGCCAGCGCCGACACCGTCAGCACGCCGACTGCCGCCATGCGCCACAAGGTCGCCGCATCGACGCCGAGCACGTTGCCGAACAACAATGAGGTCGCCTGTGTCGCGCCGGTGGTGAACAGCGTCAGGAACAGCAGGCCCGCGCCGAGCGAAGCCGAGAGCACCATGCCGACCGCCACGTCGCGCTCGGCGAGACGCTCGCCGAGCAGCCCCATCAGGGCGCCGCCGCCGACCGTCATCGCGGTCAGGCCCCAGATCGGCGGCATGCCGAGCAGTACTGCACCCGCGGCGCCGGCAAAGCCGACATGGCCGAGCGCGTGGCCGGCGAAGGTCTGCTGGCGCAGCACCAGCATGTAGCCGACCGCACCCGACACCAGCGCCACGATGATGCCAGCCGCGAAGGCATTCTGCATGAAATCATAATGCAGCATGGGCATCCTGCATCTGCCCGGACAGGGCCGGCCCTGCGCCCTCCTGCGGGGCAGGACCATCGGCGAAGACGCTACCGGCCATGACGAAGATCCG
>CAZZWO010000139.1:0-8194 GCA_964657885.1 uncultured Acetobacteraceae bacterium | reverse complement strand
TGCGTTTTGCGCATGGCTGTGATTCTGGCCGCCGCACTCTGAAAGTAGCTCGATCTCTCTTGGTGATGCCTCGCTCGGCCGCTCCTGCTAAGACACCGGGACGCGCCAGGAGTGGGTGATGAACCGGACGATTCGCATTGCCGCCGCCAGCATCGGCGTGGGGCTGGTGGTCCTCGCACTCAAGGGCGCGGCGTGGGCGGTCACCGGCAGTGCGGCGTTCTACTCCGACGCGCTGGAAACCGTGGTGAACGTGGCGGCATCGGCGATCGCGTTCATGGCCCTGCGGTTCGCCTCGCGGCCCGCGGACATCAACCACCCGTATGGCCACGACAAGGCGGAGTTCCTGGCCGCCGTCATCGAGGGCGTGCTGATCGTCGTGGCGGCGGTCAGCATCCTGCAGCATGCGTGGACGACGTGGCAGCACCCGCACCGCCTTGCCGAGGCGGCGTTGGGCGTCGGGCTGAACCTGGCGGCAACGGCGGTCAACGCGGCCTGGGCGCTGGTGTTGTTCCGCGCCGCAAGGGATGCACGCTCGCCGGCGCTGGCAGGCGATGCGCGGCATCTGATGGGCGACGTGGTGACCAGCTTCGGTGTCGTGGCCGGCGTCGGCCTCGTGGTGCTGACCGGCGTGCTGCGGCTCGATCCGGTGGTGGGCGCTGCAACCGCCGTCTATGTGTTGTGGTCGGGCGTGCACCTGATCGGCGAGTCGGTGGGCGGGCTGATGGACATGGCGCCGTCCGACGATACCGTGCAGCGGATCGAGCGTGTGCTGAAGGCCCAGGGTGGCGGCGCGATCGAGGCGCACGACATCCGCACGCGGCAGGCCGGGCGGAGCGTGTTCGTGCAGTTCCACCTCGTCGTGCCCGGCTCGATGCGCGTGGACGAGGCGCACGAGATTTGCGACCGCATGGAAGCCGCCCTGCACACCGACATGGAGCACCTTGTCGTCAACATCCACGTGGAGCCCGAGCACAAGGCCAAACACCAGAGCGCCGGCGCCGTTGCCTTGTAGCGCGCCGATGCTGGCCCGATTGGCCGTCCTGCTGCTGTCGTTGCCGGTCGGGGCCGCAGCCCAGGGCGCCGCGCCCCTGAACAGGGACGTCGTCTCGCTGAATTTGTGCACCGACCAGCTCCTGGTGCTGCTGGCGCCCGGCAGGGTCCTGGCGCTGGAGCCGCTGGCGAGGGACCCGGCGATCTCCTTCGTGGCGCAGGAGGCGGCCCGGCTGCCGACAGTGCGCGCCGATGCGGAGGCGGTGCTGCGCCTGCACCCGGGCCTGGTTCTGGCCGGGCATTACGGGGCGCAGACGACGGTGGCCTTGCTGCGGGCGCGCGGCGTGCGGGTGCTGCAATTGGACGAGCCGCAGGATTTCGCCCGGATCGCCGCGCAGGTGCTGCAGCTCGCCGCCGTGCTGGGCGCCGGGGAACGCGGCCAGGCAATGGTCGCCGGCATGTGGGACCGGCTGGCGGCAATCCGTCCCGCCTCCGGCACCGCGGTGATGTGGCAGGCGGGCGGCTGGACGGCCGGGCCCGGCAGCTTGAGCGATGCGGTGCTGCGGGCGGCCGGGCTGACCGACGCCGGCACCGGCGGCCGGATCGGCGTCGAGGCGCTGCTGGCCCATCCGCCCGGCCTGCTGGTCAGCGAGCAGGCGCCGCGGTTTCCCTCGATGGCGACCGACCTCGCCCGGCATCCCGCATTGCGCGGCATCGCGCGGCGCGAGGTGCCCGCCAACCTGCTGATCTGCGGTGGTCCGTTCACCGCGGATGCGGTGGCAATGCTGGCGCGATGACCGGTCTGAAAATGCCGGCCGCAATCCTGGTTCTGCTCTGCCTGCTGGCCGCATCGCTGCTGGTGGGCGCGTCGGGGCTCGGTGTGCCGGACGGGCTGATCCTGCTTCAGATCCGGCTACCGCGCACTCTGCTGGCGGCACTGGTCGGCGGCGGCCTCGGGCTGTCGGGTGCGGTGCTGCAGGGGGCATTGCGCAACCCGCTCGCCGACCCGGGGCTGCTCGGCGTAGGCGGATGTGCCGCCCTCGGCGCGGTGATCGCGTTCTACTGGGGGCTCGAAGCGGTGTTCCCGCCCGCCCTGCCGCTCGGCGCCCTGCTGGGAGCCGCCGCGGGCTGCGCCTTGCTGCTGGGCGGGATGGGCCGCCGGGTTTCGGGCATCGCGCTGATCCTCGGCGGCGTCGCATTGTCGGCCTTTGCGTCGGCGCTGCTCGCACTCGCCCTGTCGCTCGCACCCAACCCGTTCGCGCTGGCGGAGATCACCTTCTGGCTGATGGGCGGGCTGGAAGACCGCACCCTGCTGCACCTGGCGCTGGCCGCCCCGGTGATCCTGGCCGGCTGCGCGGTGCTGCTGCTGCTCGGCCGCCGGCTGGACGCCTTGTCGCTCGGCGAGGCGACGGCCGCGACGCTCGGCCTGCCTGCCGGGCCGACCTTCCGGCTCGCGGCATCGGGCGTGGCCCTCGCGGTCGGGGGCGGGGCCGCAGTGGCCGGCGGCATCGGGTTCGTTGGCCTGGTGGTGCCGCATCTGCTGCGCCCCTGGTTCGGCGAGCGGCCCGGCGGTCTGCTGCTACCCTCGTTGGTGGGCGGCGCGATCCTGCTGCTTGCGGCGGACATCCTGGCCCGGCTGGCGCCGCTGGTGCTCCCGCTGCAGGCCGAGCCACGGCTGGGCGTGCTGACCGCGCTGCTCGGGGCGCCATTCCTGGTGCGCATCGCAAGGCAGGCGGCCAGATGACCGGCGTGTCCCATTTGACCGCAAGCCTCGGCGGCCGCGCCGTCCTGTACGATGTCAGCTTCAGCGCCGCGCCCCGCGAGTTCATCGCGGTGTGCGGACCCAACGGCGCCGGCAAGACGACCCTGCTTCGCGGGCTGGCCGGCCTGCTGCCAGGCGGCCGGGTGCAGCCGCGGCGTGTCGCCTATGTGGAACAGGGCGCGCGCAGCGCTTGGGGACTGACGGTGCGCGAGGCGGTGGCGCTGGGCCGCATTCCGTGGAACGACCGCGATGCGCAGAGCATTGCGCAGGCGATGGAGGATTGCGGCGTCGCGTCGCTGGCGGACCGCCGCGTGGACCAGCTTTCGGGCGGCCAGGCCCGCCGCGTCATGCTCGCCCGGGCACTCGCGACCGCACCCGAAGTGCTGCTGCTGGACGAGCCGGTGGCCGATCTCGACCCCGGCGCCGCGCACGAGATCATGCGCCTGCTCGCCGGCCGCGCGCGCGCCGGAAGCACGGTCATCGCGGTTCTGCATGCCGTCGAGCTTGCGGCCGCCTATGCCACACGCATGTTGGTGCTGGAGAATGGCCGTGTCCGCGCCGATGCGCCGCCGGATTTGGCCCTGCCCGTCGCGGCGGAAACCTTTGGCATGGCATGGGGGCACGACGCGGCCGCGCGGCTGGTGCCACGCGGTCATGACCTCAACGGGATGCGCGGTAGTTGACGCGCGGGAGAAGCAGGATGGTGGTGCGGATCGATCGCGTGGTGACGCGTGGCGGCGATGGCGGGCAGACCTCGCTCGGCGACGGCACGCGGGTCGGCAAGGACCACCGCAGGGTGGAAGCGTATGGCACCGTCGATGAGGCCAACGCCACGCTGGGCATCCTCCGCCTGCATAGCCACGCCGACAGCGTGGCCGACGCCATGCTGGCCCGCATGCAAAACGATCTGTTCGACATCGGCGCGGACCTCTGCGTGCCCGGCGAGGACGGCGAGCGGCTGCGTGTGCCGCCGGGCATGGCCGCGCGGCTGGAAGCCGAGGTCGCCGAGGTCAATGCCGGCCTGCCGCCGCTGACCAGCTTCGTGCTGCCGGGCGGCACCCCGGCCGCGGCCTACGCCCACCTCGCCCGCACGGTGGTGCGCCGCGCCGAACGCCGCGTGGTGCGTCTCGCGCAGGACGAGGCGGTGAACCCCGAAGTCGTCCGCGTGCTCAACCGCATGTCCGACCTGCTCTTCGTCCTGGGCCGCCGCCTGAACGCCGGCGGCGACGTCCTATGGATCCCAGGCGGCACCTGACCCCAACCCCCAAAACAACGTAGGGCGGAAAAGCGAAGCGCCTTCCGCCAACCCACGCGCGGGTTTTTGTCCTCGTTGCGATCACCATTCGCGAGCCCGCTTTTCCGCCCTACGTTGCGCCGTCACCTGCCGGGAGACGGGGCGAGGGCTGCGATGTCGGCGGCGTCGCGCTTTTGCGATTTCACGAGTGCGGACAGGACGCCGAGGCTGGGGCGGGGGGCGCCGGTGTCCGCCAGCGACTGCAATTGCTCGTAGAACCAGCTTTGCGTGCCGAACCCGTTCAGCACCTTGACCAGCGCGAACGGCGAGCTGCGGCCCAGCCAGCCGGGGCCGATCCGCAAACGGTTCTCCCAGGTGTCGAGCGAGGCGGCGCGTCCCGATAGCAGGCCCAGCGGGCCTGCCGGGTCAACGCAAAGCGGCCGGCCCAGCCCTACCACATCGACGCCATCATCGGCGACCGCGGCCTGCATGCCGGCAGCGGTCCGGAAGCCACCGGTCACCATCAGCCTGGCACGGCTGAGGTTGCGCCGGATTTCGGGCGCGAAACGCTGAAAATACGCCTCGCGCGACTTGGTCGAAGCACTCGCCTCGGTGGGTTGCACCGCGGATGCCGGGTCGTACACCGGCTCCAGCCCCACCATCTTCATCATGCTCGGCTGTTCGTAGCTGCCACCCGATATCTCGATCAGGTCCACGCCTTCCGCGTCGAGCCACTGCACCACGCGCTGGCTGTCGTCGCTGGAAAAACCGCCACGCTGGAAATCGGCCGAGTTGATCTTGACCGAGATGGGGAACTCCGCGCCGGTCAGCGCCCGGGTGCGGCGCACCGTTTCCAGCAGGAAGCGCGCGCGCCCTTCAAGCGGGCCGCCCCAATCGTCGGTGCGGGTGTTGGTGCGCGGCGAGAGGAACGACGAGATCAGGTAGCCGTGCGCCGCGTGGATCTGCACGCCGGTGAACCCGGTTTGGCGCACCACCAGCGCCGCCTGTGCAAACTTCTCGATCAGCGCTTCGATTTCAACGACGGTCAGCGGCTCCGGCATGCCGAAGCGTCCGCCTGGCAGGGCGACCGCCAGCGCGGATGGCGCTTTCGGATGCGGGTTGATCGCCTTCGGGGTCTGGCGTCCGGCATGGGAAAGCTGCACCCAGCAATGATTGCCGGCGGACGTCGCCGCGGCCGCGAACCGGCGCAGCGCGTCGCGTGCCGCCGCATCCTGCTCGCCGTCGATCGCGACATTGCCGGCGGCTTCCATGTGCCGCCGGTCCACCTGCACGTTGCCGGTGATCAACAGGCCCGCACCGCCTTCGCTCCACAGTCCATACAGCCGCTCGTGCCGGCCGGTCGCGCGGTTGTGCGGGTCCGCAAGACGCTCGGTCATCGCAGCTTTGGCCAGGCGGTTCGGCAACGTCGCACCACATGGCAGGCGCAACGGCGCGGCGAGGCCGGCCCACGGGCTTAGGGGAGGCAGCACGTTCAAGCTGTCCGGCACGGCAATCGCCTTTCACTCGGTGTCGGACCGGTGATAGCGCGAAGTGACGCCGGCGCGAACGGGCGGTCCAGGCCCTCAGTGCGCGGCGAGCTGTTCGCCGGTGGTGGCCAGCCTCAACCACGGGCGATCCAGCAGGACCACCTCGTCGTTGCTCGGGGTGCTGATCCGGTGCTCCTTGCGGAAACGGCTGAGCGTGCGGCTGACGGTTTCGATGGTGAGGCCGAGGTAGTCGGCGATCTCGCTGCGGGTCATCGGCAGGTGGACTGCGCCGTTAGCCGTGGGCGAGACTTCGCTCCATGCGATCAGGAAGCTCGCGACCCGCTCGGCGGCGGTCTTGCGGCCGAGCAGCAGCATCTGGTCCTGCGCCGTCGCCAACTCGTTGCACGCGGTCTCGAGCAGGCGGCGTTCCATCTCCGGGAAATCGTCGAGCAGACGGCGCAGCTTCGGGCGTGAGAAACGGCACAGCCGCACCGGCTCGATAGCTTCAGCGCTGAATGCGTATGTCTGCGCCACCGCAAGGCCGAGGAAATGCCCGGCCGGCGCGAAGCCGGTGACCTGCTGGCGGCCGTCATGCAGCAGCTTGAACAGCTTCACCGTGCCATGCGTGACGTTGTAGAAATCGGTGGCGGGCTCACCCTCGTCGATGAAAACCTCGCCGCGCCGCAATTCCATCGTGACCGCGGCAGCCGAAAGACGGGCGAGGTCGGGATCGGCCATGCTGTCGCAGATGCTGTGGTGCCGGACCTCGCATCCTGCACAAGCTTTGCCGCCCAAATCGTCGCCGTTCATGATCGGACGCGCATCCATGCAAGCCTCCGCAACCAAAGCGTAACTTACCGCCTCCGAGACAAACATGTCGAATTAATAAAGCAAGTCCGTGCCGCGTCCCACGCGCGGCCGGCTTCGCAAAAGGCTGTTCGGCCAGCCCGGCCGCGCTTTCCTGTCAACACAAAAACTTTTCGCAGGAGCGGCCGCGCACGGCAGAGTCTGCCGGATTTTGTCGCGATGACGCATTGATCTGGATCAACGGGGTGCCGCTGCCCGGGTGCTAGGGTGCTGGCCATGACCGACACGCTGACGGCGCTGTTCAGCATCTGCGCGCCTTCGCAGCACGACAAGCTGCGGCTCGGTGCGGGCCTGGCGGCGATGCTGATGCTCGGGCTGACCGGCAGCTTGCTGCATTGCGGGCCGATGTGCGGGCCGCTGGTGCTGGGCCAGGCCGCGGGCCGGATGGCGTGCCTGTCCTGCAACCGCATGTCGGAGGCGCGGCGGCTCCGGTCGGGATTGCTGCTGCGCTATCATGCCGGCCGGCTCACGACCTACGCGCTGCTCGGCGCGATCGCCGGAGCGGCCGGCCAAGGTCTGACGGCGGCACTCCAGCCGTTCCGCCTGCTGCTGCTCCTGTCTTTGGCCGCGGTGTTCCTGCTGACGGCGTGGCGGTCGGTGCACCTGCTCGCCAGGCCTGACCCCCGGCGGCTACCGGCGGTTCGTCCGCCTGCCGCAAGCTCGATAACGGCCCGGTTGCGGGGATGGTTCGCGGGGTGCCAGCGCCGGATGCTGGCGCGGGTGGCTCCGGGCGGGCTTGCGTATGGTCTTGTGCTGGGGCTGCTGCCGTGCGGGCTGGTCTACACGGCGCTGCTTGCCGCCTCGGCCACTGCCAGCCCGGTGAAGGGGGCTGCGTGGATGGCGATGTTCGGTGCGGGGACGGTGCCGTTGCTGGCGCTGCTCGGCGTCGCTGGAACCTCGCGCAGAGTCGCGCCGTGGCTACGACGCGGCGCGCCGGTCTTCCTGACCGTCTGCGCCGCGTTGCTGTTCATCGCCGTCCTGAAAGCGCCTGCATAACATCACCGGGCGCCCGGTTTCTGACGCAGGTCAGCGCGGCTGCATCACCTGCTCGCTGACCGAATCGGCGCTGGTTTCGGCCTGGCCGCCTAGCGTGCGGTAGGCGACTCCGGACGAAGCCGTGTCGACGGGCGCCCAGATTTCCGAGGGCATGCCGAACAGCCGGATTTGCGGCGCGGGGCGAAGCTGCGTGGTCACCCGCGCGGCAGGTGGTGTGTTGATCGCCGGGTTCGACGGGCCGGATGCCTGTTGACCCGCCCCGGCCTGGTCGCCGTATCCGTTCGACGAGATCCCGTTCTGCGAAGTCTGAGCCAACGCGGTGTTCGAAACGCCGGCGACCGCGAGTGCCGCCAGGCTTGCAGCGAACAACGCCGGTGCAACTGAGATCTTCATCATCGAGGTGATCCTTGAACGAAGATCACTCAGATCGTGCGTGGCGCAGGATCGTTCAACGCCGCTCCGCCGGACGTGACCGGCCCGTCCGGTCAGCCGGACAGATGCTTGCTGCAGGCGCTGTAGTAGCCGCCGCCTTTTTGAATCCAGGCAAGCCCGCCATTGGCTTTTGCAGCCTTGTTCGCGTGGTACTGGTCGAGGCAGGTGTGCATGCGAGCGCGCCCGGCCGACTGACCCGCGTATTTCGCCGCCACCTTCGAGGGAAATACGGCGGCTCCGGCATTCGCCGCTGCGAACCCTTCGGCCGGCCGGCCCGCCAGCATGATCAGGGCGGGAACAACGAGCAGAACGCGGCAAGGTGTGTTTGGCATTCGCGCAAAAACCCCTGCGTTACTGCGCGACGTTGCGCCAGGTCCGCCGGTTCCGCCAGGAAATACGTATGGTCGGCGACGTATGGGCGAATAC
>CAZZWO010000138.1:0-8220 GCA_964657885.1 uncultured Acetobacteraceae bacterium | reverse complement strand
AGTTCGCGGCGTTGCGCAGGCTGGCGGAGGCGGCGGACGATGCGGCGCTGGAACAGGCGGTCGAACGCGCGAAACTGCGGCAGGACGCCACCGCCCGGCTGGAGCAGTCCGGCCGCGACCTGCTGGCCCAGGGCGACGGGCTCGGCGAGGACGCGCTGCGCGCGGAAGCCGAGGGCGTGCTCCCCGACCAGGCCGCTTCGCGCCTGGCCGAGATGGAGGCCGAACGGACCCGGCTGGGTGCGTTGCGGGAAAAGCTGAGCGCCGAACGGGTCCAAGGCGAGATGTTGCTGCAATCCATGCAGGGCACCGGCGATGCGGCGCAGCACGCCCAGGATGCCCAGGATGCGCTCGCCGATGCGCGCGAGGCCGCCGGGAAATACGCCCGGGTTCACACCGCGCGCGTCCTGCTGCGCGCCGGGATCGAGCGGTTCCGCGCCGAGCAGCAGGGGCCGTTGCTGCGCGCCGCCGGCAGCCACTTCGCGCTGCTCACCGGGGGGCGCTACGTCCGCCTGGGACTGGACGAGGATAACGGCCGCGACGTGCTGGTAGGCGTGCGCGGCAACGGCATGGAGTGTCCGGTCGAAGCATTGAGCGAAGGTACCCGCGACCAGCTCTATTTCGCGCTGCGTGTGGCGGCGATCGAGGCCTATGCCGGCAGGGCCGAGCCGCTGCCGTTCATCGCCGACGACCTGCTGGTGCATTTCGACGACACCCGCGCCGGCGCCGCCATCAGCCTGCTGGCGGAACTCGGCCGCACCACGCAGGTGATCCTGTTCACCCACCATGACCACATCGCAAGGATGGCCGGCGAGCGGAACGACGTCGCCGTGCAACGGCTCGAGATGGCGTGATCTAGTTCATCATGCCAAACGCACGGCCATGCTGCATCGCTTCTACGACCGCCTGATCGCATTGTCGGCCACACGGCTGGCGCCTGTCTGGCTGTTCTGCATCGCCTTCGCCGAGGCGAGTTTCTTTCCGGTGCCGCCGGATGTGCTGCTGATCCCGATGGTGCTGGCCAGGCCGCGGCGTGCCTGGTGGCTGGCGGGCGTGTGCACCGCCGGAAGCGTGGCGGGAGCGGCCCTGGGCTACTGGATCGGCTATGCCGTCTTCGACCAGATCGCCCGGCCGGTGGTGCATTTCTTCCACGCCGAGCAGCAATACCGGGCGGTGCTGGCGCTGTATGCGCGCTACGGTTTTGCTGCCATCCTGATCAAGGGACTGACGCCGATCCCGTTCAAGCTGGTGACGATTGCCGCGGGCGCCGCTCATTTCGACCTCGGGCAGTTCTTCCTGGCCTGCGCCATCACGCGCGGGGGACGCTTCTTCCTGGTCGAAGCGGTGCCGCTGCGGTTCTTCGGTGACCGGGCGCGGCACTTCATCGAGCGGCACCTGGCGCCGGTGACCTGGGCGGTGCTCGCAGTGACTGTCGCAGTCCTGCTGCTGTTGCGGTTCTTATGAGTGGCCGGCGTTTTTCACCGCGAACGCAACGGCTTCATTCCACGACAGAACTCTGTCACTGTCGGCCTCAGACGGCATTCAAAGCCGCGACGAGGGAGACTTCATGGACGACCAAGCCTGCGCGCGGCTGCGTGCCAGCCCCGCATTCCAGGAACTCGAGCGGAGCCGGGGCGCGCTCGGCCTGACGCTGACCATTGCCATCCTGCTGATCTATTTCGGCTTCGTGGGCCTGGTGGCGTTCGCGCCCGCCCTGCTGGGGACACCGGTGTTCGGGACCATGACGCTGGGGTTTCCGCTCGGCCTCGGGGTCATCGTCAGCGCCATCCTGCTGACAGGCTTCTACGTGCTGCGCGCAAACGGCGCGTTCGACACGCTGACCCGCCGTGTCGTGGAGGAGGCGCGATGAACCGCCTCCGTTCCATGGTCATGCGGACGGGAGTGATCCGTGCTGCAATGGTCTCGGCCGGACTGCTGTTGGGCAGCGTTGCGGCGCGGGCGGCCGACATCGCACCCGGCCCGGTCGCGCGGCAGCCGACCGACACCACGGCGATCATCATGTTCGGCGGGTTCGTGCTGCTGACCCTGGCGATCACCGCCTGGGCGGCCAGTCGCACGCGGACGGCGTCCGATTTTTACGCGGCGGGTGGCCACATCACCGGCTTCCAGAACGGCATTGCCATCTCCGGCGACTACATGTCCGCCGCGTCGTTCCTCGGCATCTCCGCGATGGTCTATACCGCAGGGTTCGACGGGCTGCTGTATTCGATCGGCTTCCTGGTGGGCTGGCCGATCATCATGTTCCTGATGGCGGAGCGGCTGCGGAACCTCGGCAAATACAGCCTTGCGGACGTGGCGTCCTACCGGCTGTCGGCGGCACCGGTGCGCAGTTTCGCGGCGGTCAGTTCGCTGGTGGTGGTGGCGTTCTACCTGATCGCGCAGATGGTCGGCGCCGGGCAGCTGATCCAGTTGTTGTTCGGCCTGCCGTATTCCTACGCCGTGGTCATCGTCGGCGTGCTGATGATCCTTTACGTGACGTTCGGCGGCATGATCGCCACGACCTGGGTGCAGATCATCAAGGCGGTGCTGCTGCTGCTGGGCGCATCGTACATGGCGTTCGCGGCGCTGGCGCATTTCGGTTTCAGCATGAACGCAATGTTCGACGCAGCCGTCCAGGCGCATGCGAAGAAGGCAGCGATCCTGTCGCCGGGCCTGCAGTTCAAGAACCCGATCAGCACCATCTCGCTCGGCATCGCGCTGATGTTCGGCACCGCCGGCCTGCCCCACATCCTGATGCGCTTCTTCACGGTGTCGGACGCGAAGGAAGCCCGCAAATCGGTGTTCTGGGCGACAACCTTCATCGGCTACTTCTACATCCTGACGTTCATCATCGGGTTCGCCGCCATCAGCATGGTCGGGCATGACCCCGCCTACGTCACCAACGGCATGGTGCATGGCGGCGGCAACATGGTGGCGATCCACCTAGCCGATGCGGTCGGTGGCGGCGTGCTGAAGGGCTTCATCAGCGCGGTCGCCTTTGCAACGATCCTCGCCGTGGTGTCCGGCCTGACCCTGGCCGGCGCCACCGCGGTCAGCCACGACATCTACGCCAACGTGCTGATGCGCGGCCGCCTGACCGAAGGGCGCGAGGTGGTGGTGTCCCGCGTGGCGACAGTGGCGCTCGGGGTGCTCGCGATCGGCCTCGGGCTAGCCTTCGAGAAGCAGAACGTTGCGTACATGGTCGGCCTGGCCTTTGCGGTGGCGGCCAGCGCCAATTTCCCGGTGCTGCTGATGAACATGTACTGGCGCCGCTTCAACACCGGTGGCGCGGTGCTGGGCGGGTGGCTGGGACTGGTTTCGGCGGTGGCGCTCACCATCCTGTCGCCAGGGATCTGGGTAAAGGTGCTCGGCAACCACGCCGCGATCTTCCCCTACGACAGCCCGGCCCTGTTCTCGATGCCGCTCGGGTTCCTGGGTTGCTGGCTGGGCAGCCTGCTGACCGCCGGTTCGGCCGGCAGCCGTGCCGAGGCCGCGCGTTACGAGGCGCTGTATGTCCGGTCGCAGACCGGGATCGGGGCAGAGGGGGCAAGCGCGCACTGAGCAAAGTTGCGGCTTTGAAACGATAGGCCGCGGCGAACGGGCAACATCACGCTCTTTCGCCGCGGCCGAACCGCATACAATCTTGCCTGTCTGCGGATTTGTCCTTAGGCAGCCCGGATGACCGAACGCGCAAATCCGTCCGTCAGCGTCGTCATGGCGACCTATAACGGCGCCAGGACGATACGGGATAGCATCGAAAGCATCCTGTCGCAGACCCATCGCGACCTGGAATTGATCGTTGCCGACGATGGATCGTCCGACGGCACGGTCGAGATCCTGGAGCAGTTCGACGACGCGCGGCTGCGGATATTGCGCAATCCCGGCAATCTCGGCGTTGTCGCGTCGCGCAACCGCTGTTTCGAGCATGCGCGCGGCGCCTATGTCGCGATGCTGGACCACGACGATCTGAGCGCCCCCACGCGGCTGGCCCGCCAGATGGCCTACCTCGACGCGAACCCCGGCACGGTCTTGCTGGGCACCGCGGCGCGGGTGCTGGATGGCGGCGTGCTGCGGCCGATGAACCATCCGGAACGGACGACACCGGCGCTGATCTGCTGGCTGCTGCACGTGGCCAACCCGCTGGTGTGCTCGTCGGTGATGTTCCGTGCCGATGCGGTGCGCCGGCTCGGCATGTTCATGAGCGATCAGTTCACCTATGCGGATGATTACGAATTCTATCACCGCATGGCGACGCTCGGCGCGATTGCGCGGCTGGACACGCCGTTGACCATCTACCGGCTGCACGACAGCAACGCCTACAAACGGCATGAAAGCACGATGACCGCAAACGCGATCCGCGTGCTGGAAACGGCCTTCGACAAACTGTTTGGCGCGGACGCTCCCGCAGCGGCACGCGTGGTGGTGCAGCATCTTTCGGCAGGCAAGCCGGTGGAGAGTGCGGACGAGCTTCGCCGGCTGGTGCGCGTTTTCGACACGCTGAACCGGTACTTCCTCGGCTCCCCCGACATGGATCGGGACTCCGCGCGGGCGCTGTTACGCCACGCTAACGTCTTGTGGCAGCGGCTTCTGAACGCCACCAACCGTCAGGGTGCTGTCGGGCTGGCGACCTTGCTGCGCAGCCGTCCGGAGGGCTTCCGGGCGAGTGCTGCTGCGAGAACCCGCATGCTGGTGGACCACCTGCCGTTGCGGGGGCCGGCGCGCGACCTGTGGCGTGGCGTCCTGCCTGCGGCAACGGGGGCGCAAGCGGCGTCGGCGCCGCCGGAGGGTGTGTTGTTCGGCACGCCATACCTGCCGCGTCCGGCGGATCCCGCAGGGCCGCCCAGGCTGTTCGTCGTCGTGGATACCGAGGCCGAATTCGATTGGGACAAGCCGTTTGCGCGCGAGCTCGATGCGGTGTCGGCGATGGATGACATCGAGCGTGGGCAGGCGGTGTTCGACGAATACGGACTGCAGCCGATCTATGTGGTCGACTACCCGGTTGCCAGCCAGGCGAGGGGTTTCTCGCGGCTGCGCGCGATCATGGAGCGCCACGGCTGTGTGATCGGCGCCCACCTGCACCCCTGGACCACGCCGCCCTTCGAGGAAGAGGTCTCCACCCGCAACTCGTATCCGGGCAACCTGGAGCCGCCGCTCGAGGAACGGAAATTGGCGACACTGACCCGTGTGATCGGCGAAAGCTTCGGCGTGGCGCCGGTGTTCTACAAGGCAGGCCGATATGGTTTCGGACCCGCAACGCCGGCGGCCCTGATGAACCACGGCATCAAGGTCGACCTCAGCGTGTTGCCGGGCGCGGATCTGCGGCGCAAGCATGGGCCGGATTTTCGCCGCCTGAGGCCGATCCCGTATCGTATCGGAAGCACGTCGGTGCTGACGGTGCCGATGACCCGAGCCGACATCGGGTCGCTGCCGCAGCTTGCCGTGTGGGGCCGGGCGTTCCACGAGGCGCGCGGCGGCCGCGCATTCCGGGTTCCATCATTTCTGGCGCGCATGAAGCTGGC
Organism: uncultured Acetobacteraceae bacterium; assembly: GCA_964657885.1. Classification (GTDB taxonomy): domain Bacteria; phylum Pseudomonadota; class Alphaproteobacteria; order Acetobacterales; family Acetobacteraceae; genus BOG-908. The sequence continues at coordinate 2,704 of CAZZWO010000138.1, read as the reverse complement.
TGAAACGATCACCCTTACACCGGAAGGCGTCACGTCGGCGGAGCAGATCAGGCTGCTGCGGCACCTTTTGAAACGGGGCGACCGGCAGTTCGTCCTGCACTATCACAGCCCGTCTCTCAGTCCCGGCCATACCCCGTACGCGCGTGACGCGGCAGGCGCCGAGACGATCCTGGCCCGATTGCGGGATGTCTGCCGGTTTTTCTTCGAAGAGCTGGGCGGGTTGCCCGGCGATCCGGCAAGCCTAGTGGCGCAAGCCGATGCGGCCGCTCGCCCCCGTTGAGACCCTGTTGACCTTTCTCGTCTAAGCCTCGCACCGGGCCGTGCATGTTGCACGTCCGGCAGGATGGGGCGCGACATGGACGGTTTCAATCTTCAGCAGGCAGCCACCGGGCCGGTCCGACGGTTAAGCGACCGTATCGAGCAGGCGTTCGATCAGGCCTGCCGCCAGGGACAACTGGAGGTTGCAGCCTGCATGCTGAAAGGACTCGACCTTGCGTTGCTGGGTCAACCGACTCCCTGGGACCGTCGGCAGGCCGCATTAAGTCTGTTGCGCAGCTCGCATGACCGGCTGGAGCGCCTGCGCGCCTCGGTCGGCGAGACCGGGTTCCACCCAGGCGCCACGTTGAGGATGATGGAGCCCGCTTTGCCCTGAGCAGAGGGGCGAGGGCTCTGCTGCCCGACGCACGAGCCCGATCTCCCCTGCTACTTCCGCGCGATCCGTATGCACTTCAGGAGCGAAGACAGGAAAATATTGCACGCGAACACACGTAAACGTTGACAATCCGACACGTTCCGCTACCGATACGCACAGCTTAAGCAAATCACTTTGCTGTGAGCCGCACGGATCGGTATCGCCGCCGGTCCGCCGCCCACACTGCGGACAAGGATGTCGTCAAGGTGCCCACCATCAAGATCGCTGCCGCCATCGCATGCACAGTAAGTTGCCACGCCGTGCTCGCAGCACCCCCGGTTTTGTTGTCGAAAACCAAGCAAAGCTATGTGACGCCAGCCGCTTCGGCCGAACTGGCGCAGATCTGCCCGACAGGTACGGGCTACCCCGAAGCCTGGACATGGGCCGGCCGTGTGCAGACAAGCCCGGCCTCGGCCACGACCGGCCAGCCGAAGATCGAGCAGTATCGCAACGGTCAGCTGATCGCGACGTACAGCAGCTTTTCGAACCAGCCGACCTGCACCGAAGCCGGCGATGGCACGGATTATCTCAACCCTGGTCCGGCGGCGGCCTCGGGCTGCGGCCCGTTCACGCGGGTGCACACCTTTCGGCTCTGGGCGGCGGGCGACACGTTCCTGGTGTACCCGGCCGTGTACTCTGGCCCTTACAACCAGCCCTGGATCGGGCCGGAATACGACAGCCCGGCGGACTTCATTGCCGGCATCTCGCACACTCCGGACAACATCACCGTTCAGGGCGTCGTGCAGAACAACGTCCGCCCGGTGATCCTGATGACCGGCTCGGCATCCGACAACACGCTCGGCCAGGCGCCGGTCTATTTCGACCAGAGCAACGCCTTCCACATGGACAGCATCAACGTGACGGCAGCGCCGGGCACGACGGCGGGCAAGGCGGGCGTCTACGAGTCCGGCGCCAGCAACCTGGTGCTCAGCAACATGCGGGTGAACTTCTTCACGCGCGCCGGCGTGAACGGCGTGTTCGGCGCAGGCAACTATACCGGGACGCTGACGCTCGACCGTGTCGAACTCGACCATAACGGCGGTACCAACGGCCCTGCCCACAACGCTTACATCAACGCCAGCGTCACCGACCCGAACTTCACGGTCATCATGCAGCACTCGTGGTCGCACGACGTCTATTACGGGCATCTGTTCAAGTCGCGTGCACAGCGCACGGTGATGATCGGCAACTACTTCCAGGGCGGGCTGCCGCGCGCCGGCCGCGAGCAGGCTGAAACCTACCTGCTCGATGTGCCGAACGGCGGAATGCTGCAGGCCCGCAACAACGTCTTCGTGAAGAACGCATCTGGCGTGGACTCGAACGGCATGGCCGTCACATTCGGGATGGAGGGTTTTTCGGACAACCGGCCACAGAGCATCGACATCGAGAACAACAGCTTCGTCACGTTCTCCAAGACGTATGACGGCAGCCATCTCAACTATCCGCTGTCGTTCCTGTATCCAAACGTGCGGCCGGACTCGGCCGCATGGCCCGCCAACATCCCGACCCGGGTCATCAAGAATGCGTTCGTCGGCTTCTGCGCGCCCGGCGATGGCAGCTCGCTCGATTACCGCGGCAACTTCTCGCTCGTCGAAAGCTTCGCGGAGACCACGAAAACCTACGCCTTCGCGACCAAGGTCGCGGCCGACGATGGCGAGATGAGCACGATCTACCCGGATTACGTTCCGGAGCTGGGCACGCCGATCTACACCCAGCAACTGCAGATTGCGAACTACCGTGAGCGGTTCACAGTCGGCGCCGAGGACTGACCGCAAATCGGTTGCTCAGTGGCTGGGATTGCGACCCCTGCCACTGACCATAGAAAAAAGCCAGCGTGCACGTGTTGCACGCTGGCTTTTTCATGTCGGCGTAGTTGAAGAATGCATCCCTGCGGCACTTTCGTGCGGCAGGGATGCACCGCGCTCAGGCGGCGATAGGCAACCGGGCGCGGATCAGCTTCTCGATGCCGCGGAGCTGGGCGCGTTCGCCGTCATCGCACAGGCTGATGGCACG
>CAZZWO010000137.1:0-8250 GCA_964657885.1 uncultured Acetobacteraceae bacterium | reverse complement strand
ACCTTGGCGATCAGGCGGAAGGCGCTGATGCGCCGGTGGTCGGCGTTATTGATGTCGAGACTGTCGTGGTAGAATGCCGAGAGGGCGCCGACCACGCCGCAGATGACGGCCATGGGGTGCGCGTCGCGCCGGAAGCCGTTGTAGAACTGGCGAAGCTGCTCATGCACCATGGTGTGGAGCAGCACGCCGGCTTCGAACTCGGCCATTTCCTTGCGGGTCGGCAGTTCGCCGTTCAGCAGCAGGTGTGCGACTTCGAGGAAGGTGGAATTTTCCGCCAGTTGCTCGATCGGGTAGCCGCGGTGCAGCAGCACGCCTTCGTCGCCATCGATGTAGGTGATCTTGCTTTCGCATGCCGCGGTGCCGCCGTAGCCCGGGTCGTAGGTGAAGACGCCGAGTTCGGGATAGAGCTTGCGGATGTCGAAGACGGACGGCCCGATGGTGCCGGGGATGAGGGGTACTTCGACCGTGTGGCTGGCGCCATCCTTTGCCCCGTTAAGCGTGACGGTAACGGAGCCGTTGGCGTTGCCGCTCATTTACGATCCTGTGGAATGCACGGGCAGCGCCCGGATGCGGTGGGTCTCATGGGCCGGCGTTCACCGGCGCCGCACCATAAGGGTGGAGTTCACGGCAGCGCAACCTTCGCACCCGCAGCATATGGGTCCGCGCCGCGGGAGGCGGGCCTGCTGCTACTGCCAGAACGGCTCTGCACGGGTGAATTTTCGCCACGCCCGATCGGCGCGCGCGCTCGCGCCGGCACTGCGGGCGGCACCGAATCCCTGGACCGCTCCGGCCGCAAAGGCCCGGTCGGCACCGCCGCCCAACTGGCCGACGAGTGACGCGGCGACGGCGCTGTCGTTCACCGCGCCGAGCACTTCCTGGAGGTGTTCGAGCCGGCGCAGGTATTTGCGGACCGCTTTGTCCGGGAACAGGCCGGCGAACAGCTCGGCTGCATAGCGCAGGCGTTTGGCCTGTTTGCGGGTGTGATGGAGTTCGTGGGCCGGAAGGTGCGTGAGGCTCGGTCCGGGTGCGAGCACCTGCTTCAGGCGCCGCTGCAGCGCGTGCGCGGCATAGGGTTCGACCGGGCCGGCCGTGGAGCTGCCGGTGCCGGATTGCAGCCAGGGGCGGCGTGTGGGCAGCAGTGCCAGCGTCATTTCGAGCCGCGTCCATCCCTGGCTGCGCAGGTGCGCGACCAGGCCGGCATAGGCCGTGTCGCGTTGGCGGGCGGCGGCGGCGAGCAGGCCGGCAATCCGGCGATCCTGCGCGAAGGCCTGGCTGACGTCGGCCCCGGTCTCCGCGAGAAAGACATCCCAGTCGCGGGCGGTGCCGAGCTGCGCGGCGATCGCCTTCAGCTCGTCGCTCAGCTGATCGAGCCAACCTGCCTGGCCGGCCTTGCCCGTTGTGTCACCGCCCGTATCGTCGCGCGCGGCGCGCCGGAACACCGAGAGGGCCGAACGCAGGCGACGCACGCCGACACGCATCTGGTGCACCGGCTCCGGCGTGCCGGCGCCCGGGATCAGGGCGGCCCAGTGCAGGATGACATCGGCCAGGTGCGCAGTCACGAAGGTGAGCGCCTCGTCGAGCGAGAGGCCGGCCGGGATGGCGGGTCCGCCGAGATGCCGGGGTGCCGGGTCGTTGCCTCGGGCGACCGCGATGGCCTGTGCCGCGAGACCAGCGCGCGGAACCCGCAGGGGTGCGGCTTCGGCGAGCGCGCAGGCGAGGTCCGCGACCGCGGAAGGCTGGCCGGTCAGCATGACCCGGCAGGCGGGCCGGTCCTGGCTGACGCCCCGCAGCGTGCCTTCCAGAACGCGAAGCTGTTCGGCGCCGTCCTGGCCGCGGAGTGCGTAAGCGCGGAGGCATCCGTTGAAGGCGGCGACCGGCGCGAGCTTCGCCGGGACCGGCTCACCGAGATTGTCGAGCGACGCCGCTTCGGCCACCAGCGGCGCCCGGCCGGCCGGCAGCCAGTCCATGTGGCCGTTGGGCAGCAGGCGCTCGAGCCTCCAGGCGGCGCGGCCTGCGGGTCCGCTTCGGCTCAGCGTCAGGCTGCCGGCGGCGAGAGCGCCATCGGCGGTGTCGTGCCAGACGATGCTGGCAGGGGTTGTGCGTGCGCGTCCGGCTCGCCGGGTGGACAGCGCCGAGGCTCGCAACAGGCGCGGCAGGTCGGCGGCGGGAAGCTCGAAATCGAGCGTGACGGTTTCGGGAGTTGCGCCGGGCGGTTCCAGCGGTGGAATAGCCACGGGTGGGCCCGGATCTGTGTCGGTCGGATCGGGCAGGAAGCCGGTCACCCGGGGGCTCCGGTCAGGTCGCGCGGGCAGACGAAGCGGACGAGGCGGCCGCTGCCTTCGCCCAGTTCACGCCAGCCGCGCGCCACGGTGAACTCGGCGAGCGCGCCGGCCGGGAAGCCGTCGGCGAGGTTGCGCGCCATCTGGGTGTTGGCGTTGGCGGCGTTGGTGCCGGCGAGCAGCAGGGCGAAATCGTGCAGTCCCGGGTTATGGCCGACCACCAGCAGGCTGCGCACGGTTTCGGAGACGCCGCGGATGATGTCGAGGATGCGCGGTGATTCGGCCAGGTACAGCCCGTCCATCGGCTCGATGATCGGGGTTTCGTCCCATGGTGCGAGCGCTTCGAGCGTTTGCATGGTGCGGCGCGCCGACGACACGAGCACCACGTCGGGCAGCAGGTTGAGGTCGCGCAGGACGGCACGGATCTGCGTCGCCGCGTGGCGGCCACGGGCGTTGAGCGGGCGGGCGTGGTCGGACTGGCCCGGGTTATCCCAGGAAGATTTGGCGTGGCGCAGGAGGAGCAGTTGCTGCATGGGCGTCCGAGGCGCAGGGGCGCCCCAACACGGTAGGTAAAGAAAGCCGCCAAAGCTAGGGACCTTCCCATAACCACCCAAACCCTAATTTAGAGGGTTCCAAGGGCCGCCGGCCCTTGGTGGGTGCGGGCAAAGCCCGCCCTTGCCTAATTGCGAGTAAAAATGCCGAAAACCCTAAGAATGATCCTGGGCGATCAGCTGAGCCCAACACTCTCGTCGCTGAGTGACCTGGATCCAACGCAAGACATTGTGCTGATGGCCGAGGTGCAGGCCGAGTGCACCTATGTGCGTCACCACGCGATCAAGATCGTTCTGGTGCTGTCCGGCATGCGCCATTTTGCACGGGCGCTGGCGGCGCGTGGTGTTCGGGTCGAGTATGTGAAGCTCGACGATCCCGAGAACACGCAGTCGCTGCGCGGCGAGTTCCAGCGTGCCGTGGCGAGGCACCGGCCGGATCGTGCGGTGCTGACGGAGCCTGGCGAGTGGCGGCTGGCCGACGACATGCGTCACTGGCAGGCGGATTTCGGTGTCGAGACCGATATACGGGACGACACGAGGTTCTTCGCGCGGATACAGGATTTCCTGAGCTGGGCGCGTGATCGCCGCGGTTTGCGGATGGAGTTCTTCTACCGCGAGATGCGCCGGCGGAGCGGGTATCTGATGGACGGCGACAAGCCGGTGGGCGAGCGCTGGAACTTCGATCCGGAAAACCGCAACAGCCTGCCGAAGCAAGTTCAGGCGCCGGCCACGCCGCAGTTTCCGCCCGACGAGATCACGCGGGAGGTGATGGAGCTGGTGGCGTCGAGGTTTCCCGCGCATGTCGGCGATCCGGCGGATTTCAGCCTGCCGGTGACCGGCGAGCAGGCGCGTGCGGCGCTGGCGGATTTCGTGGAAAACCGCCTGCCCTCGTTCGGCACCTGGCAGGATGCGATGAAGACCGGCGAGCCGGTGTTGTTCCATGCGCTGGTCTCGACATCGATGAATCTGGGCCTGCTGCTGCCGGCGGAGATTTGCGATGCGGCGGAGGCGGCTTATCGCAGCGGCCATGCGCCGTTGAATGCGGTGGAAGGTTTCATCCGACAGATCCTGGGCTGGCGCGAGTTCGTGCGCGGCATTTATTGGGCGAACATGCCGGATTATTCGACGAAGAATGCGCTGGATGCCACTCGCCGGATGCCGTGGTTCTACTGGTCGGGCGAGACGAAGATGAACTGCCTGCACCAGTCGATCGGCGACACGTTGAAGCATGCGTACGCGCACCACATCCAGCGGCTGATGATCACCGGCAATTTCGCGCTGCTCGCGGGGCTGCATCCGGACGACCTGGATGAATGGTACCTGGTTGTTTATGCCGACGCTTACGAGTGGGTGGAGATGCCGAACACCCGCGGGATGGCGTTGTTCGCGGATGGCGGCATCATGGGATCGAAGCCGTATGCCGCGTCGGGCGCGTACATCAACCGAATGAGCGATTATTGCAAAGGTTGTGTGTATGACGTGAAGGATGCGGTGGGGCCGCGTGCGTGTCCGTTCAATTACCTGTATTGGGATTTCTTCGCGCGCCACGAAAAGGCGCTGTCCGGCAACATCCGCCTGGCGATGCCGATGAAGACCCTGTCGCGCATGGACCCTGCCAAAGTGGCAGCCATGCGCGCCAATGCGGCCAGGTTCCTCAACTCGCCCGAGATGAGTCCATCACCGACGTAGGGTGGAAAAGCGAAGCGCCTTCCACCGGCCGCGCAACGCCTCGGCGGTGAGGTTTTGGGGCGGTGTATTGACGCGTTGGTGATGCTTGGGATGGTGGAAGGCGCTTCGCTTTTCCACCACGCGGGTCAGTCGAGGTCTACCCAACTCAGGTGGCCGCCTTTGCCGGCGCCGGTGTCCATGAAGACGGCTGAGCCGCCGTTGTCGCCATGGGCGATCCAGGGGCGGCCGTCCCGGCTGCGTTGGTCATGGCCGCAATAGACCGTCATGCCGGCGGGGATGTGGTTCACCCAGCGCAGCAGGCGCTCGGGGAAACCGTCGGGCTGGGTGCGGCCGGTGGTCTCGCCGAACATCGCGCGGGACAGCAGCGGGTCCACCGGGCCGAGCGGGTCGGGCGGCGGGTGCGCGAGCATGCCGGTGTGAAAGGCGGCGTGCACGAAGAACCGCTGGTCCTGGGTGAGCCAGGCGGGCGCGCGCTCCACTTCGGCCAGCGTGCGCTCGCGCAGCTTGGGGTCGAGAGCCGCCAGCGTTGCATCGAGTTGCGGGCCGCCGCGCACGCGCTCGCCACGCAGGGCGCGGCCGAGCTTGCGGTCATGGTTGCCGACCAGGAACAGGCCCCTGCCCTCGTCGATCAGCCGGAACATCAGCCGCAGCGCGCCGGCGCTGTCCGGGCCGCTGTCGATCAGGTCGCCGAGCTGGATCACGAACCGGTCGGTGTCCGCGGCGAAGGTGAAGGCGCGCAGATCGCCGTGCACATCGCCCACCACGCGGAGGCCGCGCCCGGCGGGGATGGTGTTCACGCCGCCTGCTCCCGCACGGTGCGGCGATACGCCTCCAGCGCGCGGCTGCGTCCGATAGCGAGGTCCACCACCGGTTTCGGGTAGGTGCGTCCTAGCACGATGCCGGCATCGTTCAGGGCGGCGGCCGGGGCGGTCCAGGGCGCGTGCAGCCAGCGGTCCGGCAGGCGGGCCAGTTCGGGCACGAAACGGCGGACATAGGCGCCGTTCGCGTCGAACTTCTCGCCCTGGCTCACCGGGTTGAACACGCGGAAGAACGGCTGGCTGTCGATGCCGGTGCCGGCGATCCACTGCCAGCTCGCGGCATTGCTGGCCAGGTCGGCGTCCACCAGCGTGTCCCAGAACCAGGCCTCGCCTTCGCGCCACGAGATCAGCAGGTGCTTCACCAGGAACGACGCGGCGATCATCCGCACGCGGTTGTGCATCCAGCCGGTTTGCCAAAGCTGCCGCATGCCCGCATCGACGATCGGGATGCCGGTGTGGCCGCGCTGCCAGGCGCGCAGGCCCTTCGTGTCATTGCGGAATGGCAGCCGATCGAAGGCGGGGCGCAGCGGCGCTTCCGGCAGGGTCGGGTGGTGCCACAGCAGATAGGCGGAAAAGTCGCGCCAGATCAGCTCACGCCGGTAGGTGTGGTGGTCCGCGCCATCGTCTTCGACGCGGCTGGCGTGCCAGACGGTGCGCGGCGACAGCTCGCCGAAATGCAGATGCGGCGACAGCATCGACGTGCCGTCTTCGCCGGGCAGGTTGCGTCCGGTGCCGTATCGGGCCACGGCGCCGCCGACGAACGCATCCAGGCGCTTGCGGGCGGCGGCCTCGCCCGGCACCCAGGTTCCGCGGAAACCGGGCGCCCAGTCGGGGTGGGTGGGCAGCAGCCCCCAATCCTGCAGCCGGTCCGATTGCACGGGCGGCGCCGGCCTGATGGTTTTCGGCGTGGCGAGCGGCTCGGGCGGCTCACCGCGTTCCTCGACCGCGCGGGCGAACGGCGTGTACATGCCATAGACGGTGCCGGTCTTGCTGCGCACCGCATCGAAATCGCTCAGCGTCGAAGTGCGGTGCAGAACCAGTTGGCGGCCGTCGGCTTCCAGCGCGCTTGCCACTTCGCGGTCCACCGCGCGCCAGCCGGGCTCGTGCGCGATGCCGGCGTGCACGGTTTGCGCGTTGGCCTCGCGGGCCAGCGCCGGGATGATGGCGGCCGCACTGCCCCGCCTGAGTACCAGGCTGCCGCCCAGCTTTTCCAGCGATTCCGCGAGGGCCGCCAGGCTGCCGTGCAGCCACCAGCGCGAGGCGCCGCCGAGGGGCCATGCGATGCTGTCGTCCAGCACGTAGAGTGCGAGCACGCGCGCCCCGCCGGCGGCCGCGGCCAGCAGCGCCGGCTGGTCGTGCAGCCGCAAATCCTGGCGGAACCAGACGATCGATGTGCCCGCACCCTTGGTCATCAGGGAACAGTCTGGGTTTTGACGGTGGCCTGGGTTCTGGCCCGCGGGAAAGGCCGCCCTGCGCGTGCAGGCGGCGCCAGGGTGTCGGCGGCGTCGCAGGGCTGCGGCGCGGCGTCGGCGCCCTCGGGTGGGATGCTGAAGCAGAACACGCGGCTTTGCCCCAGCAGGAAGGCCTGCCCGCCGGCGGAGAAATGCCGGGCGATCGCCGGCGACCGCACATCCAGCCCGCCGGTATAGGCCCCGAAGGACGGCAGCATGATGCGATGTGCGTCAGTCATGAAACAGGGCCGTACGATCTCGCCGGCCCGGGTTGAAACGCGCGCCTTCGGGTGGAAGTGGCCGGAGATTTCGCCGGGCGCGCCAGGGTGGCCGTGCTGGGTCAGCGCCTGGTGCCGGAACAACAATCCTTCGGCCACAAAGGTTTCACACGACTCACCCCCGACATCGGCGGGCGGCAGCGGATCGTGGTTTCCGCGCACCCAGACGATGCGGGTGTCGCGCCCTATGCCGGCCAGCACCAGGCGGTCGGCCGCCGAGAGCCTGGTGGCGGCATGGGCGTCGTGGAAGCTGTCGCCGACCGCGACGAGGATTGCCGGTGCGTGGCGCTGCACCAGGGCGGCCAGCCGGGCCAGGGTGGCATGGCTGTCCCATGGCGGCACGAGCTGGCCACGCCCGGCGCAGGCGCTGCCTTTTTCCAGATGCAGGTCGGCCACCGCGAGCACCGACAGGCGGGGCCAGAACAGCACGCCTGCGGGATCGAGCAGCAGGTGCTCGCCGCGGAAGGTGATGGCGGACGGGGTCATGCGGTGGGAGCGGCCTCGGGGTTCGGGGCAGCCTGTATAAACGGTTGCGGCCGGAGGTCACCATGCGCCGCCTTGCCGCAACGAGTTGGGCGTTGCAGAACGATGGCTTGTCGGACGGGGAACAGGCGGGTGGCAGTTTCGGACTGGGACAGGGATGCGGCGCTGACGACGGCGCGTATCCTGCTGGAAATCGGCGCGCTGAACTTCCGGCCGGACGAGCCCTACACCCTGACATCGGGCTGGAAGTCGCCGGTGTATATCGACTGCCGCAAGATCATTTATTTTCCGCGGGCGCGTGCGCGGATTTGCGAGCTGGGCGTGGAGAAGCTGAACCGCCACATCGGCTACGAGCAGATCGAGGTGGTGGCCGGCGGCGAGACGGCCGGCATTCCGTTCGCGGCGTGGATGGCCGACCGGCTGCAGACGCCGATGGCGTATGTCCGCAAGCAGGCCAAGGGTTTCGGCAAGAACGCGCTGATCGAGGGCGACGTGCCGGACGGCCGCCGCACTTTGCTGGTGGAGGATCTCACCACCGACGGACGGTCGAAGATAAAATTCACCCAGGCGCTGCGCGACGCCGGCGCCATCGTCAACCACGCGTTCGTCGTGTTCTATTACGGCGTGTTCCCCGGCAGCCTCGAAAAGCTCGCCCAGATGGACATCACCCTGCACCATCTATGCACCTGGTGGGACGTTCT
>CAZZWO010000136.1:0-8343 GCA_964657885.1 uncultured Acetobacteraceae bacterium | reverse complement strand
AACCCACGACCCCAAGATTAAAAGTCTCGTGCTCTACCGACTGAGCTACAGGCTCTCACAGCCGTTAAAAGGGCATGGCGGCCCGGAGGTCAACCCTTCCGCCCGCCATGCCGGCCACTCAGGTTGCCTGTGCATCGGACGCGAGTGTCGCCTTCACGATCCGGTCAGGGTTGCTGACCGTTCCCCCGCCGCCGCTGCCCCGCTTGATCTGGTCAACATGGTCCATGCCGTCGGTCACCTGCCCCCAGATGGTGTATTGGCCATCCAGATGCGGCGCTGGCGCGAACATGATGTAGAACTGGCTGTTCGCACTGTTCGGGTCGCCGGTGCGGGCAGCGCCTACGGTGCCGCGGACGAACTTTGCGGAGCGGCTGAACTCGGCCGGCAAGTTTGGATGTTTGCTGCCGCCGGTGCCGGCGCCTGTCGGGTCGCCGCCCTGTGCCATGAAGCCTTCGATCACCCGATGAAACGGCGTATTGTCATAGAAGCCTTCGCGCGCCAGCAATCTCACGCGCTCAACATGCTTCGGTGCAAGATCGGGGCGTAGCTGGATCGTCACTCGCCCGGATTTCAGGTCGAGGTACAAGGTGTTTTCAAGATCGTCCGACATAGGCTCTCCGCTATCAATTGACGCGTGGTTTGGCTGCTACTTCACATCCGCCGCTACGCGCATGTGGATGATGTGGTCGGGCGAATCCACCTTTCCATTATCATCCGGGCTGCCGCGTTTGATCTTGTCGACGTTCTCCATACCGGAAACCACGTTGCCCCATATCGTGTAGTTGCCGTCCAGGCTTGGGCCTGGTGCAAACATGATGAAGAACTGGCTGTTTGCGCTGTCCGGGTCTTGCGATCGCGCAGCGCCCACGGTCCCGCGCAAGAAATGCGCGCTGTTGCTGAACTCGGCTGGAACGTTCGGATACTTGCTGCCGCCCTCGCCGGTGCCCGTGGGATCACCCCCTTGTGCCATGAAGCCGTCGATTACCCGGTGAAAAGGGGTCCCGTCGTAGAAGCCGTCGCGGCACAACTGCTTGACGCGGGCCACGTGTTTGGGCGCGAGGTCAGGCCGCAGCTTGATCACGACACGCCCGGACGACAGGTCGAGATAGATGGTGTTCTGCGGGTCAAGCTGCGGCGCCGGAGCGGGCGGCACGTCCTGTGCACGCGCCGACAGTGTCAACGCAAGAACGCCAGTCGCAGCCAGCAGAGTCCGTCTAAACATGTTTGGTTCCCCCCTTGTCGTTTCTCACGCGTGCAATCGTCCGCTGCAACGTCAGCGCGGGTACGAAGCTGGAAACATCTCCGCCCAGTCTGGCGATTTCCTTGACGAAACGGGACGAGATGAACTGGTGATGCTCGCTCGCCATCAGGAACACCGTTTCGATCTCCGGGTCGAGCCGGTAGTTCATGCCCGCCATCTGGAACTCGTAGTCGAAGTCCGACACCGCACGCAGGCCACGGATCAGCACGCTCGCGCCTTCCGACCGTGCGAAGCTGATCAGCAACGTGGAAAAGCTGACAACCTCGATGATGGTACCCGTGCGTTTTGCGATGGCAGCAGATTCCGCCCGCACCAGCTCCACGCGCTCGTCAGCGTCGAACAGCGGTCCCTTGCCGATATTCTCGGCCACGCCGATCACCAGCCGTTCCACCAGCCGGGCCGCCCTGGCGATGATGTCCAGATGGCCGTTCGTCACCGGATCGAACGTTCCCGGGTAAACGCCGCAGCGGTCAGCCACCTTCGGGCTCCAAGTCCGGAGCCCCGCCACCCTCGTCCGTCACAATCTCGTCGGAAGCTGGGGCTACGCCTTCCAGCACCGGGAAAATACTGGTGACGCGCTCGCCATCACTCAGGCGGAACAGCGTCACGCCCATGGTCTGGCGCGCGGTGATGCGCACCTGGTCGGCGGGAACGCGGATCAGCCGGCCGGCGTCGGTCACCAGCATCACATCGTCGCCTCGCCGCACCGGCAAGGTTGCAACAACCGCGGTGCCGTTGCGCGGCGCCAGCATGATGTTCGTGATGCCCTGTCCACCGCGGCCGGTCACCCGGTAATCGTATGCGGATGAACGCTTGCCGAAGCCGCCATTCGTCACCGTCAGCAGGATCTCCTCGGCCGCCTCCAACTCTGCGATGCGGTCGTAAGTGAGTGTCAGCTCGGTGGATACGTCGTCATCATCCTGGCCGTTCTCCGTGATGGCCGCTGGCTCGGCAGCCACTTCGGCCGCCTCCTCCTCGTAACCGCTGTTTCGGCGGCGTGCGGCGATGGTGCGCAGGAATGCGGCCCGTTCACTGTTCGTGGTGTCCACATGCCGCAGCACGGCGAGGCTGTTCACCTCATCCTGGGCGGACAATCTTATGCCGCGAACGCCGGCGCTTTCGCGGCCGGAGAACACCCGCAACGTCTCATCGCTGATTTGGAACCGTATGCAGCGGCCCAGGCGAGTTGCCAAAAACACGTCATCGCCGTCGCGGCAGGTTGCCACACCGATGAGGTGATCGCCCTCGTCCAGCTTCATGGCGATCAGGCCGTTGGTGCGGATACGTCCAAAATCCGACAGCCGGTTGCGCCGCACCGTGCCGCTGGATGTCGCGAACACCAGATGCAGGCTCTCCCAAAGGCTCTCATCCTGCGGCAGCGGCAACACGGTGGTGATCTTGTCGGCCCCCAGTTCGGGCAGCAGGTTCACCAGCGCACGGCCTTTCGCAGTCGGGCTTGCTTCGGGCAGGCGCCAGACCTTTTCGCGAAAAGCCTTGCCGCCGCTGGAGAAGAACAACACCCATTGGTGCGTGTGCGCGTTGAAACTGCGCGCCACGATATCGTCGCCGCGCGTGCCCGACGCGATGCGCCCCCTGCCGCCGCGATTCTGCGCGCGATAGGTCTCGAGAGGGGTGCGCTTGATGAAACCGTCGCGGGTGATCGTCACCACCATCTGCCCGGGCTCGATCAGGCTTTCGTCGTCCTGGTCGGCGGCATAATCGACAATCGCACTCAGGCGCGGCGTCGCAATCTCCTCGCGCACACGCAGAAGCTCGTCGCGCATCACTTCCATGCGGCGCGGGCGGCTCGCGATAATTTCGAGAAGTTCTGCGATGCGCGCAGCGACCTCGGTCAGCTCGGCATCGATCTTCTCGCGCTCAAGCCCGGTCAGGCGTTGCAGGCGTAGATCGAGAATGCCACGCGCCTGCACTTCGGTCAGGCGCACGCGATCGCCGATGATGATGTTGCCGCTATCGTCGATCAGCGCCAACAATGCAGCGACATCGCCGGCCGGCCAATCGACCGCCATAAGCGCGGTGCGCGCCGCGGCCGCATCGGGGCTGGCGCGGATCAACCTGATCACCTCGTCGATGTTCGCAACGGCGATCGAGTAGCCGACCAGCAGATGCGCCCGTTCGCGCGCCTTCGCCAGATCATGCCGGCTGCGTCGAAGGATGACCTCCTCGCGGAAGTCGACGAAGCACATCAACAGGTCCTTCAGACCCATCGTGCGAGGGCGGCCGCGATCGAGTGCCAGCATGTTGCAGCCGAAGCTGATCTGCATGTTGGTGAAACGGAAAAGCTGGTTCAGCACCACTTCGGGCGTTGCATCGCGCCGCAGCTCGATCACCACGCGCATGCCTTGGCGATCGCTCTCGTCGCGAATGTCGCCGATGCCTTCTATCTGCTTGGCACGCACCAGCTCGGCGATGCGTTCCTGCAGCGTCGCCTTGTTCACCTGATAGGGCAGTTCGGTGATGATGATCGCGGTGCGGTCCTTGCGCACCTCCTCGAACTCGCAGCGAGCACGCAGCGTCAGCGATCCACGGCCGGTTTCGAACGCGCTGCGGATGCCGGCGCGCCCGATGATCAACCCGCCGGTCGGGAAATCCGGTGCGGGAACAATCTTCATCAGGTCGTCCAGCGACGTGGCTGGGTCGGCGATCAGCGCCAGCGTCGCATCGATGATCTCGCCGGGATTATGCGGCGGGATGCGGGTCGCCATGCCCACCGCAATACCTTCGGCGCCGTTCACCAGGAGGTTCGGGTAAGCCGAGGGAAGAACGACGGGCTCTTGCGTGCTCTCGTCGTAGTTCGGCTGGAAATCGACAGTGTCCTTGTCGATGTCGGCGAGCAGGAACATGCCTGCCCGGGACAGCCGCATTTCCGTGTAACGCATCGCCGCCGGCGGGTCGCCATCGACCGAGCCGAAATTGCCCTGGCCGTCGATCAGCGGCAGCCGGATCGAGAACGGCTGCGCCATGCGGACGGCCGCGTCGTAGATGCTCGAGTCGCCGTGCGGATGGTAGCTGCCCATCACGTCGCCGACGATCTTTGCCGACTTACGGTAGGGCTTGTCCGGCGTGTAGCCGGCCTCGTTCATGCCGTACAGGATGCGGCGGTGCACCGGCTTCAGCCCGTCGCGCGCGTCCGGCAGGGCGCGGCTGACGATCACAGACATGGCGTAGGCGAGGTAGGAGCGTTGCATCTCCTCCTCGAGCGTCACAGGCTGGGTGTCGCCAGGCCCGCCCTCTCCGGGTGGCAGAGGGCGTTCGGGATCGTCGGTCGTGTCGCTCAAAGTTTAATGCTGCCCAGGTGTTAGCCGTTATGCCAGGCGCGCTGCGTGCGGGCCCGGGTGGGGCTTTCTACATGGGGTTTAGGCCGGTGCCAAACCAGCCGCAACGCCGGTGTCACCCGGCGGTCGTCCGCCAGCTCAGAACGGGATTTCGTCGTCCAGGTCGCCGCCCGCGGGCTCCCAAGATGGGGCGCTGGTGCCTGGGCGGGCATTGGACGCAGCCGGGCGGCCGGCCGGAGCGCGCTCGCGGGGCTGGTAGCCACCGCCGCCTTCCCCGCTGAAGCTGCTGCCTCCTTCGGCGCGGCCGCCCAGCAGGGTCAGCTCGCCACGGAAGCGGCTCAGCACCACCTCGAACGTCTCGCGCTCCACGCCGTCCTTGTCGGTGTATTTGCGGCTTTCCAGCGAACCTTCGATGTAAACCGTCGAGCCCTTCTTCAGGTATTTCTCGGCAATCTCGCCCAGCTTCTCGTTGAAGATGGCAATCCGGTGCCACTGGGTTTTCTCGCGCCGCTCCCCGCTGCCTTTGTCGTTCCACGACTCGCTGGTGGCGATCGAGAACGACACCACCTTGCCGCCGTTCTGCATCGTCCGGGCCTCGGGGTCGCGTCCCAGATTTCCGATCAGGATCACCTTGTTCACGCTGCCTGCCATGATCGCCGAACCCCTGGTTGCGTCTGTCGCGCCTATATCCCAGCACAAGAGGCGAAACCAAGCGGGCGTGCAAGAACGGCGTCACGAAGCGGGCGTTCAGGGCCTCACACCTTATAGATCATCGAACCTTTCAAAAGAGGAAACACATGGCGCATCCGGCTTTCGATCTTTCCGGCAAGGTGGCGCTGGTCACCGGCGGCAATGGCGGGATCGGCCTCGGGTTCGCCGAGGGGCTGGCGCTGGCCGGCGCCCACATCGCCATCTGGGGGACGAGCGAGGCGAAGAACCAGGCGGCGGTCGCGCAATTGCGGCAGCATGGCACCGAGGTGGAGGCTTTCGCCTGCGACGTCGGCGACGAGGCAGCGGTGGATGCGGCGTTTGCCCGGACGCTGGAGCGGTTTGGCCGGGTGGATGGCTGTTTCGCCAATGCCGGGGTTGGCGGCCGCGGCACCCCGTCCTTCGGCGAGATGAGCCTGGATGAGTGGCGGCGGGTGATGCGGATCAACCTCGACGGCGTGTTCCTGACGCTGCGGGCCGGCGCGCGCCACATGGTGGCCAGGGGCGGCGGTGGCGTGCTGGTTGCGACATCATCGATGGCCGCGGTCATGGGTGCGGCCAGGAACGAGCATTATGGCGCATCGAAGGGAGCCGTGGTCTCGATGATGCGGGCCCTGGCGGTCGAATATGCGAGGCACGGCATCAGGGCGCATTCGATCCTGCCGGGTTGGGTGGAGACGGAGATGACTGCGGATGCTTTCGCGTCGGAGCGGTTTGCCGGCAACGTGAAGCCCAGGATCCCGATGCGCCGCTGGGGCAAGCCGGCCGATTTCGGCGGCATTGCGGTGTATCTGATGAGCGACGCGTCATCCTGGCACACCGGCAGCGACATCCTGATCGACGGCGGCTACACCCTCTTCTAATCGCTAACCTATATAATAGGGGTCTGGGGCCGCGGGCCCCAGCGGGTCCAGGGCAGCGCCCTGGCCTTTGCTTCTCGGGGGTTCTAAGTGTCGTCAATCGTCGTCCGAGGTGCCCGAGAGCACAACCTCAAGAACATCGACGTGGAAATCCCGCGCGACCAGTTGACCGTCATCACCGGCCTGTCCGGCAGCGGCAAATCGTCGCTCGCGTTCGATACGATCTATGCCGAGGGCCAGCGCCGCTACGTCGAAAGCCTGTCCAGCTACGCCCGCCAGTTCCTGGAGTTGATGGGCAAGCCGGACGTGGACAGCATCGATGGCCTTTCGCCGGCCATTTCCATCGAGCAGAAGACCACCAGCCGCAACCCGCGCAGCACTGTCGGCACCGTCACCGAAATCCACGACTACATGCGGCTGCTGTGGGCCCGCGCGGGCGTTCCGTATTCGCCGGCCACCGGCCTGCCGATCGAGGCGCAGACGGTCAGCCAGATGGTCGATCGGGTGATGGCGATGCGCGAAGGCACGCGGCTGCTGCTGCTGGCGCCGGTGGTGCGCGACCGGAAAGGCGAGTACCGCAAGGAACTGGCGGAACTGCAGCGCCGCGGCTTCACCCGCGCCAAGGTGGACGGTAAGCTCTACGACATCGCGGACGTGCCGGCGCTGAACCGCAAGACCAAGCACACGGTCGAGGCGGTGGTCGATCGGGTGGTGGTGCGCGCGGGCGCGGAGCAGCGGCTGGCCGATAGTTTCGAAACCGGCCTGGGCATGGTGCCGGACGGCATCGTCTATGCCGAAAATGCGGACAATGCCGAGCGCACGGTGTTTTCCTCGCGGTTTGCCTGCCCGGTGAGCGGCTTCACCATCGAGGAGATCGAGCCCCGGCTGTTCAGCTTCAACAGCCCGCACGGCGCCTGCCCCGCCTGCGACGGCCTGGGTGTCGAGACGTTCTTCGACCCTGAGATGGTGATCCCGGACGAGCGCCGCAGCTTGGCCGAGGGTGCGGTGGCCCCGTGGACCGGCGCGATGAGCCCGTATTTCGACCAGACGCTGCAAAGCCTGGCGCGGCACTACAAGGTGACCACGCGCACCCCCTGGGCCGAGCTGCCCGAACGGGTGCGCGACGCGATCCTGAACGGGTCGGGCACCGAGCCGGTCGAGATGACCTACAAGGACAGCGCCCGCGCCTACACGGTGAAGAAGCCGTTCGAGGGCGTGCTGAAGAACCTGGAGCGCCGCTGGCGGGAAACCGACAGCGCCTGGGTGCGCGAGGAGATGAGCCGCTATCAGGCGGAAAAGCCCTGCGAAGTCTGCCACGGCGCGCGTTTGAAACCCGAAGCGCTGGCCGTGAAGATCGACCGGCGGACCATCGCCGAAGCCTCGGACCTGTCGATCCGGCAGGCGCTGGCGTGGTTCCAGTCGGTCGGCGCCACGCTGACGCCGCAGCGTCTGGAGATCGCGCGCCGCATCCTGCGCGAGATTGTCGAGCGCCTGCAGTTCCTGGTCGATGTCGGGCTCGACTACCTCAGCCTGTCGCGCGGTTCGACCACCTTGTCCGGCGGCGAGAGCCAGCGCATCCGGCTCGCCAGCCAGATCGGCAGCGGCCTGACCGGCGTGTTGTACGTGCTGGACGAGCCGTCGATCGGCCTGCACCAACGCGACAACGAAAGGCTGCTCGGCACGCTGCAACGGCTGAAAAGCCTGGGCAACACGGTGCTGGTGGTCGAGCACGACGAAGACGCGATCCGCCAGGCGGACTTCCTGATCGACATGGGGCCGCGTGCCGGCATGAACGGCGGCCATGTCATCGCGCAGGGAACGCCAGCCGAAGTCGCCGCCAACCCTGCCTCGCTCACCGGCGACTACCTGAGCGGGCGGCGCCGGATCGACGTGCCGGCGGTTCGGCGGCCCTATGACAAAAAG
Source organism: uncultured Acetobacteraceae bacterium (assembly GCA_964657885.1). Classification (GTDB taxonomy): domain Bacteria; phylum Pseudomonadota; class Alphaproteobacteria; order Acetobacterales; family Acetobacteraceae; genus BOG-908. Next base: position 295 of record CAZZWO010000136.1, on the reverse strand, counting down.
CGGGTGCTGACGGTGGTCGGCGCCACCGGACATAACCTCAAGCAGGTTAACGCATCGTTTCCGCTCGGCACCTTCACCTGCGTCACCGGCGTATCGGGCGGCGGCAAATCGACGCTGGTGATCGACACGCTCTACAAGGCGGCGTCGCGGCGGCTGATGGGATCGGGCGAGGTGCCGTCGGCGCACACCCGCATCGACGGTTTGGGTGAGCTCGACAAGATCATCGACATCGACCAGTCACCGATCGGGCGCACGCCGCGCAGCAACCCGGCCACCTACACCGACCTGTTCGCGC
>CAZZWO010000135.1:0-8472 GCA_964657885.1 uncultured Acetobacteraceae bacterium | reverse complement strand
AATATCAACCCAACTACCCGAAATAACCATGTGCATCAGGTGTTCGGACAGCGCCGCCATGTCCAGACGCCCGTGCACATGAAAGGCCGCACGGCCGTATCGCATGAACAGCCGGTCGAGCGTGTCGCGCCGCCGCATCTCGGCATCGTGCCAGCGCCGATGCAATGACGGGCGCATCAACAACAGCCTGGCACGCCCGGTCTCCACATCGCGCAACCGCATCAGACCGGCACGCGGCAAAGCCGGCGCATGATCCAGGTGCATAACCACCGGAGCGAGATCGTGACGCTCCAGCGACGCCAACGCGTGTTCCAGCTCGGCGAACGGCATCAGGAAGTCCGATACCAGCAGAACCAGGCAGCGCCTGGACGGAAGATGCGCGGTCAACTCCGCAAGTCCCCCGGCGCCGACACCATCCGGACGAGACCGGCCCAGTGCCGCAACGGTTTCGCGCCCCCCTGCACGCCCGAGTGCCGGCGGTTGTGCCAGATCCTCGCGCACGTGCTCATCGAACGCCAGGAACCCGAACAGATCCCCGGCGCGGGCGGTGGACCGCGATGCCGCCTCCGCCAGTTGCCCGATCGCCAGCAGGTTGCCGCGCAAGGGTTCCGGCTGCATGGAACGCGAAACATCCGCTGCCAGCACCAGGGTCATGCTGCTGCGCTGCTCCGTCTGGCGCACCATGACCTCGCCCGACGGGTCGATGATGGTGCGGCGGATGTCGATGCGGCGGGCATCGGGCAACTGCCAGAACGGACGGTGGCCGAGGAAATCACCGCCATCACCCCTGTTGCGCGCAGGATGTTTCCCGGGCCGCGATGCACCCGCCCGCCAGCGCACGCGATAATCCAGGTACGGCGCTTCCGGCAGCGCGGCGGTCACGGCACCGGCACCCGCTCGAACACCTGGCGGCACAGCTCGCGCACCAGGAACGCCGACCGCCGTTCGTAGATGGGGTCTATGAAGATGCGATGCGCCATGGTTTCCGGGAACACCGCGCGCACGTCTTCCGGCACCACCATGTCGCGGCCGGCGAGCCACGCGTGCACGCGGGCCGCACGGGCCAGGAAGCTGATGCCGCGCGGGCTGGCGCCGCCTTGCACCAGCCGGTCCATGTCCACGCCTTCGATCGCCAGTCCCGCCGCAGCCGGGCGGCGCAACGCCTGCCAGATCGCGACGAGGTAAGCCTCAAGGTGCGTGCTGGTGTGAACCGTCCGCTGGATGCGCTGGCCGAGGGCGCCGAGCGCCCGGTAATCCAGCACGCCGGGGGTGATCGTTTCGACAAGCGCATCCACATCGTGAAAGCGGGTGTCGAAGATCAACTGCCGGCAGGTTTCGGGATCGGACGGCGCCTCCACCGCGATTTCCATGAAGAAGCGGTCGCGCGCCGCAGCCGGCAATTCGAACGTCTCCTCGCGCTCCAACCGGTTACGGTCTGCGAACACTTGCAGGTGGGGCAAAGCGACTTCGCGATTGAACGCGGTGACGCTGCGCTCCGCCATCAGCCGCAGCAGCAGCGCGTGCACCTGCGGACGCGTGCGGTTGATCTCGTTGAAAAAGAAGATCGCGAGTTCCGGCCCATGCCGCAGAACCGGCCCAGGGTCCAGGCGCGGCTTGCCGTCCTGCCCGATCGATGCATGGTACACCAGGTCGGCGGGCATCAGGTCGATGGTGCCCTCCACGCGCTCGTACGGGCCGCCGAGGGCGCGCGCGATGCTGCGCAGCAGCGTGGTTTTCCCGACGCCGACATCGCCCTCGAGCAGCGCGTGCCCGCGGGCGAGGATGGCGATCGTCAGCATGCGAATCACCCGCGCCTGCCCGATCACCGCGCGGCCGATTTCGGCCTCGAAAACGGCAACCCGGTCGCGCCACTCACGTGCGTCCACGGAGACGCTGATTTCGGCCATGTCCATCCGGTTGACTGTCGGGCCGCCGGCTCAAAACGCAAGTGCTACGAAGGCCGAGCCCGTCCCTGGCCTTAGGTGGGGTTTGGGGCCGGGCGCAAACCTTGCCTAGACTGCGCGCGTGTTCTTCCTGACCCGCCGCACGCTCCTGGCCAGCACCTTTGCCGCCGCCCTGCCGCAGCCGGTGCTGCGGCTGGGCATCCTGCCGTTCGGGTCGGTGCAGTGGGTGGCCGACACCATGGTGCGCCACCGGCTGGACCAGTCGCACGGCTTCACCCTGCAGACGCAGCGCATCGCCAACACCGAGGCGGCAAAGGTGGCGCTGCTGGGCCATGCGGTGGATGTGGCGGTGTCGGACTGGCCGTTCGTGGCGGCGCAGCGCACGCATGGCGGAACGCTGTGTTTCGCCGCCGGCAGCAACGGGTCGCTCGGCGGGATCATGGTGCCGGCCGCCTCGCGCATCCGCACGCTGCCCGATCTGCGCGGCAAGCGGCTGGGCGTGGCCGGCGGGGCGGCGGACAAATCCTGGCTGCTGGTGCGCGCCGCCGCCCGTCGCCAGGGCGTCGACCTGGCGCATGAGGCCACGCTGTCGTTCGGCGCGCCGCCGCTGCTCGACGCCATGCAGCGCCACGGCGACCTGGATGCGCTGCTAACCTTCTGGAACTTCGCGGCCCGGCTGGAAGCGGCCGGCTTCCGGCAGGCGCTGTCGGTCGCCGACTGCGCGCGCCTGTTGGGAGTGAAGCAGGCGCCGGTGCTGGTGGGCTATGTGTTCGATGCGGTCTGGGCCAGGCAGAACCCGGCGCTGATCGGCGGCTTCCTGGCGGCGGCATCGGCCGTGGCGTCCCTGCTCGCGGCATCGCCGGCCGAATGGGACCATGTGCGGCCGCTGATGGACGCGCCGGACGAGGCGTTGTTCCAGGCCCTGCGGCGGCGTTTCCTCGACGGGATCGCACACCCGTCGGGGTCCGAAATGCTGGCGCAGGCGACGCAGTTGCAGGCGCTGCTGGGGCCGGGCACGGCGCCGGGCGTGCCACCGGGCGTGTTTTGGCAGGGGGCAGATGGCGGCTGAAACGCGCCGCCGCATCATGTCCGCCCTCCCGAACCAGCCTGGCCGGCCGAAGCCCGGACAATGGCGGCTCGGCCGGGGAAGCATCACCCGCCTCGGCTCCATCCTGGGGCTGCTGGCCGTGTGGTGGGTCGCCGCCCGGCTGACCGGCGATGCGGGGCGGTTTCCCGGCCCGGTGCCCGTTGCTGCGTTCGCCTGGCGCGAGGCGGTTTCGGGCGCGCTGCTGCCGGCCGTGGGCATCACGCTGGCGCGGGTGGCGGCCGCGTTCGTGTTGTCGATGGCCATCGGCATCGCCATCGGCATGCTGTCCGGCCGGTCGCGCGTGGCCGATGCCCTGATCGACCCGTGGCTGGTGGTGGCGCTGAACCTGCCGGTGCTGGTGGTGGTGATCCTGGTCTACATCTGGGTCGGGCTGAACGAGGCAGCGGCGATCCTTGCCGTGTCCATCAGCAAGATACCGACGGTGACCGTCACGGTGCGTGAAGGCGCCCGCGCGCTGGACCGTGGTTTCGACGAACTGGGCGCGGTGTTCGCAGTGCCTCGCCTGCGCGCGTGGCGGCACATCGTGCTGCCGCAGATGGCGCCCTATCTGGTGGCGGCGGCGCGGGGCGGCCTTTCGGTGACGTGGAAGATCGTGCTGATCGTGGAGTTGCTCGGCCGCCCGAACGGCGTCGGGTTCGAGCTGAACCTGCTGTTCCAGTCGTTCGATGTCGCGGGCATCCTCGCCTATGGCCTGGTGTTCGCGCTCGTGATGCTGGGGCTGGAAACGCTGTTGATGCAGCCTTTGGAACGGCGGGCCAGTGCCTGGCGCTGACACCCTGCACGTCGCCATCGAGGGCAAGTCGTTCGGTGACGGTGCCGTGCTGGGCGGCATCGCCTTCGCCGCGCAGCCGGGCGAGGTGCTGGCCCTGCTCGCCCCTTCCGGCGCCGGCAAGACCACCACGCTGCGCATCGTGCTGGGACTGGACCACGATTTTGCCGGCCGCGTGGCAAGACCCGCCGGCCGGATCGGCGCCATGTTCCAGGACCCGCGCCTGCTGCCCTGGCTGGATGTCGCCGGCAACCTGCTTCTGGTAGCGCCGGCGCTGACCGGAACCGGCATCGGCGCGCTGCTGGAAGTCGCCGGGTTGCAGGACGTGGCGCGCCTGATGCCGGCGGAACTCTCGCTCGGCATGGCGCGGCGCGTGGCCCTGGCCCGCGCATTGGCGGTGCGGCCCTCGCTGCTGGTGCTGGACGAGCCGTTCGCATCGCTCGATCCGTCGATGGCCGCGGGTCTTGCGCGCAACACCGCCGCCCATGCGCGTGCGGACGGCGCCATCGTCCTGCTCGCAACCCACGACCTGGACCAGGCGCTCGCCATCGCCGACCGCATCCTGATCCTGAGCGGCACGCGTCCCGCGGCGCTGGCCGCCGACCTGCCGGCCGCAGGCGCCGATGCGGGACAGATCCGGTCGCAGTTCCCATTCCTGGTGGCTTGACGCGCGGCGGCCGCTCACTTCCTGTGCGCGCCGCTGAACCCGCAGGACACCTTCATGACCGCGACCGATCCCATCGAGGCTGGAACCTACAGCGCCCCTGTCATCGACATGCGGTTGCGGCCGCCGTTCCTGCACCCGTTCTTCGGCGCCGCGCCGGGAACGCCGGAGTTCGACCTGGTGCGCTGGGTCAACCGCCGGGTGGGCGCCGCCGACCCGGATGATTTCGCCCGCTTCCGCACCATGCCGGACGTGCTTGCGGGCATGGGCGATGCCGGCATCGCGCTCGGCGTGACGGTTGGCCGCAGCACCCCGACCGTGCGCATCACCAACGACGAAGTCGCCGCACTGGCCGCGCAATCGGGCGGGCGGCTGATCGGTGTCGCATCGATCGATCCGTTGATGCTGGGCCGCGAGGCAGCGTTGGCCGAAGCGCGGCGCGCAGTGACGTCGCTGCACCTCGCCGCGGTCAACTTCGACGCCGGGTTCTACGAAACACCGTTGCGCGCCGACGACGAACGGCTGATGCCGTTGTACGAGGCCTGCGTGGAGCTCGGCGTGCCGGCCTTCATCATGTCGGGCCCGACCACGCCCGACCTCGCCTTCAACGATCCGTTGGCGATCGACAACGTCGCACGCAGCTTCCCCAAACTGCCGATCGTGGTGTGTCACGGCTGCTACCCGAACATCGATGCGATGATCGGGGTCGCGTTCCGCCACGAGACGGTGTTCGTGTCGCCCGACATGTACATGTTCGCACCGGGCGGACGCCGTTACGCCGAGGCGGCCACCGGCTTCCTGCGGGACCAGCTGCTGTTCGGCTCATCCTTCCCGTTCAGGCCGATGCGGCAGAGCGTTGCGGATTTCCGCGCGCTGGGTTTGCCGGACGATGTGCTCCGCCGGGTACTCGGCGGCAATGCGGCGCGTGTGCTGCGCCATGTCGCTGCGGTCAGCAAGCTTCCAGCGCCTGCGACAGATCTTCGATGATGTCGTCGATGTGCTCGATGCCGACGGACAGGCGCACGTAGCCGTCGGATACGCCGGTTGCGAGTTGCTCGTCGGCCGAGAGTTGCGAATGGGTGGTTGTCGCAGGGTGGATGGCGAGGCTGCGCGCATCGCCGATGTTGGCGACGTGGTAGAACATCTTCAGCGCATCGATGAACCGGCTGCCGGCTTCCCTTCCACCCGCGAGTTCCATGCCGACGAGCCCGCCGTAACCGCCCGACATGTAGCGGTCCGCATTGGCCCGCGCAGCACCTTGCTGCAGCGATGGGTGGATGATCTTCACGACCTTGGCCTGGCCCTTGAGGAATTCCACCACGGCCTGCGCGTTCTCCGAATGCCGCGCGATGCGCAGCGGCAGCGTTTCCAGCCCCTGCAGGATCTGGAATGCGTTGAATGGTGACAGCGCGGCGCCGAGGTCGCGCAGCAGCACCACACGCGCACGCAGCACATAGGCGATCGGGCCGAGCGGCCTGGCCGCTTCCGCCCAGATGGCGCCGTGATAGCTGCGGTCGGGCGTGTTCAGTTGCGGCTGGCGTTCCGGGTGCGCGGCCCAATCGAAATTGCCGCCATCCACGATGACGCCGCCGATCGACGTGCCATGCCCGCCAATATACTTCGTCGTGGAATACACGACGATTGCCGCCCCGTGATCCAGCGGACGGCAGAGCAGCGGGGCCGCGGTGTTGTCCACGATCAGCGGAATGCCGAGCGGCCGGCCGATCTGGGCCACCTCCGCGATCGGAAACACCGACAGTTTCGGGTTCGGCAGCGTTTCGGCATAGTAGGCGCGGGTGCGGTCGTCCGTGGCGCGGCGGAACGCCTCCGGGTCGGCCGGGTCGACGAACCGTACCTCCAGCCCAAGGTCGCTCAGCGTGTTGGCGAACAGGTTCCAGGTGCCGCCGTAAAGGTCGGTGGAACTGACAATGTTGTCGCCTGCGCGCGCCAGGTTCTGCACCGCATAGGCGGACGCCGCCTGACCCGATGCAACGGCCAAAGCGGCCGCCCCGCCCTCCAATGCCGCGATGCGTTGTTCCAGCACATCCACCGTCGGGTTGCCGATGCGCGTGTAGATGTTGCCCAGCTCCCGCAGCGCGAACAGGTCGGCGGCGTGGGCCGAGTCACGGAACTGGTACGACGTGGTCTGGTAGATCGGCGGTGCGACAGCGCCGGTTGCCGGATCGGACCGCCAGCCGGCGTGCAAGGCGAGGGTTTCCGGATGCGGTCTGCGCAGGCTCATGCGATGGTCTCTCCACACGCGCGCCCGTATGTGCGCAGCCGTGCCGTGGTTCGGCATATGCGCATTCTCCGCGGCAGCATTGGCGTGTCAACGCAGGTGGCGCATTCCGGGGCCCGCCGAAATCGCCGAGGCATCCGCGTCCGGCGAGGGGGTCGCGCGTTGTGCGCGTTTGGATAGGAGACGAAAACATGCTGCAGCGTGCCGATGCCGGGCCGATCGACGATGTGCCGGATGGCGGCATGTGCGCCGTGGAGCTGGATGGCGAGCGCGTGCTGCTGGCGCGCGACGGCGACGTGGTCCACGCGGTTTCGGGCACCTGTCCGCATGCCGGCGGCAAGCTGGACGAGGGCGTACGGCATGGCTCACGGGTGGTGTGTCCGTGGCACAAGGCGACCTTCTGCCTGAAGTCCGGCGCCGTCCTGGAACCGCCGGCGCTCGACGCATTGACGCACTACGCTGTCGAAGTCTCGTCGGGCCGCATCCTGGTGAGCGCGCCGGCGGATGTGGAAACGGCAAAGCCCCAGCCCGACGAACGGTGTTTCGTGATTGCCGGCGCCGGAGCCGCCGGTGCCGTTGCGGCCCAGACGTTGCGGGAGACCGGGTTCGGCGGCCGCATCGTCGTGCTGGACCGGGTGAACCGCGTCCCCTACGACCGCACGGTGCTCAGCAAATACGCTTTGTCCGGCGAGAAGGGTGCCGAGAAGACACCCTTGCAGACCCAGGCCTATTACCGGGAGCACGGCATCGAACGGCGTACCGCCGACATCGTGCGCCTGGATGCGGCCGCACGGCGGATCGAGCTCGCCGACGGCTCGGCATTGTCGTACGACGCGGCGTTGCTGGCGACCGGCGGCGAACCGAAAATGCCCGATCTGCCCGGCGCGCAACTGAGCGGCGTCTTCACGCTACGCAGCAAGCAGGATGCCGACATGATCCTGGCGCGTGCCGAACGCAGCAACCGCGCCGTGGTGCTGGGCGCCGGCTTCATCGGCATGGAGGTGGCCGCCAGCCTGCGCGAACGCGGCCTGGATGTGACGGTTGTGGGACAGGAGAAAATCCCGTTCGAGAAGCAACTCGGTCCGGAAATCGGCCGTGCGCTGCAGGCCATGCATGAGAAGAAAGGCGTCGGGTTCAAGCTCGGCCGCAAGATCGCCGCGTTGCAGGGCAACGGCGATGTGCAGGGCGTGCTGCTGGACGGCGGAGAGACCGTTCCGGCCGACCTGGTGGTTGCCGGTTTCGGTGTCGGACCGGCGACCGGCTTCGTATCGGGCGTGCAACTGAACGATGATGGGAGCGTCAATGTCGATGCGCATCTGTGCGCCGCCGAGGGCCTGTATGCAGCCGGCGATGTCGCGCGCTTTCCGGATGGCGGTGACGGAGCGCCGATCCGCGTGGAGCATTGGCGCGTGGCACAGCAGCACGGGCGCGTGGCCGCCCTGAACATGCTCGGGCGCCAAACCAGGCACACCGCCGTGCCGGTTTTCTGGACCATCCAGTATCTCAAGCGGATCGATTACATCGGGCATGCAACCAAGTGGGACGAAACGGTCATCCACGGCGACCTGAGCCAGCCGGAGTTCCTCGCCTACTACGTGAAGGACGGCATCGTCGTGGCGGCGGCCGGCATGGGCCGCGACCAGGACACCGCGGCGTTGGGAGAGCTTTTCGACCTCCGCCGGGATTGGACGCCGGCGATGCTGGGCGAACATCCGGCGGCGCTGCTCGATGGGTCCATAGACATCGTTAGGAAGAAAGATGTTCTTTTCTGAAGAAAAGAACCAAAAG
>CAZZWO010000134.1:0-8495 GCA_964657885.1 uncultured Acetobacteraceae bacterium | reverse complement strand
CGCCTATGCACGGCCGGGATGCGCCGGCGCGCGGGCGGTGCTCGCCGAACCCTTGTGGGACGGCCGCCTCGTCTTCGCGGGTGAGGCATGCGCCACCGACGGCCTGGCCGGCACCGTGGGCGGCGCCTACCTCAGCGGGCAACGCGCGGCGGCGATGATCCTGGATGGCTTTCCGGCGCCAATCCGATCCGTGTAGAAGGGGTGCCCATGACGCGGTACGTATTCATCACCGGCGGCGTGGTCTCCTCGCTTGGCAAAGGCATCGCCAGCGCGGCCCTTGCGGCTCTCCTGCAGGCGCGTGGCTACCGTGTGCGGCTGCGCAAGCTCGACCCCTACCTGAACGTCGATCCCGGTACACTGAGCCCCTACCAGCATGGCGAGGTGTTCGTCACCGACGACGGCGCGGAAACCGACCTCGACCTCGGCCACTACGAACGTTTCACCGGCGTTTCGGCCACGAAGTCGGACAACGCCACCACCGGCCGCATCTATTCCGAAGTGATCGCGCGCGAACGGCGCGGCGATTACCTTGGCGCGACCGTGCAGGTGATCCCGCACATCACCGATGCGATCAAGGAAGCCATCGTCCGCGAAACCGACGACCTCGATTTCTGCCTGATCGAAATCGGCGGCACCGTCGGCGACATCGAAAGCCTGCCGTTTCTCGAAGCGATCCGCCAATTGGGTAACGAGCTGGGGCCGGAGCGCACGATGTTCGTGCACCTGACACTGGTGCCGTACATCCCGAGCGCCGGCGAGCTGAAAACGAAACCCACGCAGCATTCGGTGAAGGAGCTGCTGAATGTCGGCATCCAGCCGCAGATGCTGCTGTGCCGGTGCGATCGCCCGATCCCCGAAAACGAGCGCCGCAAGATCGCCAGTTTCTGCAACGTGCGGCCGAGTGCGGTGATCCCGGCGCTCGATGCGGACACCATCTATGCCGTGCCGATCAGCTATCACGAGCAAGGCATGGACCGCGAAGTGCTGCGGCATTTCGGCCTGCCGTTCGACCAGGCGCCGGACATCGCGCGCTGGCACCGCATCGTGAACATCGTGCGTGCGCCGGAAGGCGAGGTGCGCATCGCCATCGTCGGCAAATACATCAACCTTCTCGACAGCTACAAATCGCTCGCCGAGGCGCTGGCGCATGGCGGCATCGCCAATCGCGTGCGGGTGAAACTCGACTGGGTCGACAGCCAGATCTTCGAAACGCCCGATGCAGTCAGCAAACTCGAGGATGTGCATGGCATCCTGGTGCCCGGCGGCTTTGGCGAGCGCGGCACCGAAGGCAAGATCGCCGCGGTCAGGTTCGCGCGCGAACGACGCGTGCCGTTCCTCGGCATCTGTTTCGGCATGCAGATGGCGGTGATCGAATGTGCGAGAAACCTCGCGGGCCTGCCCGATGCCTCGACGACCGAGTTCGGTCCCTGCGCCGATCCGGTGGTCGGTCTGCTGACCGAGTGGGCGCGCGGCAACGAGGTGGAACGCCGGGCGGCCGGTGGCGATCTCGGCGGCACGATGCGCCTCGGCGCCTATCCCGCGGCGCTGGCCGGCAACTCGCTGGTTCGCGCGATGTATGACGGCAGCAGCAACATCTCCGAACGTCATCGGCATCGTTACGAGGTCAACGTCCACTACCGCGAGCAGCTCGAAGCAACCGGCTTGCGCTTTTCCGGCATGTCGCCGGATGGCGTGCTGCCGGAAATCGTGGAGTATCCGGACCACCCCTGGTTCATCGGCGTGCAGTATCACCCCGAGCTGAAAAGCAAGCCGTTCGCACCGCATCCCTTGTTCGCAGGCTTCATCGCCGCGAGCGTCACCCAGTCGCGGCTGGTGTAGCGGGCTACGCTCCGCCGGCCGCCAGCATCCAGGCGCGCAGGCGGTGTGCCGCATCTTCCATGACGGTTTCGAAGCTCATCGACAGGGCCAAAACGCGGCCGGCCTGCCCGATCGCCTGCGCCTCAGCATCGTGCGACAGCAGCCACTCCACCCGCTCGTCGAGATCGCCGAGGTCGCTCGCCACCGGCAGGTAATTCACGAAAGGCTGCAGCGCGTCGTAGTACCACTGCCGGAAACCCTGCGGCGATGCAACGATCAGCACGCATGCGCCGGTCAGCAGCGCGTTGAACAGCGCGCTCCAGGCGTTCGAATTGCCGTCGATCACCAGGATCGCCTTGTGGCCGAGAAAGCCCGAGCGGGGCACCGGCGGCCGCAGCAAACCTGCCTCGGTGATGCGCGCGATCAGATGCGGCTCGTCGATCCGGCAGATGTTGGTGATGCCCATATCGTAATGCCGCGCCAGGGGTGAAGTTTGCGCCTGGCGGCAGAGCTGCAGCCGCGGCAGCCAGGTAAAATCGTCGGGCTGCCCGTCATCCGGGGCGGCGTGCCGGCGGCCGCCGGTGGTGGCGCCGCGCCAGAACACGGTGTCGCGCCGTGTGGTCCATTCCTGCGCCCGCCCGGCGGTCAGCCGCCTGGTATCGTCATACCCGCCGGACGCGAAGAAGTCCGGGTCGGGCAGCAGGCAGGTGCCCGGCAGTTTCGAGCAATAGGCGATGCTTTTCGCGTCGTAGGCGTGATCGCCCACTTCGACCCGCACCTTCATGTCGGCGAGCGGGCCCAGCGCCAGCAGTGCATCGAGCAGGTATGCGATAGGCAGCGAGCGGGCGAGCAGCGTCCAGGGATCGGGGCGGTTGAGGTCTACGCGCAGGACCGCCTGCTGCCCGGTCAGGTGCAACACATTGGTCTCCGACGCCGCCGGGCTCACCCGCTCGACGCTGGCGAACCTGAACCGGCGGGGCAGGCCCACGGCTTCCAGAAATCGCATCAGCGACTGGTTCGCGCGCTCGGCCAGCGCCTGCCGCCCTATCTCGTCATTGACACCGTCATTGTCCGGCGCACCGTCGGTGGAAGCCGCCATCGGCCGGTCGCCGCCGAAACGTCCGTTCGCCTGCTGCACGGCGGCGCGGTCTGCGGGTGGGATCAGCAGGCTGGCGGCCGGCCGGCTGCCATGCGCGGCGATCAGCGCCGCGAGCACATTGTTGTCGGCCGGGTTGCGGAACGCCTCGCCGCCGAGTTGCGAGACCGGCTGCATGCGATACAGCGCATGGGCACCCTGCCGGGCCACGATGCCCAATGTCGGCACGGCAAGCCTGCGGTCAGGTTGCGACACTGCCACCTGCAGCAAAGTCGCGTTGCGGGTCAGGCGGTCGAGCAGCGCCGCATTCGCTTCGAAATCCTTGCGCGCGGCGGCCCCGGCTTCGCGGACCTGGACGAACATCTTCGGCCCGGGCGACGCCAGGATGTCTCGCAGCCGGTCGACGCAGGCTTCGGTGTAGCGGTAGTCGGCGTCGCGCGTCGGGTCGTTGTGGTTGAACACCCGTGCGATGCCGAAATTCGCCGCGTAATACTCGTGAGCACACCCGTCCTTGGGTTCGTAGGGACGGTTCTGCCCTGTGAGGCTGCGATATTGCGAGCGGTCCAGCAGGACGGAGAAGTCCGTCTCGAGGCAGTGGCGGATCATCGCGGGCGTGGTGCCGAGCCAGTCGAACGGCAGCGGCGCCCGGTCGATCTGCATGCGCCGCAGCGCACAGGCGGGCACACAGCCGGTGCCGAGCGGGACGATCGGCTGCACGATCGGGCGCGCGGCTTCCGGCGGCAACGCAGGCACCCCGCCGGCATCGTCTGACCCGCTGCGCTCGCGCAAGGCCTCCATCAGGTCTTCCAGGCCGGCCGGGCCGCGGCGCTCCGTGAGGAACTCGGTGTCGCGTTCGAATACCTCTTGTTCCGGCTCGCGCCCGGCAAGCTGGCGATGGACGGCCAGGGTGAGGATTTCGGCCACGCGGCGCGCCCGGACCGGCCAGAGTTCGGTCTTCACCAGGGCGGAACTTCGCGGTTTGGCCTCCAGGAGCTCGATCCTGGCTTCGCCATCCCCGAGCACGATGCGGTCAGCGGCATCGGGTGGCAGCGGCAGGCAGGTTTCGAGGTCGAGCTGCGAGCGGCCCAGTTGCAGTCTGAAGCCGTCGGTCAATGCGACCTCGCCGCGCCGGAGCAGATGGCGCGTGCCGGCCAATATCCAGCGCCGTGCCAGCAGGCGCTGCAGGCCCGCGAGATCGTCCGCCGACACCGGCAGGAAGCTCTCCCACGCATTCGCCGCCGGCCGGTCGAAAGCCATCTGCACGCCGCGCGGTTCGGCGCACAAAAACCTGCCGTAGCGCATCAGCGACAGGCCGTGCCCGTTCGGCGCCGGCCGCACCGTGATCAGCCCGAGGGCAGGGTGCTTCTGCGTGATGCCGGCGGCCGGCAACTCGGCCGGCCAATCCGCCGGGTCCAGTTCGAGCGGCACCGACCCGGGTTCCGCCGTCGGCAATTTGAGATGAACCAGCCCGCCACCTCCCTCGCGCAGGCAGACGAGTGTGCCGTGCCAGGTCAGGAGCAGCGTCGGCGAGGTCAGGAACGGCATGGGTAAGCCCGGTTCGGCGTCATCGCCCCCAGAAATCAGCACTCCGCCGCAAAAGCAAACAGCGCCCGCCCGCGTCTAGCTTGCCGCCCGGACGGGTGATACCGAGGCTCCGAAACCCCGGCACGAGCCGCGCTTCCGGAGCCTCACACCCATGACCGCCATCACCGACATCATCGCCCGCGAAATCCTCGATAGCCGGGGCAATCCAACGATCGAGGTCGACGTGGTGCTGGAGAGCGGCGCGGTGGGCCGGGCGGCGGTGCCGTCCGGTGCCTCCACCGGCGCGCATGAGGCGGCCGAGCTGCGCGACGGCGACCCGGCCCGTTACGGCGGCAAGGGTGTGCTGCAGGCGGTCGAGAACGTGCAGGGCGAGATCTTCGAGGCGATCAGCGGGCTCGACCCGTCGGAGCAGCTGCACATCGACCGCCTGATGATCGACCTCGACGGCACCGCCAACAAGGGACGGCTCGGCGCCAATGCGATCCTCGCGGTGTCGCTCGGCATCGCCAAGGCGGCGGCGGCGGAGCTCGGGCAGCCGCTGTACCGGTATGTCGGCGGCGTGTTCGCCCGCACGCTGCCGGTGCCGATGATGAACATCGTGAATGGCGGCCAGCACGCCGACAACCCGATCGACATCCAGGAATTCATGATCCAGCCGGTGGCCGCCGAAACCGTCGCCGATGCCATCCGCGTCGGGTCCGAGATCTTCGCACAGCTCAAGAAGGGGCTGAAGGACGCAGGCCACAACACCAATGTCGGCGACGAGGGCGGCTTCGCGCCGAACCTCGGTTCCGCCGATGAAGCGCTGTCGTTCATCAGCCGCGCCTGTGAAGCGGCAGGCTACCGGCCCGGCGAGGACGTCACCTTTGCACTCGATTGTGCCAGCACCGAGTTTTTCCGAAATGGCCGCTACGAGATGAGTGGCGAAGGCAAGTCGCTGGATGCCGAAGGCATGGTCGCCTACCTGGCCGATTTGTGCGCGCGCTTTCCCATCGCGTCGGTCGAGGACGGCTGCGCCGAGGACGACTGGGAAGGCTGGCGGATGCTGACCGAAGCGCTCGGCGGCCGCGTGCAGCTGGTCGGCGACGATCTGTTCGTGACCAACCCGGAGCGCCTGGCGCGCGGCATCACCGATGGCGTCGCGAACTCGATCCTGGTGAAGGTCAACCAGATCGGCACGCTGAGCGAGACGCTGGAAGCGGTCCAGATGGCGCAGCGGGCCGGCTACACCGCGGTGATGAGCCATCGCTCGGGCGAAACCGAGGATTTCACCATCGCCGATCTGGCCGTCGCCACGAATTGCGGACAGATCAAGACCGGCTCGCTGTCGCGCAGCGACCGCACGGCGAAATACAACCAGCTCATCCGCATCGAGGCGGAACTCGGAGCCTCCGCGATCTACGCCGGCCGTTCGATCCTGCGGGCGTGAGCAGGGGCATCGAAGCGCAAAGGTCACAGGCGAAACCCGGGCCGCGATGCCTCGTTCAGTCAGCAGGCTGAACGAAAGGGTTCATACCATGGTCGACGAAAATCGCGTGACCGGTGCGCTGCACCAGGCCGAGGGCGCCATCAAGGAAGGCTTCGGCAAGCTGACCGGCGATAAGAAGACCGAGGCCGAAGGCGCTGCCGAAAAGACCGGCGGCAAGGTCGAGAATGCTGTCGGCGGTGTGAAGGACTCGGCGCGGGACGTGCTGAACAAGTAGGTTTGAGCTCTCCTCCCCGGCCACCGTGCAGGTGACCGGGGAGGATGTTTTTCGGCTTCTGGTGGCCAAAGAATACGACCATTAAAGAAGATGCGACTTCAGTCCGAGCATCGGCGCGGCATCGGCCATGATCGCGTCGAGCGTGCACAGGCTATGCCGGTAGTGCAGGCAGATGGCGAGATGCAGGGCATCACCCGAGCGTAGCTTCGTGTCGTGTCGGTCGGCCAGTCGCGCCGCTGTTTCGAAGAACCCCGGCAAAATCGGTTGATTTGTCAGCAGGGACCGCCTGAGTTGGGCGAAATCGGCGAGAGCCGTGCCCCGCTCGTCCAAGGTGACGCTCCGTCCTCGCACCTTCATCGACCGCGCGGCCGATACTTCGGTGGTCACCCAATCGCTCGTGGCCAAACCATTCCTGGCGTTATTGCGCATCCATTCCGTTACGTCCGATGTCCGTGGTTCACCGGTGATCGCGGCTACCAGGACCGAAGTGTCCAAATAGATCAATAACGGTCTTCGTCACGCATTCGCCGGATGAAGTCGCCGGCGCTTTCCGTTTGATACGTCATGCTGGTGTGGCGTTTCAGGGCATCCCAGTCGAAAGGTTCGCGTGGGCGTTCCACCGGCACCAGGCGGGCGACGGGTTTGCCGCGCCGGGTGATGCAGATGGCAGCTTTCGGGTAGCGACACCAACCGAACTTGCCAAAGCAAGGCCGATCCGCCATATCCCGCCGCGCCGGCGCGTGAGCGGCGGTAATTCACACGCGGGAGCACTTTCCCGGCGGTCCTGGTTGCAGGGCCCCGAGATCCGGTGCCGCATGGCCACCTCCCGCGGAGGCTCAACCGGACTTCTTTGGAAAGGAACCGCCACTCATGGCGATGCCAGATTTTTCGCTACGTCAGCTTCTCGAAGCCGGCGTCCATTTCGGACACCATACGCGCCGCTGGAACCCGCGCATGTCGCCGTTCCTGTTCGGCGTGCGCAACCAGGTCCACATCATCGACCTGCAGCAGACCGTGCCGATGCTCGACCGGGCCCTGCGCGCGGTGCGCGATGTCACGGCCGGTGGCGGCCGCGTGCTGTTCGTCGGCACCAAGCGGGCGGCGGCGGAGTATGTCGCGGACAGCGCCAAGCGCTGCGGCCAGTACTACGTGAACCATCGCTGGCTGGGCGGCATGCTCACCAACTGGAAGACGATCACGGGCAGCATCAAGCGCCTGCGCCAGATCGACGAGATGCTCGGCGGCGACACCCAGGGCCTCACCAAGAAAGAGGTGCTGGAGATGACGCGCGACCGCGACAAGCTGGAGCGCAGCCTGGGCGGCATCAAGGAGATGGGCGGCCTGCCCGACATCCTGTTCATCATCGACACCAACAAGGAGAAGCTGGCGGTCGAGGAGGCCAACAAGCTCGGAATCCCGGTGATTGCCGTGCTGGACAGCAACTCCGACCCGCAGGGCATCACCTTCCCGATCCCCGGCAATGACGACGCCATCCGCGCCATTACCCTGTATTGCGACCTGATCGCCGGCGCCGTGCTGGACGGCATCAGCCAGGAAATGCAGGCGTCTGGCCAGGATATCGGCGCCGTCGAGGAACTGCCGGAGGCGCTGTTGCCGTCGCACGTGCCGGCCCCGCATCACGGGCTGGCCGAAGCGGAAGCGGAGCCGGACGTGGCACTGCCGGAGCTCGAGGCTGCGATGTCGGGTGTCCAGCCGGACGCCGTGCCAGCCGAAGGCTGACGACCCCGCTCGCGGCATGGTGTGCCGCGAGCGTTTTACCGTGTCGGACGGAACCGGGCGGCTGGTGTCAACACGCCGCGTCCGGCCGTTCGCGACGTGACCCAGACCGGAGACCAGAGAGATGGCCGAAATCACCGCAACCCTCGTGAAGACGCTGCGCGAGCAGACCGGCGCGGGCATGATGGATTGCAAGCGCGCGTTGACCGAGACCGGCGGAGACCTCGAAGGGGCGGTGGACTGGCTGCGCAAGAAGGGTCTTAGCCAAGCCGCCAAGAAGTCCGGCCGTGTCGCGGCGGAGGGCCTGGTCGGCGTGGTGTCGGCAAAGAACCGGGCGGCAATGGTCGAAGTCAATGCCGAGACCGATTTCGTGGCGCGCAACGAGACCTTCCAGGCCTTCGTCGAGACGCTGGCGCGCATCGCATTGGACGTCGGCGAGGACGTCGAGGCGCTGCGGGCCGCGCCGTTCCCCGGCGGCGAGCGCAATGTCGGCGAGGAACTGACCCACATGGTCGCGACCATCGGCGAGAACATGACCATACGCCGCGCCCGTGTGCTCAGCGTGCCGTCAGGCGTCGTCGCCACCTACATGCACA
>CAZZWO010000133.1:0-8511 GCA_964657885.1 uncultured Acetobacteraceae bacterium | reverse complement strand
AAAACATGCACATGCGCCGGCTCATGATCATCAGTAAAGATCACCACCCGCAGGCAGCAACTTAAAACCGCTCACCCCTGCCGGAAGCGTTTGCCTTGGCGGCGCATGTAGGCGAAGGCTGCGCGCTCCGGCAGCAGGCGGGCGAGCGAGGTGATCGCCTTATACTGCGCGCCCGGCACGCAGACAGCTTCGTTGCGCTCCACCGCCGCATAGCCGTCGGCGGCCACCTTTTCCGCAGTCAGCCACATCCATTTCGGCAACCGGCTGACGATAGCGCGGGTGCCGTTGGCGTCGTGAAACTCCGAATAGGTGAAGCCCGGGCACACTGCGCAAACATGCACGCCCTGTGGCGACAGTTCGAGGTTCAGGCTCTGGCTGAACTTGACCAGCGCCGACTTCGTTGCGGGGTACAACGTGTGTCCTGCGGTGCCCGGCACCAGGCCCGCCACCGACGCGATGTTGATGATGCGGCCGAACCCGCGCGCCGCCATGCCCGGTGCCAGCCGGTGCGTCAGCTCGGCAGGCACCTCAAGCAGCAGCCGGATCACCCGGCGCTGATCTTCCCAGAGCGATGCAAGGAAACTGCCGGCGAGACCGAAGCCGGCATTGTTCACCAGCGCATCGACATGCAAGCCGTCCACGCCGAGGCGCCCGGCTATGCGCTCCACCGCGTCGTGTTCCAGCAGATCCTGCCCGATCGTGTGCACCGCCACGCCATGACGGGCCGACAGGGCCGCGGCCGCTGCCTGCAGCCGGTCGGTGCGCCGCGCGGTCAACACCAGGTCGTAACCGTGCGATGCATAGGTCTCGGCAAACGCGGCGCCGATCCCGGAGGATGCACCGGTCACCAGGCAGAGCCGACGGGTCATTGCGTAATCATTTCAGGGTATAGGTGTAGTCGTATGCCGAACCTTTGGCGTCACGCGCGTGCAGCAGCATCTCGCCGCGCGCGCCGCTGTAGATGCCGGTGCCGCCAGTCACCGCTAATACGGAATCGCCGTTATCCAGGAACGGTCCATCGACCGCGATCTGGCCGTGTTGCAGGCTGAGGGTCCAGTGGCACTCGTAAGACTGGCCAACCACCAGCCGCACGCAATAGCCCTGGTCGAATCCGAGATGCACCTTGTTGTCGGCATCGAAGACCTGGTTTGAGAACGTAAGGATATCGCCCACGTTGTCGGCAGCGTTGCCGCCGTGAACATGCGTCGCATTTCCCGTCGCGCGTTCAACCAGCTTCAAGGTCGCAGCGCCGGCCGAATGGGCGAACAGTGCGGTTGCCGCCACGAACAATGCCAGCCCCGGCAATTTTCCAACGATGGTCATCAGCTTCTCCACGGATACTCTCACTCACCGATTGCTTTGCTGGCGCGTGTAGCCTGCCGGTAATTGGAACAGCGCGTCGGGCTGGCCCTCGAACTTGACGCTGATCGCCTCCAGCAGAACGCGCGTGCCGGCGGTGGCACGCAGCAACACGCCATCATCGGTGTAGCAGGCCAGGGTTTCCTCGCCGCGCGTGTCGATGGTGCGCCATTGCGTACACGAAAGTCCGGCAATGCTGGCCGGTCCGAGCCGGGTGTAACCGGCGCCTGCGCCGGGCTGGTCGGCGGTGCGCGGCGCCGGCATATCCACGATCTCATGCGTGTCGTCGCGCACCATCTCCATCCGCTGCCTGGCGAAATCCAGCACCATCCAGCTGCCGGATGTGGGCAGGTCCACGCGTTGTTGCCGCCTGGCGGCCGACCAGCGAAGGCGTTGCAGCAGCGCGGCGTCGCCGCTGCCGGGAACCGGAACGCGATAGGTCACATCCACGTCACGCGTCGGCTGCAAGGCAGGCGGCGCATCGGCGAGTGCAGGCGACCAAGCGAGCAGCGCGATCGCCAGGGTCAACTTCGCCGCTGCGCCAGGTCGGTTCACCAAACCAACGGTCGCGCTCGCAAGGCCGGACCTCACGGCTGCATCGATCCGAACCCGTCGACCGGCAACGTTCCCGCATTGCGGTATCCGGGCGGCCGCCGAAACAACTCGGGGTCCAATGCGCCGTAGCGCACGGCGCTGGCCACCACGCTGCCGAGCGGGCCGTGCCGGTCGGCGGCCATGCCACGCAGGATTACGCCGTCATCGGTGATGCAGGCTTGGGCGCGGCCCTGCGGCGAAATCGCATTCCATTCGGTGCAGGCGCGGCCGGCCACCCTGCCCTGGCCCGCGCGGACGAAGCTCGCATTGCGCAGGACTGTGGTCTGCGGGTCGTAGCGGCCGATATCGGCGGTGGCGTAGAGCCTCAGCAGCGGCAGCAGGATCGTCGCCGTGCCCGCCGGCCGGTCAACCACGAACGCGGTCGGCAGGGCATTGCTGGTGATGCGCAGATGCGCGCCACCGCCCTCGACATTCACCTGAACCTCCACCGGCGCGTGGCCACGCGGGTCCACCTGGTAGTCGATGGTGACGTCGCGCGCGGGCACCAGCCGTGGCACCGCGGCGCCGGCACAAACGGGCGCCGTCAGCGAAACCGCGCAGAGGGCCGCAACGAACGGGAAGGCGCCAATCGTGTTCATCGCACGCAGGTGTGCCACGCGCGCCTCATGGTCAAGCGGCATCGGGCCGAAGGCTGGCGATCTCGGAGGCCAGCACCGCCGGTTCCGGCTCGACCCAGCGTGCGGAAACCTTCACCGCTTGTTCAAGCAGCAGCTTGTACTCTTCGCGCGGGACCTCGACGGCGCCGAACTGCGTCAGATGCGAGGTGACGAACTGCGTGTCGAGCAGCGTGAACCCGCCCAGACGCAAGCGCGCAACCAGATGCACCAGCGCCACCTTGCTCGCGTCGCGCGCCAGGCTGAACATGCTCTCACCGAAGAACGCGCCACCCAGCACCACGCCGTACAGCCCGCCCACCAGCTCCCCGGCCCGCCGCACTTCCACGCTGTGCGCATGACCCCGCGCATGGAGTGCTGTAAACAGCCGCTCGATGTCGCGGTTGATCCAGGTGTCCTCGCGGCCTTCCGCCGGTGCGGCGCACAAGGCGATCACGCGCGGGAAATCGGTGTCGGAGGTGACGTCGAACTCGGTATTGTTGACAGTCCGGCGCAGGCGGCGCGACAGGTGGAAACGGTCGAGCGGCAGGATTCCCCGTTGCTCAGGGTCGAGCCAGTACAGACGATCGCCCCGGCGCGTCTCCGCCATCGGGAACAGCCCGGCCCGATAGGCGCGCAGCATCAGATCGGGCGTGACGTCGAAGTGCCGCCTGGACATGAACGCCACTTTGGCGAAAGCATCCGTTAACCGCCAGCCCAGCCCACCCTCTGGCCAGCAGAAGGACGAGACGACCATGGATACGCATTCGCCGGACACGCACCGCCCGCTGCGCTTCGACCCGCCGCTGCGCGGCCGGATCTACGACAGCATCGCCGAGACCATCGGTAACACGCCGCTGGTGCGGATCCCGCGCATCACCGCGCAGGACGGCATCCAGGCCGACATCTGCCTCAAGCTGGAGTTCTTCAACCCGACCTCGTCGGTGAAGGACCGCATCGGCGTGAACATGATCCTGGCGATGGAGGCGGCCGGACAGCTGACGCCGGAGAGCGTGATCATCGAGCCGACCAGCGGCAACACCGGCATCGGGCTGGCCTTCATGTGCGCCAGCCGCGGCTACCGGCTGATCCTGACGATGCCGGAGAGCGTCTCGACCGAGCGCCGCAAGATGCTGACCTTCCTCGGCGCTCAGCTCGAGCTGACGCCGAAGGCCGCCGGCATGAAGGGGGCGATCGCCCGTGCCGAGGAGCTAATGCACCTGCATCCGGGCGCCGTCAGCCCCAACCAGTTCGCCAATGTCGCGAACCCGGAAATCCACCGCAAGACCACCGCCGAGGAAATCTGGCACGACACGGCGGGCCAGGTGGACGCGGTGGTGAGCGGCGTCGGCACCGGCGGCACGCTGACCGGCGTGGGCCAGGTGCTGAAGCAGCGCAACCCGGCGATCCGCATGGTGGCGGTGGAGCCGGAAGCCAGCCACGTGCTGTCGGGCGGCACACCGGGGCCGCACCCGTTGCAGGGCATCGGCGCCGGGTTCGTGCCGGCGGTGCTGGAAACCGGGCTGATCGACGAGATCATCCAGGTCAGCAACGAGGAGAGCTTTGCCAATGCGCGCCGTCTCGCCCGCACCGAGGGCATCCCTGGCGGCATTTCGTCCGGCTCGGCGCTTGCGGCGACGTTGCGGCTGGCAGCCAGGCCGGAGATGGCGGGCAAGCGGATCGTGACGATCATCCCGAGCTTCGCCGAGCGTTACATTTCCACGGCGCTGTTCGAAGGGCTCTGAACCGCTTCAAACCGGTCCGCAGCCGATGGATGTCTCGGACAAGCGCTTCGTCCTGCGCATGATCCCGTATGGCGTCCACGTGATCACCGCGCTGGATGCGGCCGGTTCGCCGGTCGCCGCCACCGCGCATTGGGTGACGCAGACGTCGTTCGAGCCGTCATTGGTGATGGTGGCGCTGCCGGTCGATCAGCCGGCCTATGCCGCCATCCGCGCCACCAACCGGTTCGCCCTGCACATGCTGGGCAAGGACGATGCCGGCGAGGGTTTCGCGTTCCAGACCCGCCCGGCCGTGCAGGAGGGCGAGACCCTTTCGGGCTGGGGGTTTTCACCGGGCCGAAGCGGCCTAC
Source organism: uncultured Acetobacteraceae bacterium (assembly GCA_964657885.1). Taxonomy (GTDB): domain Bacteria; phylum Pseudomonadota; class Alphaproteobacteria; order Acetobacterales; family Acetobacteraceae; genus BOG-908. The sequence goes on along the minus strand of CAZZWO010000133.1, from coordinate 3,852 downwards.
CGCTGCTGCACAACGCGGTCGGGGTGCTTGAATGTGGCGTGCGGGCAGTGATCGAATACGGCGACCACCACCCGTTCATCGCCGAAGTCACCGGCGTGCATTTGCGCCTGCCTCAGCAGGACCGGCCGGACCAGATGATCCTGCATATCGCCGAGATGGGGCGGACGATCTTCTACGGCGGGTGAAGCGCCCGAGCCGGTTTCGGTGTCAGAGAGAATAATCTCGCTTCTTACCGTCCTCGAGCTCGTCGATCTGCAGTTCCACGTCGGCGTAGCATTCGGCCAGTGGTATCTCGATGCCGATTTCCGGCAAGGCGAGAACGGCGTCATCCCCCGCGACCGCCTCCGCCACCCAGTCTTCGCCCTTCCTGGTGAACACCAGCGCGCCGGCGTTGGTCTGTTCCAGCACCACGTAGCGGAGGATCGACGGTGTGGCCCGGTAAGCGGCGTTCTTGACGACGAGATCCTCGTGAACACTGCTTTTACTTAAAATTTCGAAAACGACGATAGGCGCCAGGGCCAGGGTGTCGCCGGGCTGCACAGGCTCACACTGCACCAGGGCGTCGGGATAGCGGATCTGCCCAGCAACGCTGACCTTCAGCTCGCTGCCGAATGGACGGCACGGCTTTCCCCGCAGGCGAGAAAACAGGGCCGTAATCAGGTTGCCCTGAATAGTGGCATGGGCGGCGGTCCCACCAACCATCGCGACAGGCTGGAAGCCGTCGAACTCGTAGCGGGTCGGCTGGCGCTCTTCCCAGGCCAGGAACGCGTCCAGGTCCATGGGCCGTCGCAGGGCGATGGTCATGCACCGTGCTTACCAGACAAGCAGCGTTCGCCACACGCCAAACCTTGACCCCCCGCCCCCTTTCGGCCATGCAGCCCGCCGCACGCGCGATGCTCCAGTCCGGAGCACCGCCGGCGAACCGCGTGCCATTTTGCACCCATTGCCTGACGGACCTCAAAGACATGCGCGACAAGGGCGACTTCCTGTTCACCTCGGAATCCGTCTCCGAAGGCCACCCCGACAAGGTTGCCGACCGGATCAGCGATACCGTGCTGGACGCGTTCATGGCGGCTGACCCGCAGGCGCGTGTGGCGTGTGAGACGATGGTCACCACCAACCGCATCATCCTGGCCGGCGAAACCCGCGGGCCGGCCTCGGTCACCCACGACCACCTGATCCATCTGGCGCGCGAGGCGGTGCGCGACATCGGTTACGACCAGGAAGGATTTTCGTGGCGGCACGCGCATGTCGAGTGCCACCTCCATGCGCAAAGCCCGGACATCGCCGTCGGCGTGGACAGCGCCGGCAACAAGGACGAGGGCGCCGGCGACCAGGGCATCATGTTCGGCTACGCGACGAGCGAGACCGAAAGCCTGATGCCGGCGCCGATCCACTATGCGCATCTGATCCTTCGCACGATCAGCGAACTGCGCCGGGCCGGCGATGCCCGGGTGGCGGGCCTGCTCCCCGATGCGAAAAGCCAGGTCACCCTGCGCTACGTGGACGGCAAGCCGATGGGCGCCACCAGCATCGTACTCTCGACCCAGCATGAGGAAGGGATGGAGCAATCGGCCATCCACCAGTCGCTGCGGCCGTTGATCGCCGACGCGCTGCCACAGGGCTGGATGTGCGGCGACGACGAGCTCTACATCAATCCGACCGGCAACTTCGTGATCGGCGGCCCGGACGGCGATTGCGGGCTGACCGGCCGCAAGATCATCGTAGACACCTATGGCGGTGCCGCCCCGCATGGCGGCGGCGCGTTCTCCGGCAAGGACCCGACCAAGGTGGACCGCAGCGCTGCCTATGCCGCGCGCTACCTGGCGAAGAACGTGGTCGCCGCGGGCCTGGCGGAGCGCTGCACCATCCAGATCAGCTATGCGATCGGCGTGGCCCACCCGCTATCCGTCTATGTCGAGCTGCACGGGACCGGCCAGGATGTCGAGGAAGCCAAGCTGGAGCGCACGTTGCGCGAACTGATGAACCTCTCACCACGCGGCATCCGCGAACACCTGAAGCTGAACGCGCCGATCTACGTCCCGACCAGCGCCTACGGCCATTTCGGCCGCACCCCCGAAGCCGGCCGCTTCACTTGGGAAAACACCGACCTCGTCCCCGCCCTGAAATCCGCCTTCGGCCGGTAGCAAGGGGCACGTAGGGCGGAAAAGCCAAAGGCGCCTTCCGCCACCCTCGCGTTGCCGTTATTTCGGCGCGCCCGCGGTGGAAGGCGCCTTCGGCTTTTCCACCCTACGACCGTTATGGTGAAACCTCCGCCGGACCGGCTTTATGGGCGGCAGCGCACCCACACGCTGCGGCCTCGCCAGCAGCTTCTGCTCGATGTCACGCTGCCTCGCCTGATTTACGTGCCGGGGCAGGCGTTTCCGCCATCCTGCGCGAAACTGTGGCTCGAGGTGGGATTCGGCGGTGGCGAGCACAGCCGGGCGCTGGTTGCGGACCACCCGGATGCGGCGCTGATTGCCTGCGAGGTGTTCGAGCAGGGATTGTGCTCGATGCTTGCGGCCCTGGTTCCCGAAGGTGGCGAGGCGACCGCGCCGCTGCCGCCCAATCTGCGGATCTGGCCCGATGACGCCCGCACCCTGCTTCGCCTGCTGCCGGAGGCCAGCCTCGACGGGCTGTTCCTGATGTTTCCCGATCCCTGGCCGAAGGCCCGACATGCCAAGCGGCGGTTCGTCCACCCCGAGATCGTAGGACTGGCCGCGAGCCGGATGCGCCCGGGCGCCGAATGGCGGATCGCCAGCGACGATCCGACTTACCAGGCCTGGGTGGGCGAGGTCATGGCCGCGCAGACGGTGTTCGCCGCCGCCAGCCTGTCCCGTGAACGTCCTGACGGCTGGCCGCCTACGCGCTACGAAGCGAAGGCGCGGGCGGCCGGGCGCTCACCCATGTACTGGGTGTTCACCCGCATCTGAGGCGAGCCGGTCCTCGGGAAGCGGGCCGCCGGGCAACATGCGCTGCAATTCGGCCTCGTGGTCGAGATACTGGTGTTTCAGCGCGCCGGCCACGTGCACCACGAACAACGCGATCAGCACGTAGGCAAGCGACGCGTGTATCTGCGCGAACAGGCCGTGGATGTACTCCTTGGTCGCCGGGTCCTGGTGCACGATGGCGCCGATGCGGAACCAGGGAATCACACCGAACAGGACCAGGGGATTCCCGGGCGCACCCTTCCAGGCGCTGTCGTGGATCCAGCCTGTTAAGGGAATGGCAAAGATCAGCACGTACAAGGCGATATGAGCCGAATGTGCCGACACCCGCTCCCACCGCTTGTAAGCTTTGGGAAAAGCCGGCGGAGGGTTCGCCCAGCGCCAGAGCACCCGCATGATCGCCAGCCCGAGCACCGTCAGACCGATCGATTTATGCGTGTTGATCATCGGCCGTTCGGCGGATTTCGGCATCTCGTCCACCAGCCAGACCAGGGAGATGTTCACGACGATTCCCAAGGCGATCAGCCAATGGAACAGCATGGCCAGGCGTGTGTAGCGTCCGGTGTTCATGGAATGTGGCGTTCCTCGTGAGAAAATGGCCGGGAGGCCCGCGTCGTTTGCGGCCGACCTGTAAGCTGGCTGCCCGGCGTCACGTTCCCGCCGGCGCAACGCTTCCTTGCACAACTCCCCGATGCAGCCGGCTGGTTCGACGCCACATTGCCATGCGAAACCCGTCTCGCCCAAGCCCTGCCGGCTGCCGCGAGACCTATCCGCTTCCGGCTACCAGGCTTCGCTTCGAATCAGGCAAGGATCAGGCCTCTGTCCAACACGCTCGCACAGGCTTTCCGGGCCGCTTCGCCTCGCCGGACCCCACCGCCCACTCCATTCACCAGCATCGCCATCC
>CAZZWO010000132.1:0-8617 GCA_964657885.1 uncultured Acetobacteraceae bacterium | reverse complement strand
CCCAACACGCACCGGAGCCGCCTCGTCTCGCCAGCTTCCGCGACGTGCTCGCACTGGCGGCTGTGGAACGCGAGGTGCTGCTGCACGGCCACCTGTTGCATTCGGTGCATCTGGTCCGCTTCGCCCCGCCGGTGATCGAGCTACGGCCGCACGCCGATGCTCCTCGCGACCTCGCACCCAAGCTCGGTGCGCTCCTGCTCCGGGTCACCGGCACGCGCTGGACCATTGCGCTGACCACCGCTGCCGGCGAGCCAACTCTGGCCGAGCAGGGCAACGCCGCCGACCAGGCACGCCGCGCGACGGCCGCCGACCATCCGCTGGTGCGGGCGATCATGGAGGCGTTCCCCGGCGCCCGCATCGAGGCGGTGCGTGACCCGGGCGCCGACGCCTACGGGCTACCGGCCGAGATCAGCCTGGGCGGTGAGGCGGCCCCGAGTTTCACGCCCGAAGACGGCGACGTGCCGGGTAACAGCGACCTGGTGGAACCGGCCGACCTGATGGAGGCTCCTATCGAACTGGAGCCGCGTTTCCTGATGGAAACCAATCGTTGAGAAGGACTGTCCGATGAAGAACATAGCCGACATGATGAAGAAGGCGACGCAGGTGCAGGCCAGGATGGCCGAGATGCAGACGCGCATCGAAGCCATGGAAGTCGAGGGCCAGGCCGGCGCCGGCATGGTCCGCGTCACCCTGAGCGGCAAGGGCGACATGCGCCGGGTGAAGCTCGACCCCAAGCTCGCGGACCCGAACGAGCTCGAGATGCTGGAGGATCTGATCGTCTCCGCCCACACCGACGCCAAGAAAAAACTCGACGCGATGATGGCCGAGGAGATGAGCAAGGTCACCGGCGGCATGGACCTCCCAGCCGGCCTGAAGCTGCCGTTCTGAACGGTCGCTGTCATATAATCCTTGATGTCTTATGGGCGGTCCGGAACTCGACTCGCTGATCCAGCAGTTCTCGCGGTTGCCTGGCCTCGGTCAGCGCAGCGCGCGGCGCCTCGTCCTCCGGCTGTTGCAGTCGCCTGAAACCCGCATGTTGCCGCTGGCCAACGCACTGGCCACCGCGGCCCGCGCCGTCCGCACCTGCGAGCAATGCGGCAACCTCGACAGCCAATCCCCCTGCAGCATCTGCGCCGATCCCGAGCGCGACCGCAGCATGGTCTGCGTGGTCGAGACGGTGGGCGATCTGTGGGCGCTCGAACGCGCCCGCATCTACCAGGGCCTGTATCACGTGCTCGGTGGCACGCTCTCGGCGCTGTCCGGCACCGGTCCCGAGGACCTGAACCTCACGCCGCTGCTGACCCGCCTGGCGGAAAGCAACGTCGGCGAGGTGATCCTTGCCCTGAGTGCGACGGTGGACGGCGCCGCCACCGCGCACTGGCTTGCCGACCGGCTGGCCGCCTCGCGGGTCCGCATCACTCGCGTCGCACAGGGCGTCCCGATCGGCGGCGCACTCGATGTGCTCGACGATGGCACCCTCGCAACCGCCCTGCGCGCAAGGCGCTGATGCTCCGGGGGGGTTACCATGATCGAACTCAAGGCCGGTGACCTCAGCCTCACCATCGCACCCGACATCGGCGGCGCCATCGCGGCTTTCACCTTTCGGGGCGTCGAGTTGCTGCGTCCAGTCGCCGACCCCCGCCTCCGCGCCCAACATGGTCAGGCCGTCGCAGCCTACCCTCTGCTGCCGTATGCCAACCGCATCGCCAACGGGCGCTTCTCGCTGGACGGTCACGACTACCAACTCGACCGCAATTTCGGCGACGAGACCGGCAGCATCCACGGCAATGGCTGGATGCGTCGGTGGCAGGTTGCCGGCGCGGCCATAAACGAAGCCCGGCTCACGCTCGATCATCATCCGCCTCGGGACCCGCCTGGCGAATGGCCCTTCGCTTTTCGTGCCGAGCAGCATTTCGCCTTGGCGCGAGACTCCCTCCGCCTGATGCTGACCATCGAGAATACCGACGCGCGCACCTGGCCCGCCGGCATCGGCTTGCACCCCTATGTCGCACGGACACCCGAAACGACGCTGCGGTTCGAAGCGGATACCCTGTGGGTCAACGGCCCGGACGGCCTGCCGGACCGGCGCGTTGCAGCCCAGGCCGCGACCGAGTTCTCGGAGGGCCGCCTGCTGCAATCAGGGGACATCGATTGCTGCTACGCCGGCTGGGGAGGCCTCGCCGCGATGGCCATGCCGGAAGCCGGTATCACGCTGATCATCTCGGCCGAACCGCCGCTCGACCATCTGCAGATCTACGCGCCGGCCGGGCAGAAATTTCTCGGCGTCGAACCGGTCAGCAACATGCCCGACGCCATCAACCGCATCGAAACGGATGCTGATCACGGCCTGCGTAGCCTGGCGCCGGGTGAAGCACTGACCGCAACGGTCGAGATTGGCGTCAGAAGCTCGAGCGACTAGCGAACGTGCTGACGTAACTCGTTATCCGCACTCTAAAAAACCCTCGAGCAAACACAGTGGTGTTCCTGCGCAACGTTTCCAAACCATCGCTGTTGCATACGAGCCACATTCATGGCAGTTAACAAACTTATGCACAGATCACGGTGTTTGTGAGTGTGCAGCCTTCGCTTTTCGATTAAGTAACATCAATGGATTTTCAATCAGCGGTTGTTCTTGTGGCGGAGGACGATGACCTGATCCGTGAGATCGTGGCTCATTCCCTGACCAGCGAAGGCTTCATCGCAATTGAAGCCGAAAACGCCGCGGAAGCTGCCTCGATCCTGCGCGACGAAATGAACAAGATCGACGTCCTGTTCACCGATGTTCGTATGCCGGGCGAGATGGACGGCATGGCACTGGCCCGCCACACCCGCAAGCATTGCCCCTGGGTGAAGGTGCTGATCACCTCCGGCCACGAACGTCCGTCACAAACCGACCTGCCCGATCAATCCGTCTTCATCCCCAAACCCTACCGCCTCGCAGAAGTCATCAAACTCCTGAAATCCCGCTAACTCTCGGACGCCCGCAGCCCGTAGGGTGGAAAAGCGAAGCGCCTTCCACCACGCCCACCCCACGCAACAAACAAGTCGTCTCAATGTGACTCGTAGGGTGGAAAAGCGAAGCGCCTTCCACCACGCCCCACCCCACGCAACGAGAAAACCGACCCTGCTCGGCACCGGCATGGCCGAAGGCGCTGCGCTTTTCCGCCCTACGGGCTACGGATACGGGCTAACTCGGCCGGGATTGTTCCGGCGTGTTTTTCAGCGCGACAGGTCTTGTGCGCCGGGTGGCCCGGTCCGTGCGTACACGCTCCAAGGTTTGCGCCAGCGACAACGCGGCCTCCAACTCGTTCTGCGAACGAGCCTGCAGGATCGCTCCCAACAGCGCCGTCTCGAGGTCGTCTACGTGCCGGTCCAACATGCGAATGTGATCACATATTCCTGAGCGGAAATCCAGCCGATTTGTATGTTGTAGTTTTGCTCGGACATGCTGCGCCGCACGCATGCGAAACCTCATTCCATGACGAATGCATTGAGCTTGTTGCCGTCGCGATCTCGGAAATATGCTGCATAGAAGCCGCCGCCCCGATCGCCTGGCGCTCCCTCGTCGCTCGCCCCAAGGCTCAGCGCGAGCGCATGGATGCGATCGACATGCGCGCGGTCAGTAGCGGCCAGCGCCACCATGACGCCGTTGCCGACCGTTGCAGGTTGACCGTCGTAAGGTTTTGTCAGCCCTATTCCGGCCGCGCCGCCCGGCTCACCCCACGCCACGAACTGCTCGTTCTCCATCATCCGTCCGACCCCGAGCTCCCGCGCGATGGCGTCGTAGAACGCCGCCGCACGCGCCAGATCGTTTGTTCCCAACGTCACATAGCCGATCATGTCAGTCCTCCCGGTCGGTTCCTGAGCGCAGGCAAACCTACCGAAACCACGAGAACATTACAAGAACCAGACGGTCCGAAACTGGTCGGTCAATACCGGGCGATCTGCAGCAATTCGATGTGGCTGTCGACCGCGAGTTCGCTGACGTAGATGACGTCGCCGCTGAGCGGATCGACCGCAAACGGAGTCCCAGCCTCGGCCGCCGGCGCATAAAATGCCACGCGGTTCGGACCGCCTGCCAAAGGCTGCGCCAGAACCTGCAGGGTGTCGCCGGCCCTGGTGCCCGGCATCAGCACATCGTTGCCGATAAACGCCAGCCGGGGACGCCGCTCGACCGGATAGTCCGGCGTGATGAGCCTGGCCTTGTCGAGAATGAACTCGCCAGTCGCGGCCCTCGACGCGGCCGGGCTGCTGCTCAACTCCCAGATGCCGGATTTTATACCGCTGGTGGAATAAACTGCCCCGTTCCGAAAGGTGATCCCATCCAGAAGCTTGTCCGCCACCGTCTGGCGGTCATCGGGATGCTTCAGGTCGATCCGAACGGCCCGCATCAGCCGCTTGTCGTACATCACGAGGTGCTCACCATCGGGCGTCCAGACCGGCTCGCCATAGCCGACCGATGGCACCGCGAAGGCAACGACCCGCTCGCCCCGCGCAGTGACGACATGGATCGAGATGTCGCCCTTCCAGATCTCGACATACGCGATGCGGCTGCCGTCGGGCGACCACACGGGCCGCTCGATCCCTTTCTGGCCGGCCTTGACGAGAACGCCAGGCGCGCGGCCCGGCTTGCGCGTCCACAATGCCATTTCGCCGGACCGGTTGGACACGAATGCCAGCGTCCCATCCGGCGCGAACACCGGCCAATCGGTCAACCCGGCCGCCGCATCGATGATGTCCGCCCGCGCTTGTGGCGTCCGGCTCGCCCGCGCCAGATTGTGCCGGCCCTCATCGACTTCGGCCGCCAGCAGCCCGTCCGGTCCGGTGGCCAGCCCGCCCACCACCGAGGCACTGATGTACACCTTGTAGGCGCGACTGCCGTCGATCGGGTAAGCAACGAGCGCTCCACCCATCTGGCCGGGCACGCTGGCAACGAGGGTTTGTGAATCCGGCGTCCAGTCGATGGAACTGACATCCGGGTCGTTGAGGATTTCGCGTTCCTCGCTGCTCGCGATGCGGCGAAGGCGCACCGCCTGTCCCGCCAACCCCCGGGAGCGGATGTATGCCACCCACTCCCCATCGGGAGACACCCGTGCGCCGAAGTCGGATTCGGACGTAAGCGGGGTCGTCACCTGCTCGGACCGTCCGGTCTCGATGTTCATCCTGAAGATTGCACCCCAGAACCCGGTGAGCTGGCCCTCGAGCGCAGGGACCTGATCCACCAGGAACAGGTAAGGCGTCCCCGGCTGCCAGGCGATCTGCGTCGTGGCGAACTGCCGGCACCGCCCGACATCCCTCGGGCCGCCATCAGGCAGGCTAGTCACCACGATCCGGCACGGCGCACCGCCAGGATCGGCCACGACATAGGCAAGACGGACACCATCCGACGCCCACGACGGCGAGCCCGCATCCTCGATCGCCGGCGACACCGCCACCGGCTCACCACCCTGCAACGGCCTGACATAGATCCGTCCATGGCCGCCCGGCGGGTTGACCGTGTAGGCCATCATCGATCCGTTCGGCGAAATGCGCGGCTCGGTCTCGCCGTCCAGCTTCGGCAGTTTGCGGCTGCTCTCGACCGTCCATCGCGGGGCGGGTCTCAAGCCCCAGAGCGCCGAACCTGCAGCCCCCACGAGCACGATGCCGGCCGCCAGAGCCAGCAGCCGCCGTCTCCGCCAACGTTCCGGACGGCTCGGTGAACGCCCGGGCAGGAGCGTCGGTGCTGCGGGCGCGGCCTCGGCCGAAAACATTTCGGCCGCATCGGCTGCGGCCGGAGGAACGGTGCCGGCGTCTGCCCCGGCCACCTGTTGCGAGACCCTCAGGCGGTAGCCAACCTTCGCGACCGTGTCGATGAGGAAGGCGGGCGGCTCGGACATGTCGGCCAGCCTGCGGACCTTGGCGATGCAGCGGTTGATCGCATCGTCGCCGACGATGCGCCCGCTCCAGCAACGGTCGATCAACGCATCGCGGGACAGCACCGCCTCGCTGGCCTCGGTGAGCGCAACCAGGGCCTGCATGACGCGCGGCTCGACCAGTGCTTCCCGGACGCCGGCGTTGACCCTGCGCAACGATGGCTGGACCCGCAAAGGGCCCAGAGCGAAATCCGGCACCGCGGCCAGGTCGATGGCCTCGCCCGGATGAGCGCGAGCCGAATCGTGCCTCATGTGGCGCCAGTCGGCGAAAAGTCGGGTTTTCCTCGGCTGTCCGTCCTTTCGCCCCGCAGTCGGATGCAGGCCAATCCACCGGTCAGCTGCAACAGGCTGACCGAAGCATGCAGGTGCGGGAAACGGTGCTTATCCGTGGAGAACAGCATCAACGCGCCGCCAGCATCCGCGATCTCCGGCCGGTTTAGCCTGGAGTGTAAGCGAATTGCGGGCGTCGGGTAAGTCCAGGCCTGCAGCAAACGGCCCGATGTCTGACCGTTCTTATAAGGAGGAGAAGATCATGAAGCTTTCTACTGTCGCGTTTCTTGCCGCTGCTACCCTCACAACACTCGCGGGAACTACGATCCGGGCCGAAGCGTGCAATCCGCTGCTGTCCAAAAACTTCGGAAAACGCGTAACGCCGACCATCCTGCCGGCCGCCATGCTGGCAAGAACCAACGGGTTCACCGCCGGTCCCCCCTCCATCGTCGGCCTCTGGCACGACGTTCACACCGGCAGCGACGGCACCCAGTTCCTCGAAGGCTACGACACCTGGAACCGCGACGGCACCGAGAACGAGCTCGGCAACCTCCCACCCGCCACCGGCCCGATCTGCGTTGGCGCCTGGAAGAAGGTCGGCCAGACCATCGACCTCAAGGCCCATGTCGCCTGGCTCTACGACCTCAACAACAACTTTGTCGGAACCCTCGACATCACGGAGAAGAACAAGGTCTCCGACGACGGCAACAGCTACACCGGCACCTTCGACGCAAAATTCTTCGACCCCAGCGGCAACCAGTTCAACGAAGTAAAAGGCACCACAGTAGCCGAACGCCTCGCCCAGTAACCCAACAGTCATCAATACCGGCAGGGGAGCAGCACACCCCGCTCCCCTGCAAACTATACTGCAAAGGTATGTCCCCGGCGGGATTCGAACCCACGGCCCCAGGATTAGGAATCCTGTGCTCTATCCTGCTGAGCTACGGAGACAGCCGGGGGGCATGTTAGACCACCGGTGGGCGGGCGTCAGTACCTCTGGATGGCGGTGGGATGGCGTCGAGCTGGCTTTCCGCGTGCGGGTGGGCGTGCAAGATGGCGGGGGCGCGCCATCTTGTGGGCGGGACACTTCTGCACGAAAGCCTTCAATGACCGATGCCGCGGCGCTGCATGGCGCCATTCTGACCCTCGACAGCCACATCGACATCCCCTGGCCGACCTCTCCGGACCCGTTCGGGCCGACGTCCCGGCATGTGGACTTGCCCAAGATGAAGGCGGGCGGGCTCGATGCCGGCTGCTTTGTCGCCTTCGTGCCACAGGGCGCCCGCACGCCGGCAAACGCGGCAGAGGCGCAGGGGCGTGCGCTCGCCATGCTGGACACCATCCGCGGCATGGACGCGAGCCGGCTGGGGTTGACGGCGCGGGTGTGCAGCACCGCCGGTGCCATCGAGGCGGCTCATGCCGACGGGGTGCTGGCGGTAGTGCCGGCGATCGAGAACGGGCACGCGATGGGGGACGATCTCGGCGCGCTCACCCGCTTCCGGGAAGCGGGCGCGGTTTACATCACGCTCACCCATAACGGCCATAACATGCTCGCCGACAGCGCCAATCCGCGGCGGGACCTTGGCGACCAGGAAACGCTGCATGGCGGCCTGTCGCCGCTGGGGCGGGAGGCGGTGGCCGAGATGAACCGGCTGGGGCTGATGGTCGATGTCTCGCATCTGTCGCGCCAATCCATGCTGCAGGCGGCCGGCCTGTCGCGGGCGCCGGTGGTGGCCACCCATTCCTGCGTCACCGCGCTGTGCGACCATCCGCGCAACCTCGACGACATGCAGCTCGACGCGCTACGCGACACCGAAGGCCTGGTGCAGATCACCGCCATGCCGCCCTTCCTGAAGCCGAAGGGCCGCTTCGAGGACGTGACCGTCAGCGATTTCTGCGACCACGTCGATTACGTGGTTCGGCGGATCGGCTTGGCGCATTGCGGCATCAGCTCGGATTTCGACGGCGGCGGGGCCATCACCGGGTGGCGGGATGCGAGCGAGAGCCCGAACATCACCGCCGAGCTGGTCCGCCGCGGCTACGGCCATTCGGAGGTGGCCGCGCTGTGGGGCGGCAATTTCCTGCGGGTGATGCGGGCCGCCGAAAGCTGTGCCGCCGCCGCTTGAAGCTGGCGCATCGCTGAGGGACGGCGGAACTTCGGTTTGCCTCAATCGCTGCTGCCGAGAATGGCGGCGAAGGGCCCGAGATGAAGCGGAACAGCACAGGTTTGGGCAGCGTCGCAGGGCTCGTTGGTCTAGTGGCGCTGGGCGCCGCAGGGCCAGCCCGGGCGGCCGCACCGGCGCCGGTGAAGGTGGCGGGCTTCGACCAGCAGGTGACCGGCGTTGCCGTCAGCAAGACCGGCCGCATCTTCGTGAGTTTCCCGCGCTGGGAGCGGGATGTGCCGATCTCGGTCGCCGAGGTGATGAAGGACGGCT
>CAZZWO010000131.1:0-8627 GCA_964657885.1 uncultured Acetobacteraceae bacterium | reverse complement strand
GGAGGGTAGGCGCGCCTTCGATCACAACCAGATGCAGCCCCACCGCCAGGGCCGGTGATGCCCGCGCGCGCGACACCGCATCCGCAGCAGACGGCGCGGATACCATCAGGCTCGCGCTGGTCAGTATCCCCTGCGTCACCGCCTGGACCACCGCAGCATTCACGCCCTCGGTCAGGCCAAAATCATCCGCAACGGTGATCAGCCGCCGCATCGCTATTTGCCCACCCCGTACCCGTAGGGCGGAAAAGCGCAGCGCCTTCCGCCATTTGCGCACGGGTTTCGCGTGGCTTGAGATGTAAGCCGCGGAAACGCCGGTTGGTGGAAGGCGCTGCGCTTTTCCACCCTACGTGGTCACCCTACGGCGTTGTCAGGCGGCCTGTTTGTGGCGGTCGCGCAGGAACTGGAAGAACTCTACGCCTTCGCGCAGGCGGCGGACCATCATCTGGCGGCTGCCCAGCATCTCGCCGACGATCGAGGCTATCTTCGGCGCACGGAAATAGAACTTCTTGTAGAACGTCTCGACGTTGTCGAAGATTTCGGTGTGTGCCAGATGGGGATATGTCAGCGGCGCGATCTGCACGCCATGATCGTCGATCAGCTCGGCGTTGTTCACGTCGAGCCAGCCGTTCTCCATCGCCTGCTTGTACAGGAACGTGCCGGGATACGGCGCGGCGAGCGACACCTGGATCGTATGCGGGTTGATGTCGGTCGCGAACTTGATGGTCTCCTTGATGGTCTCCTGGCTTTCGCCAGGCAGGCCCAGGATGAACGTGCCGTGGATCTTGATGCCGAGCTCGTGGCAGTCCTTGGTGAACCGGCGCGCAACGTCGATGCGCATGCCTTTCTTGATGTTGTACAGGATCTGCTGGTTGCCGCTTTCGTAGCCGACCAGCAGCAGGCGCAAGCCGTTATCCTTGAGCACCTTCAGCGTGTCGCGCGGCACGTTGGCCTTCGCGTTGCAGGACCACGTCACGCCCAATTTGCCGAGCTCGCGGGCGATCGCCTCGGCGCGCGGCAGATCGTCGGTGAAGGTGTCGTCGTCGAAGAAGTATTCACGCACCTGCGGGAACATCTTCATGCAGTGGCGGATTTCCTCGGCCACATGCGCCGGGCTGCGCACCCGGTAGCGATGCCCGCCGACCGTCTGCGGCCAGAGGCAGAACGTGCAATGCGATTTGCAGCCGCGTCCCGTGTAGAACGAGATGTACGGGTGCAGCAGGTAGCCGATGAAGTAATCCTCGATCCGCAGGTCGCGCTTGTACACATCCGTCACGAACGGCAACGAATCCATGTTCTCGAGCGTCGCGCGTTCCTTGTTGTGAACGAGCAAGCCGCTGGGATCGCGCCAGGTGATGCCGTCGATGCCGGCCCAGGGGCGGTCCTCCGCCACTTCCTTGATGGTGAAGTCGAACTCGTTGCGCGCGACGAAGTCGATGATGCCTGCGCTGGCCTCCATGCTCTCCTTCGGCTGCACCGCGACCTTTGCGCCGACCATGCCGATCTTGAGCGACGGCTTGGCGGTCTTGAGCGCGGCCGCAACCTTCACGTCCGACGCGAACGACGGGGTCGACGTGTGCATGACCACCAGGTCGTGGTCGCGAGCGGCCGCAATCACGGTGTCCAGCGACGTGCGCGCCGGCGGGCTGTCGATCAGCTTGCTGCCCTCGACCAGGGCCGCGGGCTGCGCCAGCCAGGTCGGGTACCAGAAGCTCTTGATCTCGCGCTTGGCCTGGTACCGCGAGCCGGCGCCACCATCGAACCCATCGAAAGAGGGGGGCTGCAGAAACAACGTTTTCATCATGGTCTATCCCCTGCGCGTTGCCAGCAGCACGCGCGCGGCACTGTAATGGGTGTCTTCGCCGGTGCTCAGCACATGGCCGCGCCACGCCACCTCGTCGCCCATATAGGAAGCCACCAGCACCGCCATCGAGAGCACGTCACGCAGGGCTGGCATCCAGACCGGCGTGCGAACGGCGCCCATAGCACGCTCGATCGCCAGGCCGAAGCCGCCGCGGATGCCGACGGCGAGCAGCCACAGCCCGACGGCCCACAAGGCGCCCCCGGACGAGATCACCGTCAGCAATGCCCAGAACGCCGGAAACTGGATGACCGAAACCGCAAAGCCGAGCGGCTCCACCGCGCGGATGGTCCGTGCCCAGCGCAGCTCGTGGAGGAACAACGCGGTCACCGACCGCTCCCCGACGGTGGTTGCCGGGACGCAGGCGGCCAGCGTCACGTTCTGTCCCAGCGTGCGGACCTTGCTGCCGAGCACGGCATCGTCCGCGACATAGGGCGATAATGTGGGGAAGCCGCCGACCCGCATCAGGGTCTCGCGGCTGAGCGCCATCGTGGCCCCCATGCAATCCTGCCGCCCCAGCGCGCGGGCCATCAATGCGCCCGCGGCAAAGCTCTGGGTGATGTACGACGCGCCGAGCAGCCCCGGCAGCCCGGGCTGCGCCGGCCTGCCGGTGTACAGCGTGGTGACCAGCCCGGTGCCGGGTACCGCCAGCGCATCGGCGACGCGCGCCAGGTAGTCCGGCGGGGCATGCATGTCGCTGTCGGACACCACGAGCCAGTTGTGTCGTGCGGACGGGAACATGTTGATGAGGTTGGCGACCTTGCGGTTCAGCCCGTGCGGTGTCGGGTCGATCACCAGTTCGATGTCGACATGCGGGAACCGCCTGCGGAGCCGCTGCACCACGGGAATGGCGGTATCGTCGAGGTCCTGCACGCCGAACACGATCTGGAACCGTGGAAACACCTGGCGGCAGAACGAGGCGAGCGCCTCTTCCAGCATCGGCTCGTCGCCGTGCAGCGGCTTCAGCACGGTGATCGGGGCATAGTGACCAGGCGACGTGGCGGCGGCGCGAAAACGGCGGACCGCCAGCCAGCCCGCCGCGGCTTGCACGAAGCCCGCAAGGGTGATCGCTGCCGTTACGATCGCCAGCCAGTTCGGCGCCGGCCAGTTTGGCTGGTCGAAAATCACGGTTTGATGGTGCCGCCCGACATCGTGTCGATCTTCTGCTGCAGGCTGGCGATCAGCTTGTCAGGACCGCCGGTCAGCAGGCTGCGAAAGTCCGAACGCTGTACCGCCGCCTGGCTGATGGTGCCCTGTTCGAGCACGTCCACAGCCTGCCAACCGCCCGGAAACTGGCGCATGACGTAGTCGATGCGGGTCGGCTCGCCTGCCTTCGGCACGATCTGGGTCTCCACAACCTTGTCGGCGCCCACGCTACGGGTTTCGGACAGCAATTCTATACGATCGCCCGAGTCGCTGTCGAAATTACTCGCATAGCTGCTGATGGTGTAGGCCCGGAAAGTGGCGAGCAGCTTTGCCTGGCCATCGGCCGGAATGCTCGCCCAGCGCAGTCCGACAACGGTCTGCAGGATTTGCGGGAGGTTGAAGGCGTGGTCCACCGCGGGCGCCAGCGCCTGGTAGCGGCTGGGGAACGGCGAATGCCCGTTCTTCATCGCGGTCATCAGCGCCTGGTCGAGCGCCGCAATGGGCGCCGCCGGGCCGGTTTCCTGCGCCCGCGCCGCGGTTGCCAGGCCAAGCACGGCGCATAGTCCGACGGTTGCCGCGATACGCATCATGGCCCGGCTCCTGACATGGCCGCTCACAGGTTCACCGCCTCGCGCACATCGCGGCCAAGCGCGCCAAGCACGGTCTGCACGATGGATTTGGCGTCCAGCCCCGCGTCCACGATCTGCGCCGCCGGGCTCATGTGGTCGATGAACCGGTCCGGCAGCACCATCGGGCGGAACCGCAGCCCGCCATCGAGCAGGCCGTTCAGCGCCAGATGCTGGCCCACCAGCGCCGAGAATCCACCGGAAGAAGCCTCCTCGATGGTGATCAGCACCTCGTGATGGCGGGCAAGCTGCTCCAGCAACGCGGTGTCGATGGGCTTGGCGAAGCGGGCATCGGCAACCGTCGTCGGCAGGCCGCGGGCGGCCAGCGCGTCGGCCGCGCGCAGCGCCTCGCCCAGGCGGGTGCCCAGGCTGAGGATGGCGACGCGGCCGCCCTCGCGGATCATGCGCCCACGGCCGATCTGCAGGATCTCCCCGCGGGTCGGCAGGGCGACGCCGGTGCCTTCGCCGCGCGGATAGCGGAACGCGGATGCGCAATCGTCGATCGCCGCGGATGTGGCGACCATGTGCACCAGCTCCGCCTCATCTGCCGGCGCCATCAGCACGATGCCGGGCAGGCAGCCGAGATAGGAAAGGTCGAAGCTGCCGGCATGGGTGGCGCCGTCATTGCCGACCAGCCCGGCACGGTCGATGGCGAAGCGCACCGGCAGGTTCTGCAGCACCACGTCGTGCACCACCTGGTCGTAGGCGCGCTGCAGGAACGTGGAATAAATGGTGGCGAACGGCACCATGCCCTCGGCAGCCATTGCCGCGGCAAAGGTCACGGCGTGCTGTTCGGCGATGCCCACGTCGAAGAAGCGGTCGGGGAAGCGCTTCTCGAAACGGTCGAGGCCGGTGCCGGACGGCATGGCGGCGGTGATCGCCACGATCTTGTCGTTGCGCTCGGCCTCGCTCACCAGCGCGTCGGCAAACACGCGGGTGTAGGTGGGCGCGCCGACCGGGGCCTTCACCTGCTCGCCGGTGACCACGTTGAACTTGGCGACCGCATGCAGCTTGTCGGCGGTGGCCTCGGCGGGCGGGTAGCCGTAGCCCTTCTTGGTGATGACGTGCAGCAGGATCGGGCCGTGCGTCTCGGCCTCGCGGAGGTTACGCAGGACCGGCAGCAGGTGGTCCATGTTGTGGCCGTCGATCGGGCCGACGTAGTAGAAGCCCAGCTCCTCGAACAGCGTGCCGCCGGTCAGCAGGCCGCGCGCATACTCCTCGGCGCGCTTCACCGTGCGGTCGAGGCCCCAGGGGAAGTGCTTGGAGATCCGGCCCGCCACGTCGCGCAGGCTGAGGAAGCTCTGGCTGCTCATCAGCCGCGAGAGGTAGGCGCTCATGGCGCCGACCGGTGGCGCGATCGACATCTCGTTGTCGTTCAGCACGACGATCAGGCGGCTTTTACGCGCGCCGGCGTTGTTCATCGCCTCATAGGCCATGCCGGCGCTCATCGCACCGTCGCCGATCACCGCCACCACGTGACGCTCGGGGTGACCCTGCAGCTCGTTGGCGACCGCGAAGCCGAGCCCCGCGGAGATGGAGGTGGAGCTGTGGGCGGCGCCGAACGGGTCGTAGTCGCTCTCGCTGCGGCGGGTGAAGCCGGACAGGCCACCGCCCTGGCGTAGGGTGCGGATGCGGGAGCGGCGGCCGGTCAGGATCTTGTGCGGATAGGCCTGGTGGCCAACGTCCCAGATCACCTTGTCGGTCGGTGTGTCGAAAACGGCATGGAGGGCGACCGTCAGCTCGACCACGCCGAGCGAGGCGCCAAGGTGTCCGCCCGTGGTGGACACCGCGTCCACCGTTTCGGCCCGCAGCTCATCGGCCACCTGGCGAAGCTGCTCGTTCGAAAGGTTACGCAGGTCGGCAGGCGTGTTCACCCGGTCCAGCAGGGGGGTGGAGGGTCGGCCAGCCGGCGCCATGCGGGTTTCAACGGTCATGATCGGCCAATACTCCTTGCAACCCATACAATAGCGACAAGCTGCCCGCTAATTCCGTCGCGCCACAACCCAGGACGCCAGGGCCCGCAGCCTGTCGGCCTCCGGCCCGAAATGCTCCAAATGGGCTTTCGACTGCTCACACAACATCCGAGCCTGCGCTTCGGCGCGCTCGACCCCCAGAATTGATACAACTGTGGCTTTTCCGGCAGCCTGGTCCTTGCCGGCGGTCTTCCCGATCTGTTCCGCGGTGCCCACGGTGTCGAGCACGTCATCGGCGATCTGGAACGCGGCGCCGAGGTCGCGCCCATAAGCGGCGATCTGGGTGCGGACCTGCCAGGGCGCGCGGCCCAGGATGGCGCCGGCCTCGGCCGCGAACTGGATCAGCCGGCCGGTCTTCAACGCCTGCAGCCGGGCCACTTCGCCCAGGTTCAGGGTGCGCCCCTCGGCTTCCATGTCGATCATCTGGCCACCCGCCATGCCGCGCGCGCCGGCCGCCAGACCGAGCGCGCACACCAGCTCGCAGCGGGCGGCGGGGTCGGAATGGGTGTCTTCCTCGGCCAGCACCTCGAAGGCGCGGGCCTGCAGCGCGTCGCCGGCCAGGATCGCCGTCGCCTCATCGAAGGCGCGGTGGGTGCTGGGCTTGCCGCGGCGCAAATCGTCGTCATCCATGGCGGGCAGGTCGTCATGCACCAGCGAATACGCATGCAGCATTTCGACGGATGCGGCGACCCGGGCGGCGCAGGCGGGCGCCACACGAAACAGGCCGGCCACTTCCATCACCAGGAACCCGCGCAGCCGCTTGCCGCCGCCCAGCGCCGCGTAGCGCATCGCCTCGATCAGCCGCGCCTCCAGCCCCGCTTCCAGCGGCAGCAGGCTGTCGAGACACGTCTCGACCTCGGCGGCGCGGTCGGTCAGGGCGGTCATCAGGGCGGCTTCGGGCGTGCCCTGAAGGCCAACCTCCATGCTGTCGGTGGTCATTCCTACTCCGCCGTTTTCGAAGGGACATCCTTCAGGCCAAGCGAGCCATCCGCCCGCTCGACGATGGCCTGCACGCGCGCCTCCGCCTCGGCGAGCTTCGACTCGCAGTGACGGCGTAGCGCAGTGCCCCGCTCATAGCAGGTGATGGCGTCCTCGAGCTTCTGCTGGCCACCCTCCAGGCCGCGAACGATACGTTCAAGTTCGGCGAGGGCATCCTCGAAGGAGAGGCCGGAAATGGTGTCCGACATACCGGGTTCGATACCCTGCCCGGCGCCGGAAAGGAAGCCGGGGTCAGTCGCCAGCCTTCGGGATTCAGTCGTCAGACGGGGGCGGGGCGGGACGTTTCCGTCGTTAGAAGTCCAGGTCGGCGTAGTGTACCGGGGGATCGATGCCGGCTACCCGGTCGGTCAACAAGGGGCGGAAGGAGGGGCGGGACTTCATGCGGGAGTACCAGTCGCGGGCGGGGGCGGAGACGCTCCAGTCGACCTCGGCCGCGAAATCCAGCGCGGACAGGTGCCCGGCGGCTGCAAAATCGGCCAGGCTGAGCTCGTTGCCGGCCAGCCAGCGGCGCTGCTCGGCCAGCCAGCCGATATATTCGAGGTGGCCGCGCAGGTTCGCGTAACCGGCGCGGATCATCGTGACGTCGGGCTGGCCGCGGTTGAAGAAGCGCTTCATGTGCTTTTCGCCCAGCAGGTTGCGGGTGACCTCGTGGGCGAACTTGCCGTCGAACCAGGCGACCAGACGGCGGATTTCCACGCTCTCGCCCAGCGTGCGGCCCAGCAGCGCGGTATCGGGATAGGCTTCCTCCAGGTACTCGCAGATCACGCCGCTATCCGGGATGACCAGCCCGTTATCTTCCACCAGCACCGGAACCGTGCCGGCCGCGTGCATGGCCAGGTACTCGGGCCGGCGCTCCCACACCCGCTCGACCTTCAGCTCGAACGGCAGCCGGCGCTCCGACAGCACCAGGCGGACTTTTCTGGAAAATGGGGATAGGGGAAGATGGTAGAGAACGCGCATGCGCGGGGTTATGGCATCGGCGCCGCGCCGCGCCAACGCCGCGGGGCGTCGCTCGCGTGGCCAACGGGAGAGATGCGGCGATGGGTGACAACAAACTCGTGACGATGCTGAACCAGATCGCCACGTTCTATCGCCGCCGCCCGCCCGAAGAAGCCGCAAGCGAAGTGGCGTTGCACGTGGAGAAATTCTGGGAGGCGCGGATGCGGCGTGCGATCTACGCCTATCTCGACGCCGGCGGCACGGGCCTGGACGCCAACGCACGCGACGGGCTGATGCTGTTGCGCGCCCGCGACGAGGGCCGCATCGCATTCGACCCGTCGGATGAGGCGAAGCTACGCTCGCCCTTGGAGGCCTGAAAGATCGCTCGAAGCCACGCCGGAAGACTCGGCCTAGCGCATTCTCAGACGATCTCTCGGGTTTATGCGCGCATGGCTTCTAGCGTGTCGTTCAGTGGCTCGGCGAGGTACTTCACGTACTCCTTTGGCACGACCTGCCAGAATTTTTCGCGTTCCTGCTCCCAGTCGTGGAGGAGCATGGCGGCGTAGCGGCTGTTGGTTTCTCGCGCATGTTCCTCGACCAGGGCGCGCAGGATGTTTTCCCAGTGCGGCGAGGCGAGGCGCTGCCAGGTGAGCGTGTCGGGGTTGATGCGCATTTCGAACGTCTCGGCGGGGTCGTAGATGAATGCCATGCCGCCGGTGAAGCCGGCGCCGAAATTGTCGCCGACATCGCCGAGGATCACCGCCGTTCCGCCGGTCATGTACTCGCAGGCGTTGCTGCCGCAGCCTTCGACAATGCCGAGCGCGCCGGAATTGCGCACGGCGAACCGCTCACCCGCCTGGCCGGCCGCGAACAGCTTGCCCGACGTGGCGCCGTACAGCACCGTGTTGCCGAGAATCGTGTTGTTCTGGCTCAGCAGCTCGGAACTCGGGGACGTGCGGATGACGATGGTGGCTCCCGACAGCCCCTTGCCGACATAGTCGTTCGCGTCGCCCATCACCTCGATGCGCAAACCCTGCACCGCGAACGCACCGAGCGACTGGCCGGCGCTGCCGCGCAGCCGCGCCG
>CAZZWO010000130.1:4164-8642 GCA_964657885.1 uncultured Acetobacteraceae bacterium | reverse complement strand
GGATCGCCGCCAGCTTGGCCGCCTGATCGGCCGGCACGAAGCTCTGCAGGCCCACCACATGGTCCACCAGGCCCAACTGCGAGATCGGCGCCGCCAGCGATGCAGCCGCCGCCACATCCGGCCGCACGATGTCGATCGTGAACGGGTTGGTCACCGGCGTGTCGAACAGATGCAGCAGCGTCCGCATGGCCTCGGTGTCCTGCTGCTTGGTATGCAGCGTGTTGCTGTCGAACCGCAGCCGGAACGTCAGCGCCGCCCCGCCTACGAACAGCAGCGCGAACACCACCAGCAGCGGCACCCGCGCCCACCCGATCGCCCGGTCCACCGGCGCCAGCGCGGCAATGCCCACCTCGGACCCCTCGGCCCGCGGCCCGCACACCGTCAGCATCGCCGGCAGGAACGTCAGTGTGCAAACCAACGCGATCAGCATCCCCGCGCCGGCAATCAGTCCCAGCTCGGCCACGCCACGGAAATCGGTCGGCACGAACGCCAGGAACCCCGACGCGGCGGCAACCCCGGCGATTAGCACCTGCCGCCCGACGCGGCCGCCCGTTGCCGCGAGCGCCTCGGGCAGCCCCGGCGCCGACAGCCGCATCTCGCGGAACCGCACGCAGAACTGGATCGAGAAATCCACCGCGATCCCGACGAACAGGATGGCGAACCCGACCGAGATCAGGTTGAGGGTGCCCACTGCCAATGCCGCGAACCCGGTCGTCAGCATCAACCCGAGCACCAGCGTCGCCGCCACCGGCACGATCAGCCGCCAGCTCCGCAGCGCCAGGAACAACCAGACCAGCACCAGCGCGAAACTGATCGCCAGCCCGGCCACCGCACCCTGCATCGCGGACGAGAACTCCTCGTCCGACAGTGCCACCTCGCCGGTCAGCCGCACATGCGCGTCGCCGCTGGCCACGAACTCCAGCCGCGCCGCCGCCGCCCGCACCGCCTGGGTCGCCGCGCCGCCCGGCTGCACCGCCCCGTAATCCAGCTTTGGCTGGATCAGCACGATGCGGTCCGGCCCTGCCAGCTTCGACAACCCGCCGGCCAGCAGCGACTGCCAGGACAACGGCGGCGCGTGCCCGTCGGCCGCCGCTGCGTGCAATGTCGCCTGGAACCCGCGCAACGCCGCGTCGAACGGCCCCAGGTTGGCCTGCCCATGCGCCAGCCCCTGGCCGATCAGGCCGAGGGCGCCGAACAGTCCGCGCGCCGATGGGTCGCTCGCCAGCACACCCAGGAACGGCGCCGCATCGACCGTCTTGTCCAGCAGATCGGTCAGTGCCGCCGTGTCGAGGAACAACAGCCCCTCGCGCTGCAGATAAGGCGAAGCGTCCGGCCGTCGCACCGAAGCGAAATGCGCCTTGTCGCCCTGCAACGCATGCAACAGCCCATCCGCCGTCGCATCCGCCTCTTCGGGAATGCGGGCGTCCACCACCGCCACGATCAGATCGTTGAACTGCGGGTAGGCCCGCCGCAACGCCAGATCCTGCTGCCGCCAAGCCAGGCTGGGCGCGAACAGCTCGTGCAGGTTGGTGGACATCTTCAGCCGCGTGCCCGCCAGCCCTGCACTGCCCGCCGCCAGGACCGCGGCGGCCAGCAGCACCAGCCAGCGCTGGCGGCCGCACCACCTCACCAGCGTTCCCAGTAACCCATCCATCAAACCGCACCGACCCCTATTCGAATGCCTGCAAGGCGCCCCGGGTCCGCAAGGTTGCCATCCGCCCCTGCAGCGCACGCCGCGCCAGTGCCGCATCCCGCGCCAGGGCGAGCAGCCCGGGCACCTGGCTCGGACGCCTCAGCACCGAGCCGAGCACGCGCCGGATGCCGATCGCACCCCCTGCCTCCAGCGCCAGCAACGCTGCCGGCGGCAACGCCCGCCACGCCGGGTCGCAAACCGCCCGCAGCACCGCGAACGGCAGCCCGGACGCCGCCGCAGCTTCGGCCACCGCTCCGCTTTCCAGATCGATGATGTCAGCGCCTGTCGCGGCCCAGAGCGACGCCTTGCCGGCAACCCCCGCCACCACACCGTCGCCCGCCAGCACCGCCTCGCCGCAGAACCCGCCCAGCGCTGCCGCCAGCACCGGGTTCGCGGCGAGCCGGAATCCGTGCACCAGTACGAATCGCGGCACCAGCAGCGATCCCGCCGGCAGGGAAGGGGACAGCCCACCGGCCAGCCCGAAACTGACCAGCGCCCGCGCCCCCGCCCGGATTGCACCGGCCGCCGCGACACTTGCTCCGGCCGCATCGCCGCCGCCGACGAACACCCGGCCGCCCGCAAGCTGGCCCTCCGCCTTCAGCCCGACGACGAAGGCCAGCAAGGCTGGTTCAGATGCCCCAGTCGACCAGGCGCTGGTTGCCGCGCCGCAGGTTGCGATAGCGCGACAGTGCAAGCAGCGGGAAGAACAGCCGGTAGCCGTGATATTTCAGGTAGAACACGCGCGGGAACCCGACGGCCGTGTAAGGGGTTTCGTCCCACTCGCCATCCGGCTTCTGCGTCGCCGCCAGCCAGGCCACCCCGCGCCGGACCGATGGATGCTCCGTGCGGCCCGCGCCCATCAGCGCCAGCACCGCCCAGGCGGTCTGCGACGGCGTACTCTCGGAATAACGCCCGTGCGGCGCGTCGGCGTAACTTTCCTCGTCCTCGCCCCAGCCGCCATCCTCGCGCTGCACCGACACCAGCCAGTCGCAGGCGCGCACCATCATCGGATCGTCATGCGGCACGCCCGCCGCGTTCAGCGCGTTCACCACCGACCAGGTGCCGTAGATGTAGTTGGTGCCCCAGCGGCCGAACCAGCTGCCGTCCGCCTCCTGCTCGCGCCGCAGATAGGCCAGCGCCCGCGCCATCACCGGGTGATCCGCCGGCATCCCGATCTGCGCCAGAAAACCCACGCAACGCCCCGTCACGTCGGCGGTCGGCGGGTCCAGCAGCGCACCATGATCGGCAAACGGGATGTGATTCAGATAGCTGTGCGTGTTCTCCGGCTCGAAGGCGCCCCAGCCGCCATCGCTGCTCTGCATCCCAACGATCCAGTTGCGCGCACGCAGGATCGCCTCGTCATGTGCCGGGTCGCCGTTGCGGGCCAGCAGCATGCCGACCACCGCGGTGTCGTCCACGTCTGGGTAATAATCGTTGGCATACTGGAACGCCCAGCCGCCCGGCGCCACATCGGGCCGGCGCACCGCCCAATCGCCCTTCACGTCCAGGATCTGCCGCGCCGCTAGCCAGTCGCTTGCCGCCTCGACGGGGGCGCGGCCCAGCGCGCAGCCGAACCCGGCCTCCGCCATCGCAACGCCCGCCAATGCGGTGTCCCAGATCGGCGAGACGCAAGGCTGCACATACGCCCGCTCGCCATCGTCCACGATCAGCTTGCGCACCGACAGCCAGGCGAGCGCCGCGTCGGGGTGGGAAGGCTCGTATCCCAGCGACGCGAACATCATCACGCTGTTCGCCATCGCCGGGTAGATCGCGCCCAGCCCATCCTCGCCGTTCAGCCGCTCGGTCACGAATGCCACGGCCTGAGCCGTTGCCCGTGCGCGCGCACGAGCCGGGAACAACCGCTGGCTCCGCTTGAGGCCGATGTCCAGCGCCTTGAACGCATGTCCCCAGAAGCTGCGATACGGTCCGCGGATGTAGTCGCGGATCTGCTCGGGCTCCCGGGTGAACAACTCACGGATGTGCACGCCATGCGGGTTTATCGCCCGCGGCCGGCGGGCCATCAGCACCAGCAGCGGCACGATCACCGTGCGCGACCAATACGAGATCTTCGACAGGTGGAAGAAGAACCACTCCGGCAACAGCATGATCTCGACCGGCATGGTCGGTATCGCGCGCCATGGAACCTCGCCGAACAGGGCAAGCTGGATACGGGTGAAGACGTTGGTGCGTTCCGCTCCGCCGGCGGCCAGGATCGCCGCCCGGGCACGCGCCATGTGCGGCGCATCGGGACTGTCGCCTAGGCATTTCAGCGCGAAATACGCCTTTACGCTCGCCGAGAGGTCGAAGCGCCCGCCATGGAACAGCGGCCAGCCGCCATGGTGACCCTGGATCTCACGCAGATACACCCCGATACGCGCTTCCAGCCCGGAATCGATCCGGTCGAGGTAGTGTTCGAGCAGAATGTACTCGGCCGGAATGGTCGCGTCGGCTTCCAGCTCGAAGCGCCAATGCCCGTCACCATTCTGCAGACGGCCGAGCGCGCCTGCAGCAAGCTCGATGCGAGCTTCCAGTTCGTTAGCGCCGATCGCCGTTGCGGGGGAGGTCAGAATGTCGCTTTGCATACTCATTCTAAAGGTTATTGCGCGAACGCCTCAACCTGCTGCGCCGCAGCAAAGCCAGACCTGATCGCACCTTCGATGGTTGCGGGCAACCCGGTATCCGTCCAATCGCCTGCCAGCGCCAGATTCGGCAAGCATGTTGTGGCGGAAGGGCGACGCATGTGTTGCGCCGGAGTTGCAGCAAACGTGGCCCGCTTCTCCCGAAT
>CAZZWO010000130.1:0-4064 GCA_964657885.1 uncultured Acetobacteraceae bacterium | reverse complement strand
GGCACGCAATGCGCCCCGCCCCTGGCGAGCGTTTCCGCGATCACCGCCCACATCAGCCTGGCGCTGCCCTGGTCAGCCGGCGTGTTCAACGCCGAGACGGCCAACGGCTCGATCAGCCGCTCGTACAGGCTGTTATGCGGCAGCAACCCACCCACCGTGTCGGCCGCCTTCGCCGACCGCAGCCGCAACAACCGCACGTAATCGGCCAATCCGGCTCCCGGCACCCCGCGCGATGGCAGGAACACCCACCAGGGCAACCGCCCTTCGTTCGGCCGCACCGTCCAACGCTGGCCGCTGCGCACATCGATGAACGGGAACACCGGCGAGGCCGGGCCGGCCAGCGAATGCCTCGCTCCGACCCTGTCGAGAAACGACATCGCCGCGCGGTTGCCCGACAGCAGCAGATGGTTGCCGTTGTCGATCCGGCAGCCGAGTTCACGGTCGAAATACGACCGGCAACGCCCGCCACACGCCGGCCCGGCCTCATAGACCACCACCGGTCGCCCGGCCTCGGCGAGGGCGAGCGCCGCCGCCAGGCCTGCCAGCCCGCCACCGACCACATGGATGCGGCCGGTCATATCCGCGCGGCTTTCCACCCCAAGGCGAACCGCACCAGAATCAGCATCTTCAGCCAGCCCGGCACCGAGACCCGCTTGTCCACCTGCTTCCAGCCGCGCCGCTCCAATCGCCCGAGCACCGCGGCGTAATTGGCCGCCATCAGCCGCGCCGGCTTCATCGCCTGCCGGTCGCAGCGCTCCATCGCCGCATACGCCTTGGCAAAATGACCACGGGCCGTCCGCACCATGCGCTCGCAAACCTCAGGCAGCCGCGGATGAGCCAGCGCCGCCGCCGGCTCCCACGGCACACTCGCCATCGATAGCCACTCGCGCGGCAGGTACAGGCGCCCCCGCGCCGCATCCTCGGACAAGTCGCGCAGTATGTTGGTAAGCTGCAGGGCGCGCCCCAGGTGGAAAGCCACCTCGTCGGCGGCCGGCGAGCTATCGCCGAACGCCCGCACCGATAGCCGTCCCACCGCCGACGCCACCTTGTCGCAATAGCGGTCCAGCGTGTCGAAGGATGGCGCGACGATCACCGTCTCGGCATCCATCTCCATGCCATCGATCACCGCCAGGAAATCCACCCGCCGCAGGGCGAAGTAACGCCGCGCCAGCAACAGCACGCGCGCCACCGGCCCCTCCGCCTCGCCGCGCTCCAGCGCCTCGATCCGGCTGCGCCACTCGTCGAGCGCACGCCGCTTCTCCCGCATCGGCGCCGGCTCGTCGGCGATGTCGTCCACCACCCGGCAGAACGCGTAGATGGCGTACATCGCCGCGCGGCGGTCCGGCGGCAGGATGCGCATGCCATGATAGAACGACGTGCCGGCGCTCCTGACGATCCGCTCGACCTCGGCCAGGTCGGCCGCCGACGCTCCCATCGGGCCGCTCACGGCAGGTACCGCCCGGCCGCCGCAACACTCAGCGCCACATCGACCGGCCGGAGCTTCACCCTGGCCGCCAACGGGTCACCGCGCCGCAGCCGCGCCGCCAGCCGGCGTGACAAACCCAGGATCACCGCCGTTTCCAGCCGCAGCCGCCGGCTTCGCACCCGGCGCGGCAATGCAGCCGCCTCGGCGTTCAGGGCATCGCAGCGATCGAGCAACCGCGCCGTCACGGCCCGCAAACCCGGCGTCAGCGCCGGCTGCCTCACATCGTCCACGCTCGCCCCGGCGGCATCGAGCATGCCCTGCGGCAGGTAGCAGCGGTCGAGCTGCGACAAATCCTTCGCCAGATCCTGAAGGTGGTTCAGCACCTGCAACACGGCGCACAGCGCATCCGACGGCGGCACGGTATCGGAGCGCTCGCCATGCAGCGCGAGCACGTGGCGCCCGACCGGCATGGCCGAATACCGGCAATACTCCAGCAATTCGTCCCAGCTCGCATAGCGCAACTTCCCGGCATCCTGGCGAAACGCGCGCAGCAGGTCGCGGCTATGCACCGCATCGACGCCCGTCTCGGCCAGGCTCGCCCGCAACGCGAGCGACGATGGCGACCCGACATCCAAGCCGCCCATCAGCACCGCCTCCATCACGTCCAGGCGATGGATCTTGTCGGCCGGTACCAGCACCGGACTGTCGGCGATGTCGTCCGCATTCCGCGCGAAGTCGTAGAAGGCGTGCACGTGGCGCCGCAGCGCCGGCCTGATCAGCACCGAGCCGACGGGAAAGTTCTCCTGCCCACGATCCTTGCCCGACCAGCTTTCGACGTTGCCGGGCGCCTGATCGGGCGCATGCGGTCCCGCCACCGTTTCGCTCACCGCGAGCCCGCTCACCCGTGATACGCCCGCTGTTTCCAGATCACGCCCCGCCCCCGATAATGGTCCAGCGCCGAGCCAAGCGTCGCCGCCGTGTAGAATGCCGCCGCACCCGGCAGGACGAGCGCCCAGCCAGGGTTCAGCGCGAAACGCTGCAGCGTCGGAATATAGGACGCGGTCATTGCCGCCCAACCCAGCGCCCCGAGCCACTGCGTCATCCCGTGGCCGAACATCGTGCACAACGGCGGTGTCAGCCAAACGACCACCATGCCCAGCACGGTGGCCGCCAGCATCCAGGGTGAATAACCGAGTTGCACATAGGCGCAGCGCGCCACCATCCGCCAAACGTCTCCGGCGGTCTCATAAGGGCGGATGCTGGTGGCCAGCCGGCTGTGGCCCAGCCAGATCCGCCCGATCGCCTTCACGCGCCTCGCCAGAGTGACGTCGTCGATAAGCGCGCCGCGCATCGCCGCCAATCCGCCCACCCGCGCCAGCATGTCGGCCCGTATCAGCACCGTGCCGCCCGCGGCGGCGGCCACCTTGTTGCCCGGATCGTTGACCCAGGCAAACGGGTACAAGAGCGCGAAAAAGAACACGAAAGGCGGCACCAGGGCCCGCTCCGCCGCGGTCTCGCAATGCAGCGCCACCATCTCCGACACCATGTCCAGCCGGTCGTGCTCCAGCTTGGCCACCAGGCTCGCGATGTGCCCCGGCGCATGCTCGATATCGGCATCGGTCAACAGCAGCAGCGGCGCCCGTCCCGCCATCTCGATGCCCTGCTGCAGCGCCCACAACTTGCCGCTCCAGCCCGGCGGGTGAGCCGCCCCGCGCAGCACCGTCAGCCGCGGATCGCGCACCATGTCGGCCAGGCCGCCGGTGCCATCGGTGCTCAGATCGTCGACCACCACCACCCGGAACTCGCCCGGATAGTCTTGCGCCATCAGGCTGCGCAGACAGCGCGTGATGCTCTCGGCCTCGTTCCGCGCCGGCACCACAACCGTCACCGGCGGTGCCGGCCTCACCGTCGGCATCAAAGCGCCGGCGGCCGGCAGGAACGGTCCCGCCTGCCAGAACCGGCCATGACCCACCAGCAGGTAAACCCAAATCCCTAGCGAAAGCGCCGCCAGCCAGGTCATGACCTGCAAGCTTTCAAGCCGGGTTCTCGCGGAACCAGGCGACGGCATCCTCGATCGCCCGCACCGCCGGCCGTGGCGCATAGCCGAGCTCGGCGCGCGCTTTCGCACTGGAGAAGAACATTTTCTTGCGCGCCATCGCGAGCGTCTCCCGCGTCACCACCGGCTCCACGCCGAACCGCGCCAGCGCCTCGCAGACCAGCGCCACCGGCACCAGCGGCCCGATCGGCAGCCTGATCCGCGGTGGCCGGCGGCCCGCCACCCGGGCCACCAGCGCAAACAGCTCGCCGAGCGAGAAATCCTCGCCGCCGAGGATGTATTTCTCTCCCACCACGCCGCGCTCCAGGGCCAGCGCGTGCCCTTCCGCCACGTCGTCCACGTGCACGATGTTCAGCCCGGTCTCGACGAAGGCCGGCATCCGGCCCGAAGCGGCGTCGCGGATCATCCTGCCGGTCGGCGTCGGCTTCACGTCGCGCGGCCCGACCGGCGTGGACGGGTTGACGATCACCACCGGCATCGCCTCGTCGCGCACCAGCGCCAGCACCGCCTGCTCCGCCAGGTATTTCGATTTCTTGTAGACGCCGACGATCTTGTCCGGGTGCACCGGCGTGGTCTCATCGG
>CAZZWO010000129.1:0-8646 GCA_964657885.1 uncultured Acetobacteraceae bacterium | reverse complement strand
ACGCGTTTCGGTTCCTCGACGACTTCGATGCGGCCGAAGCGCTTCAGGATTTCTTCCCACATGATGCGCAGTTGCAGTTCGGCGAGGCGTTCGCCGAGGCAGCGGTGCAGGCCGAAGCCGAAGCTGAGATGGCGCCGCGGGCGGGCACGCTCGATGTCGAACAGCTCGGGGTTTTCGATCATCTCCTCGTCGCGGTTGCCGCTGACATACCACATCACCACGCGGTCGCCCTCGTGGATTGTTTTGCCTCCGAACTCGATGTCGCGCGTGGCGGTGCGGCGCATGTGCGCGAGCGGCGTCTGCCAGCGGATGATCTCGGGCACCATGTTCGGCACCAGCCCGGGGTTGGCGAGCAGCTTGGTGTACTGGTCGGGGAACCTGTTCAGCGCCAGCACGCCGCCGGAGATCGAGTTGCGCGTGGTGTCGTTGCCGCCGACGATCAGCAGCACGAGGTTGCCGAGGTACTCCATCGGCGTCTGGTTCCGCGTGGCATCGGCATGCGCCATCAGGCTGATCAGGTCGCCGGTGGGCGGCGCGTTCACCCGCTCGTTCCACAATTCGGTGAAGCGCAGCAGGCATTCCAGCAGCTCGCTTTGCTTCTGCTGCTCGCTGTCGACAACGCCGGCGCCCGGAATGGCGGTCGAAACGTCGGACCAGCGTGTCAGCTTGCGGCGTTCCTCCTGCGGGAAATCGAACAGTGTCGCGAGCATCTGCGATGTCAGCTCGATCGAGACATGCTCGACCCAGTCGAACACTTCGCCGACCGGCAGGCGGTCCAGGATGGTCCCGGCACGCTCGCGGATCAGGATTTCGAGGCGCGCGAGGTTGGTCGGCGAGATCACCGGATTCACCGCCTCGCGCTGCAGATCGTGCTTCGGCGGGTCCATGGCGATGAACATCGGCATGACGAAGTCGGGTTCGGGGTCGCGGATGACGATGCCGCCGCGATAGGCGTCCGACGAGAACGCCTCGTGGTTGGCCTCGACCTGCAGGATCTGCTTGTATTTGCAGATCGACCAGTAAGGACCGAATTCGCTTTCCGCCGTGTAGTGCACCGGGTCTTCGCGCCGCAGCCGCTCGAAGAACGGCCACATCGCGTCCTGCGCGAACAGGATCGGCCGGGCCGGGTTCAACTGGTCGAGGGGAACCGCATAGGCATCCGGCTCGAAGGCGGCAGTCTGGTGGAAACTCATGTCGTCCATGGCCGGCGCTCCCGGAAGCAGTCGTTTTCCGGAACGCTAGCACAGGATCGGTTAACAGCAATCAGGTATCGTTTACGGAACGGCTCGAGTCCGATGGTGCCGGCTTGAACGCATAATGCTCTACGGCACCGCTTCGGCAGGGTGCCCGGCGTCCTTCTTGACCGAGTGGCGCAGGTCGATGTCCGGCGTCGGCAACGTGTCGGCATAAACCGAGCCGTTCCACACCCAGCGGTCGTGCCCGTGCACCAGCAGGTCGTGCATGCCCCGGTGGCTGGACCGCGACAGCTTGATCGGGCCGCTGATCGAATCCATCACCTTCTTCCAGCTCGCGCCCCGCTTCACATAGACCGAGGTGGAGCAGCCGGCCGAGCCGCAGAACGATGCCGACTGCACCTGCACGAACAGGGCGGCCGGCCCGCCATGGGTGGACAGGTGCGCCGATCCGACCAGCATCACCGGCGGGTCGCCCGTGCTGCGCGATTGGGTGAGGTCGCCGGCCACGAGTTGTTTCGCGGTGGTCTCCAGCGCGCTGCCCGGCTGGGTGGTGAGCGCGATGGTCTGGTCCGTGCTGGGCGCCGCAGCCGCCAGCGACAGCAGCAGAAGGATCGCCGGGCGTCTCCGATCGCTGCGTCTCCATCCGAGGCGGGGGTCAGACATGGTTCTGTTCATATTCCGATCGCATCGCCATCTCCTCCAGCCGGCTTTCGTTCCGCTTCACGAACCGCAGCACCCACACAACCACCAGCAGCGTCAGCAGGCCGAGTACAAGCTGGAAGCGGCCGGACATCCGCCGTGCGGCGTCGCCCAGCACGTAGGCGAACATCCCGTGCACGCATGGCCAGGCGACGCCGCCGGCGATCGTCCACGCCACGAACAGGCGCAGCGGCATCTCGGACGCGCCGGCCAGCAGGGCGTTGAAGCTGCGCAGCACGCTGACAAAGCGGCAGAAGAACACGACCTTGCCGCCATGCACGCGGAACAGGTACCGCCCCAGCGCCAGCCGCCTTTCGGTCAGCCCGACGCGCCAGCCATGCCGGGCCAGCACCGGCGCGCCGATCAGCCGCCCGATCGCAAACCCGACGAAATTGCCCAGGATGGCGCCGGCGCTGGCTGCGGCGATCACCTGCACGATGCCGATGCGGCCGGTGGTGGAGGCGTAGATCGCTGCACCGAAAAACACCGTCTCGCCCGGAAACAGCAGGCCCGCGCACTCGATCGCCACCGCCAGCGTGATCACGCCATAGCCGTATTCGCGCAGGAGGTGATCGGCAAAATGGATCATCGCATGCAGCCTAACGTGGCAGGCTGGCTTTTCAAACAGACGCGCTGTTCAGCCTGAACAGCCTTGTGACGCGCTCGCTGCGATCCTCCAGTTCCAGGCTGGTCGGCACTGCGTAGCACGCGATCTCGGTCAAGCCGTCACGCGGCAGGTAGGCGCGGCCGGGGTCGGCGATCCACACCTCGGCGCCCTGGGTGGCCATCATGCGCAGCCACGGCAGGATGTGGCGGGCCATCGGCGCTTCGTAGCAGACGTCACCGCACAGGATCAGGTCCCACCGGCAGGTGTCGCCGACCACGTCGCGGGCGGTGCCGCGGACCTGCACGCCGTTCGCGGCCGCGTTGATCCGCGTGGCGGCGATGGCGAGCGGGTCGATGTCCGCCGCTTCCACATCGGCGGCGCCGGCGCGGGCCGCGGCAATCGCCGCCAGTCCGCACCCTGCGGCGAAGTCCAGCACGCGGCGGCCGCGCGCGTGCGCCGGCGCATCGAGGATGGTGCGGGCCAGCACCTGGCTGCCGGGCCAGGCGAAGGCCCAGAACGGCGGCGCGATGTTGTGGGCGTGCAGCAGGTCTTCCGTCGCCTGCCAGATCGGCGTGATCTCGGTCGCCAGTTGCAGCATCAGTTCGGGAACCAGCGCCGGGCGGGCCGGCGCCGTGCTGGCCAGGATGAACTGCTTGTCGTCCTGCCGGGTCAAACGGGAAAGATCGTCACAGGCGGCCGGCGGCGAGCGACAGCGCGATGGCGAGCCCGGTGGCGCGGTTCAGCTTGAACAGGCCAAGGCAGGCGCGCGGGTCGGCGATGCGCAACGCCCGAACCTGATAGGCGAGCAGCAGCGCCGGTATCGCCAGCACCGCGTAAAAGCCGGGTTTCAACCCCGCCATCGAGCCGGCCAGGAGCAAGGCGGCGATGGCCAGCGCATAGGCGCAACCGACGAAGGCGCGTGGGCGGTGGGCGAAGCGGCGGGACGTGCTTTTCACGCCGATCACCGCGTCGTCCTCCATGTCCTGGAAGCCGTAGATCGTGTCGAAGCCGAGGTCCCAGAAGATCGCCGCGGCATAGATCGCCGCGCCGTGCGCCAGCGATATCGCCCCACCGGCATACCCGGCGGCAGCGGCATAGCCGGCCGGGGCGCCTACCCCGAAGGTGAAGCCCATCACCAGCTGCGGCCACCAGGTGAAGCGCTTGGCGAGCGGGTACAGCGCCACCAGCACCAGCGAGCCGGCGCCGATCGCCTGTGCCGCACGGTCGAGCTGCAGCAGCACGACCAGCCCGGCGAGCAGCAGCGCCAGCAGGAACACCGCCGCCTGCCGCATTCCCAGCGCGCCGCTCGCCAGGGGCCGGCCTGCGGTGCGGCGCACCTGGCGGTCGAGGTCGCGGTCCCACATGTCGTTCACCACGCAGCCCGCCGCCCGCATCACGGTGGCGCCGACCGCGAACAGCATCAGCAGCCGCAACGTCTCCGTCCATGGCGCACGGGCGAGCAGGATGCCCCACGCACCGGGCAGGAACAGCAGCCATATGCCGGTCGGACGGTCCAGCCGCGCCAGCAGCAGATAGGGGCGCACGCGTACCGGCATCCGCGTCACCCAGCCCTCGGCGGCGATGTCGGTGAATGCGGCGGTTTCTCCGGTTTGCGGCATGTGGCCTATGTCCCAGAGGAGAGGGGGCGCTGCAAATGTTGAGGCTGTGGGTGGAGGCGTCGCTGGCACAAGGCGCCGAGGTGGCGGCCACCGAAAACCAGGCCCACTACCTCGGCAACGTGATGCGGCGTGCACCCGGCGACGAGCTGCTGCTGTTCAACGGGCGCGACGGCGAGTGGCGGGCGGGCATTGCCGAGATAGGCCGCCGCCGCGCCCGCCTGGTGGCGAGCGTGCAGGTGCGGCCGCAAACGGCCGAGCCCGATTTATGGCTGGTGTTCGCCCCGCTGAAGCGCGACGCGACCGACCTGGTGGTGCAGAAGGCGACCGAACTCGGCGTCTCGGCGCTGCTTCCCGTGCTGACCGAGCGCAGCAACACCGCCCGCATCAACCGCGACCGGCTCTGCGCCATTGCGACCGAGGCGGCCGAGCAATGCGAGCGCCTGAGCGTGCCGGAGATCCGCGAGCCGGCGCCGCTGCCGGCGTTGCTGGCATCCTGGCCGCAGGACCGGCTGCTGGCCGCGGCCATCGAACGGGCCGGCGCGGTGCCAGCGCCCGACGATGCTCGCGCGCTGCTGGTCGGGCCGGAGGGCGGGTTTGCGCCGGCGGAGATTGACGTGCTGCGCCGCACCCGCTTTGTGTCGCCCATCAGCCTGGGGCCGCACGTGCTCCGGGCCGAGACCGCAGCCATCGCCGGCCTGGTGCTCTTGCAGGCGCAAGGCTGGTCAACCAACTGAGCGCGGCCGTTCCGGCGCGTGACGCCGACCAGGAGATGCATGTCCAACCCCGGTGAGGAAGACGCAAGGCCGATCGGGCATGTGCGAGAACTGGCGGCCTACCTCGCGGCAGGCTGCAAACCCGCTAGCGAGTTCCGCATCGGCACCGAGCACGAGAAGTTCGGCTTCCGTCTACCCGCCGCCGCCAACCCCGCCGTTGCCCACGAAGCGGCCTGGGCCGCGCCCGCCTATGAGCCGCGCGGCATCCGCAACATGCTGCAGGGCATCGCCGCGCTGGGCTGGGAGGAAATCCTCGACCAGGGCCACTTGATCGGCCTGAAGAACGACGGCGAGAGCGTCAGCCTGGAACCGGGCGGCCAGTTCGAGCTGTCGGGCGCGCCGGTCGCCAGCCTGCACGAGACGCGCGCTGAGCTGGAGCGGCATTTCGCGGATGTCCGCGCCGTTGGCGGCCCGCTCGGGTTAGGTTTCGCGCCGCTCGGCTTTCACCCGCTCGCCCGGCGCGAGGACATGCCGTTCATGCCCAAGAGCCGCTACGCGATCATGCGCCGCTACATGCCGCTGGTCGGCGGGCTTGGGCTCGACATGATGCTGCGTACCTGCACGGTGCAGGTGAACCTCGATTTCGCGTCCGAGGCCGATATGGTGCGCAAGCTGCGGGTCGGGCTGCTGCTGCAGCCGGTCGCCACCGCGCTGTTCGCCAATTCGCCGTTCACCGAGGGCCGGCCGAACGGCTTTTTGTCGGCGCGCGCCAATGTCTGGACCGACACCGACCCTGACCGCACGGGGATCGCGCCGGTGTTTTTCGAAGATGGCTTCGGTTTCGAGCGCTACGCCGACTGGCTTTTGGACGTGCCGATGTATTTCGTCGCGCGCGAAGGCCGGCTGATCGATGTCGCCGGTGAATCGTTCCGCAAATTCATCAAGGGCGAAGTGCCTGCGCTGGCGGGCATTACCGCGACAATCGGCGATTTCGCCGATCATTTCACCACCGTGTTCACCGAAGTGCGGCTGAAACGCTTCCTGGAGATGCGCGGCGCCGATGCCGGCAGCGCCGCGATGATGCTGGCACAATCTGCTTTCTGGGTCGGCCTGCTCTACGACGAAGCCGCATTGTCCGCTGCCGTCTCGCTGGTCGGCCGGCATGACTGGCGCGAGCTTGCCGCCATCCGCGCGCAAGTCCCGCGCCAGGGCGTCGACGCCCCGTTCGCCAACGGCACCGTCCGCGACCTCGCCCGCGACGCCCTCGCCATCGCAACCGACGGCCTCAAAGCCCGCGGCCTGGACGAGCAATCCCTACTCGACCCCCTCCACGCCATCGCTTCCGGCGCCCCAACCCAGGCCGAACACTGGCTCGCGCGCTACCACGGCGAATGGAAAGGCGACGTCACCCGGATTTTCACGGAAGCCGCTGTTTAGGTCCGGAAGTATCCTCATCGGATTATGACTAGCGTGCCGCGATCAGCATCACGTTCAGTTCTCGCAAC
Organism: uncultured Acetobacteraceae bacterium; assembly: GCA_964657885.1. Classification (GTDB taxonomy): domain Bacteria; phylum Pseudomonadota; class Alphaproteobacteria; order Acetobacterales; family Acetobacteraceae; genus BOG-908. Next base: position 2,307 of record CAZZWO010000129.1, on the reverse strand, counting down.
GCAAATACGAAGCCGGCCAGTAATGTGAGCTCGACAACCGGTGTCGCAACCAGGTCCGGAAGGGCGCGATCGTATAAGCAGATGCAGGCGCCACCCGTCAGGCGGGAATTGTAGATCAATCCCTGGGCATCGGTTTCGTCATGGATCGCTTGGCTCAGCTTGCGCCCCTGGCCCTGTGCCTTGCCGTGTGCCGCTTCCGTCGACACACCGAGGCGCACCAGACCCGTCGTTCTGAGGTCGATCAGCGTCAGTGGCACGCCGGCGCTCACTTCGGTCACTCCCCAAAGCGCAGCTTCAATGTCGAGGAGTCTGCGCCGTGCCTTGCTCTGAAACCGGTCACGAACGAGGGTCTCTGCAATCCCGGTTGTCAGATGCTGAGCGATGTAGATGACCCCGAACACGCTCTTTGGGCTAGCAAACCGTGTGACTCCGAAACCAGTGCCTAGCGGAGTGGTGGCGTGCGCCATGGGTGTAACACGCACATAAGACTTGGGCGTGATTGCGACGGCGAGGTCGGCCAGAATGGCCGGGTCGAGGATCACGCGTGGGCAAAGTTCGATCGGGCCATTTCGACGACTTTGTCGATTGCACCGGCTTTCAGGTGCGTCAGCGGCGTGACGCCGGCAAACCCCGGATTGGGCTCGCGCAACCATAGCCACGCCGCGCGCGCGTCGCCGATGACCTCGACAACCGAGGCAAGGCCGGTGACCGGGCGCCCATCCACGAATTGCTCCGTCGGAAAAGCGTGTTTGCGAACGCCGACGAGGATTCCGATGACCGCGCCCTGCTTTTGCCAAGTGTGCAGCGTGGAGCGTGCGACGCCAAAGTCTCGTTCCAGTTCAGTCGGGCCCGCCAGCGGACCGGCCCAGTCCGCGACCTTGATCGGCGTCGCGTATTCGGCAATCCGTGCCCTGCCTTCGTTCAGCGACAGCACGCGGCCGAGACCCGCGCCTTGGCTGACCTCGGCCGCAATCTTTGCAGCCAATTTGAGATGCTTTTTTGGCGTCGCCTTGGGCTCAGCCGCGATTTCGACAATCAGCTCTTTGAAACGATCCTGCTGGGCCATCAGGCGCTTCCGGGCAGCGGGTGACAATTGCGCCGCTGTCGCGCTGAACGCCGCCACCAGTTTGCCGACTTCGGTGAGATCGTCGTGGCTGGACTTAGGATTGCGCTGGGCGAACATCCTGGTCAGCTCCGCTGCGGCGGGGCTGGCCAACTTGGCGACCACCTGTGCTGTCGGCCGGCGAGCCTGTGCAGCAGGCATGGTGGACCACCTCGTGATTGCGAGGTTACAGATATACACGTCTGTGCCGTTTGTCCAGTTCGTCTCGGATGTTCGGGCCTGCCTGGCTTTGCACCAGGGAAGCTCTTACTGCAACCGCGTCACCGTGAACCCCGCATTGCGGAGCAAAGCCGGCACGCCGACCGAGCCGCAGAGGTGGGCGGCGCCGACCGCCACGAATGCGGTTCCGGTGCCTTGCAGGCGGTCGCCGATCTTCTGGGCGAAGCGTTCGTTACGGCGCAGGATCAGCTCGGTCCACACGGCTTCGCTGTGCGCGCGCATCTGCTGGTTGGTCAGCACATCGAGCGTGTGGTCGTCGCCGGAGCGCCACGCCGCGAGAAGCTGGGCGAAGATCGGCCCGGTGCGGTCGAATTCGTCGATCTGTTCCTCCAACGATGCGAGCTGCAGCGCCTGCGGCATGTCGGCGAGCATGGCGAATTGCGAGTCGAGTGTCTCGAAGGTTGGCGTCAGCATGTGGTGCGCGTGGGCATAGGCGAGCAACGTGGCATCGGCGCCCAGCGCCATCGGCCCGGATTTTTGCATCGCCGCGCCGTTCAGCAGCAGCTCGGCCAGCCACGGCCGGGCATGGGCGACCAGCATCGCGGGAATGCCACCCTCGGCCACTTCATGCTGGAAGCGCTCGCGATAGGCTGGCGGCAACAGCGTCACCGGGTTGCTACCGGGATCGAGACCGTATTGGCGGATCGCGCGGACGCTGGTGGTCAGGCTGCCGACATCGGCCTCGGTCCACAATTCGCTCGATGCGTCGAGCGCCGCGCGGATCGCCGGGCCGAACCACGCGCCGGAGTTGGCGGCCGGCAGGATGTGGATGGTGCCGAACAGGTAAACCGTCGCACTCGGCGCCTTCGCCACCCAAAGCTCCGGGTCGGCCTTCGCTCGGCCGCCGGCCAGCGCCACGCCCAGCGCAAGCGCCACCGCGAAACGGGCAAGTCCGGCAAGGCGAGCTTTTGCAGCCTGGTGCATGCGGCCAGACTAGAGCGACACCAAGTCAAACGCAAACTGTA
>CAZZWO010000128.1:0-8778 GCA_964657885.1 uncultured Acetobacteraceae bacterium | reverse complement strand
CAAGCATTATCCCGGCGAGCAACTACCGCGCTGGGCGCTGAACGCGCATTGGCGGCGCGACGGCGAGCCGGTGTGGCGCGACCTGTTCCTGCTTGCCGCGGACCAGGACCAGGGAAACGCCAGGACCGAAGATGCGCAGCGTTTCTGCACCGCTCTGGCCGAGCGGCTGCAGGTCTCTCCGGGCTACATCAACCCGGCTTACGAGGACATCCACTGGTTCCTGTGGAAGGAGAACCGGCTGCCGGCGAACGTGCTGGCCGAGGGCAGCCACTTGAAGGACCCGCAAACCCGTGACCGCCTGGCCCGGGTTTTCGGCCAGGGGCTCTCCGCCAGCGTGGGCAGCGTGCTGCCGCTTCGCCGCCAGGGCTCCAATGGCACGCGCCGCTGGCAGTCGGGTAAATGGTTCTTCCGGTCCGGCACGATGTTCCTCATTCCCGGTGATGCCCCCATCGGGTTCCGGTTGCCGCTCGACAGCCTGCCCTGGGCGGACCCGAACCACATCGAGTTCGACCAGCCGCGCGATCCGTTCGCGCCGGTCGGCAAGCTGCCCCCGCGCCAGAGCTTCACCCGGGTAGCCGAACCGCCGCCCTGGGATGCGGTCGGCGCGAGCCGGGCCGAGGACGGTTACGCGGGCATCGTGCCCCAGCGCCTGCCGCCCCAACACGTGCCGAACCAGCGCCCGGGTTTTGGAACCATCAGTCATGAGCGCTCGCCGGAGATCGGTCGCGAGGAGCCGGATCTGGTGCGCACCGCACTCGCCGTCGAGCCGCGCGGCGGCAAGCTGCACGTGTTCTTCCCGCCCCTCTATACCGCCGAGGACTGGCTGGACCTGGTGGCAGCTGTCGAGGCAACCGCCGAGGAACTCGGCACGCAGGTGGTGCTGGAAGGCTACGGGCCACCGCGGGATCCGCGCCTGAACCAGTTCAGCGTTACCCCGGACCCCGGCGTGATCGAGGTGAACATCCACCCCGCCGAGCATTGGGCGGAGATGGTCGAGCGGACCACGCAGCTTTACCAGGTGGCGCGCGAGGAAGGCCTGGCGACGCAGAAGTTCATGCTGGACGGCCGGCACGTCGGCACCGGCGGCGGCAACCACGTGGTGATGGGCGCGGCCACCCCGAAGGACAGCCCGTTCCTGCGCCGTCCCGACCTGCTCAAAAGCCTGCTCGGCTTCTGGCACAACCACCCCAGCCTGTCCTACGGTTTCAGCGGCCTGTTCATCGGCCCGACCAGCCAGCATCCGCGCATCGACGAGGCACGGATGGACAGCGTGACGGAGCTGGAGATTGCGTTCAGCCGGATCTCGCCGCCGCATCACGGCGGTCCCGAGACGCCGCCCTGGCTGACCGACCGCTTGTTCCGCAATATCCTCGCCGACCTGACCGGCAACACGCACCGGACCGAGTTCTCGATCGACAAGATGTACGCGCCGGAGAGCAGCACCGGGCGGCTGGGCCTGGTGGAGTTCCGTGCGCTGGAGATGCCGCCCGACCCGCGCATGTCGCTGGCGCAGATGCTGCTGATGCGCGCCGCACTCGCGGCGTTCTGGCAGACGCCGTACGAGCGCACGCTGGTTCGTTGGGGCACCCGCCTGCACGACGATTTCATGCTGCCGCATTACGTGCAGCAGGATTTCGACAGCGCCATCGAGGAGATCGCCCAGCTCGGCTTCGCGCTCGACCGTTCCTGGTTCGCGCCGCATATGGAATTCCGGTTTCCCAAGATCGGTGATGTCAGCATCGAGGGCACCGGCCTGGAAATCCGCCACGCCCTTGAACCATGGCATGTGCTGGGCGAGGAGCCGGCGGCGGGCGGCACGGTTCGCTACGTGGATAGCTCCACCGAACGCGTGCAGGCGAAGGTGACCGGCTGGGTCGATGAACGTTACATGCTGAGTTGCAACGGCCGTGCGGTGCCGCTGACGCAGACCGCCAGGGCCGGCGAATATGTCGGCGGCGTCCGCTTCAAGGCATGGGCGCCGCCATCCGCGTTGCACCCGACCGTGCGTGCGCAAAGCCCGCTGGTGTTCGACGTGTACGACCGCTGGAACGGGCGAAGCATCGGCGGCCTGACGCACCACGTGTCGCATCCCGGCGGCCGCAATTATGAGACGTTCCCCGTCAATGCCAACGAGGCCGAAGCCCGCCGCCGCGCGCGCTTCTTCCCGTTCGGCCACACGCCCGGCCCGATGCCGGAACCCGTCATGTCCATCGGCAAGGAGCATCCCCGCACGTTGGACTTGCGCCGTTGAACGCCAAAGGTTCAGCGGCCGCCGCGATCGAGCTTCGTCGCAAGTGACCGGGCTACGTCGCAAGTGAACGGCGCTTAATCACGGCCATGCTCGAGAAAGGCGCGGACGAGCTGGTCGATCAGAACGGACGCCTGCGCCGGCCGTGGCGCCGGATGCTGGGAACGCTGCTCGGCATGGGCACGGCGACGTTGCGCGAGCGCGGCGCGGAGCTGGACCGCGCCTGCGCCGAGGAGAATGCGGCGGCCGTGCTGGGCGCATCCACCGCCGGCGGCTGGCGGTGCGACGCGATTCCTTTCCTGCTGACCGAGACGGAGTTTTCGGCGCTGGCCATCGGGCTGGCGCAACGGGCGAACCTGCTGGAACAGGTGCTGGCCGACCTTTACGGCCCCCGCGCACTGCTCGCCCAGGGTCACCTGCCGCCCGCGATGGTGTATCCGAGCCACGCCTACCTCCGCGCGGCCCGGACGGTCGTGCCCGATGGCCCGACCGGGCGCCGGCACCTGCAACTCTATGCCGCCGACCTGGTGCGGGCCGCGGACGGGCAATGGTGCGTGCTGGCCGACCGCACGGGGGAGCCGGCCGGGCTCGCCTATGCGTTGGAGAACCGGCGGATCATGGCGCGCGTGTTGCCGGAGCTGTTCCGCAGCATGGAGGTGGCGCAGCTTCGGCCGTTCTTCGACAGCTGGCAGGACAGCCTGCAGCGCCTGGCGCCGGCGGGCGCGGGCAACCCGGGGCTCGCGTTGCTGACGCCGGGCCACACCGACGCCCGCTGGTTCGAGCACGTGGTGCTGGCGCGCGCGCTGGGCTGCGCGCTGGTGGAGGACGGCGACCTGACGGTGCGCGAGGGTGCGCTGTGGGTGAAGACGTTGCGCGGATTGCTGCCCGTGCACGTTCTGCTGCGCCGCCAGCGGGGCGGCGCGCTGGACCAGCTCGAGATCTCGGAAGACGTGTCGTGCGGCACGCCCGGCCTGCTCACCGCGTGGCGGCACGGCCGCGTGGAAGTCCTGAACGGCCCCGGCGCCGCCTATGTCGAAGCGCCGGCGCTCAATGCGTTCCTGCCCAACCTGTCACGGACCTTGGCCGGGCGGGACCTCGCTTTGGCCAGCGTGCCCACGGTCTGGCTGGGCCATCCGGATGCCTGGGCGCTGGTCTCGGCCGACCTCGCGCGCTGGCACATCGTTTCGGCGACCGATGGCGGGGCCGAGGCGGAGTCGCCCGCCAGCCTGCAACCTGCGGCGCTTGCGGAACTGCGCGAGCGGGTGGCCGCCCGGCCATGGGCGTTCGCGGCAGTCGCTGCGTTGCCGCCCAGCTTCGCCCCATGTGTCGGCACCGGCGAAACGCTTGACCCGAGGCCGGTGGTGTTGCGGCTGTTCCTGATCCATGACGGCGTGTCGTGGCGGCCGCTGCCAGGCGGGCTGGCGCGCGTGCTGGATCCGGCCGACGCCCTGGCGCGCCGCATGCCGCATACCGCACTCAGCAAAGATGTTTGGGTGCTGCAGGAAGAGGGGCTGGACATCTACGGCCCCGGCAACCTCGCAGTGCCGGCGTTGCCGATCCGCCGCACGCCCGGTGACATGCCGAGCCGCGTCGCCGACAATTTCTACTGGCTGGGCCGCTACCTGGAACGGCTGGAGAATGCCGCGCGGTTGATCCGCATCGTGCTCGGCCGGCTGTCGCGCGACACCATGCTGCCGCGCGACCTGCCGGACATGACGGCGCTGATCGCCTGTCTCGCCGATGCGGGGATCGTCTCGCAGGAGCTGGCGGCCGGCGCCGGGCCCGGGCAGTTGTCGGACCTGCTGCACCGGGCGCTGGCGCGCGACACCGGCCTGGTCGCGCGTTTGACCGGCCGGGTGCGCGACCTGACCGATACGTTGCGGGACCGGCTCAGCGGCGAAATGCATGCCAGCATCTCGCACGAGCTGCGCCGGCTGAAGGGCGCGCGCGTGCTGCTGCGCCCCGGCCAGCGTGCGGTGGGCATCGGCCTGATGCACGATTTCGCCGGCGACGTGCTGCAGTTCTGCGCGACAGTTGCGGGTTACGCCGCCGAGAACATGGTTCGTGGCGGCGGGCGCCTGTTCCTCGATCTCGGGCGGCGGATCGAGCGGGCGCAGGCGATCGCCGGCCAGCTCGCCCATGCACTGGACCAGCCGCCGGACCGTGTCGAGGCCGGGCTGATCCTGGCGCTGGAACTGTGCGACAGCGCGCTCACCTACCGCTCGCGCTATCTCACCGCCGTGCAGGCGGCGCCGGTGATCGACCTGGTGCTGACCGACGAGGGCAACCCGCGCGGCCTGGCATTCCAGCTGGCGGCGGCGCGCAACGTGCTGACCGTGCTGGCGGGGCGCGACGATGCACCGCTGGCCGGCGCGCTGGAACGCGCGGTCGCCGAGACCCGGAACATCGTGGCGGAGCTGGTCGCGGCCGCGGACCAGCACGTGGTGGCGAGCGGGCTGGCGCCGCGGCTGCGCGCGATCGGTGCGCAGGTCGCGGGTGTTTCGGATGCGGTGATGCGGCAGTATTTCGCGCTGCTGCCTGTCACGTTCACCGACGGTTACGGCGCCGACCGTTCGCTGTCCGATGCGAGCTCGGGCGCCGTATCCGGCGCGGAGCGGCGGGAGCCCGGCGGGTGATCTACCGGGTCCGGCACGCCACCAGCTACAAGTATCGCACCCCCGTCGACCTCGGCGCGCACATGCTGCATCTGCAGCCGCGCGACCTGCCGTGGCAACGCGTTGTTTCGGCGACGCTCACGCCCGATCCGCAGCCGGCCGAAACCCGCCACGGCACCGATTGTTTCGGCAACAACGTGGCCTGGATGTTCCTCGACACCGCGCATCCGAGCTTCGTCGTGACCCTCGATGCGGTGGTGGAAGTGCAGCCGCCGCCGGTGCCCCGAGCCGCCGATACCCCGCCCTGGGAGGCGGTGTCGGCGGCGGCGTTCGGCGGCGGCCCGTGCGCCTATGCCGCGGCCGAGTTCCTGTTCGACAGCCCGATGGCGCCGGCGCTGGACGCGGCCGGAGCTTATGCACGGGAATCCTTTCCGCCCGCCCGCCCGGTGCTGGAAGGCCTGATCGACCTCAACAACCGCATCGGCCGGGACTTCCGGTTCCGCGCCGGCGTCACCACGGTCCATACCACGGTGGCGCAGGTGCTGGAGCAGCGGGCCGGGGTCTGCCAGGATTTCTCGCACCTCATGATCGCGGGGCTGCGGGCGGTCGGTTTGCCTGCCCGATACGTCAGTGGTTACATCCGCACGAAGCCGCCGCCGGGCCAGGAGCGCAGGCGTGGCAGCGATCAATCGCACGCCTGGGTCGCGTGCTGGCTGGGCGAGGCGCATGGCTGGGTGGACATCGATCCCACGAACGGCATCCTGATCAGGGACGAACACGTGGTGCTGGGCTGGGGACGCGATTTTTCCGATGTCAGCCCGCTCTGCGGCATCATCCTCGGCGGCGGCAAGCACACGCTCGAAGTCAGCGTCGACCTCGAACCGGCGGAGGCCTATGCGTCGCCGGATGGCCCGGCGAGGCGCTTGCCGGAGCCCTCCACGGAATAAGGACACAGCGTGCACGGTCTTCTGGACGGCTACGACAAGGGCGCCTTCTTCTGCGAGCTGATGGATTGCGCGGCGCACGACCCGGCGGTGCAGCTGATCGCCGCGCGGCTGGCGGCGATGGACCCCGCCGAACTGACGCGGCGCGCGCACATCGCCGAAGTGGAGCTTTACAACCAGGGCATCACCTTCACCGTCTATTCCGACAAGGATGCGATCGACCGCATCCTGCCGTTCGACCTGATCCCGCGTGTGCTGACGGCGCGCGAATGGGATGTGCTGGAGCGCGGTGTGCGGCAGCGCGTGGCGGCGCTGAACGCGTTCATCTGGGACGTGTACCATGACCAGCACATCCTGAACGACGGCGTGGTGCCGCGCGCGCTGGTCGTCGGCAACACCAATTACCGGCCCGAGATGGTCGGGCTGGACGTGCCGCACGGCACCTATGTGCACGTGTGCGGCGTCGACATCATCCGTGACGAGACCGGCGCTTTCCTGGTGCTGGAAGACAACGCGCGCACCCCGTCCGGTGTCAGCTACGTCATCGAGAACCGCAACATGATGCGGCGGATCTTCCCCGACTTGATGGACGGCATAGCCGTCAAGCCGGTCGGCAGCTACGGCATGATGCTGCAGGCCGCGCTGGCCGAAATCGCACCCACCGACGTCGCCGAACCGCAGGTGGTGCTGCTGTCGCCGGGCATCTACAACTCGGCCTATTTCGAGCACATTTTCCTGGCCCGCGAGATGGGCGTGCCGCTGGTCGAAGGCAACGATCTGGTGGTCGAGGACGGCTGCGTATGGATGCGCACGACCGCCGGCCTCGCACCCGTGCACTCGATCTATCGGCGGCTGAACGATGATTTCCTCGACCCCGACGTGTTCCGTCCGGACAGCACGCTCGGGGTGCGCGGCCTGATCGATGCGTGGCGGCGCGGGCGCGTGGCGATCGCCAATGCGGTCGGTACCGGCGTCGCGGACGACAAGGCGATCTACGCCTACATGCCGCGCATCATCCGCTATTACCTCGGCGAGGACGCGGTGCTGTCGAACGTGGAGACGCATATCTGCGGCGAGGCGGAGGGGCTCGCCTACACGCTCGACAACCTCGAAAAGCTGGTGGTCAAGCCGGTTGGGGAATCCGGCGGCTACGGCCTGATCATCGGGCCGCACGCAACGCGTGACGAGATCGCCGACTTCCGCCGCCAGCTCCAGGGCGATCCTGCCAACTATATAAGTCAGCCGATGATCAGCCTGTCCGTGTCGCCGACGCTGTCCGGCAATTCGCTGCTGCCACGCCATGTGGATCTGCGGCCGTTCGCGATCACCGGGAAGAAGACCTGGGTGCTCCCCGGCGGACTGACGCGCGTGGCACTGCGCGAGGGCTCGCTGGTGGTGAACTCGTCGCAGGGCGGCGGGTCGAAAGACACCTGGGTGTTGGAATGATGGGCGTTGGCATGAACGGCGTGCCGTCGTGAACACCTGTCCCGACCCCGAAGCGGGCAGCCGGCGTTTGCCGCTGCTGCTCTCACGCTATGCCGAGGCGCTGTTCTGGCTCGCCCGCTACATGGAGCGGGTGGAGAACCTCGCGCGCGTTCTGGACGTGACGGACACCTTCGTGCGGCACGGCGTGGACCAGTCCGGCTGGCGCAGCGTCATCCAGATCAACGCCGACGAGGAGCGTTTCACCAAGCTGTACGGCCATGCGAATGCGGAGAACGTGGCACAGTTCTACCTGGTCGATCGCGACAACCCGACATCGATCCTGTCGTCGCTGTTTGCGGCGCGCGAGAATGCACGCACGCTGCGGCCGCTGATCCCGACCGAGATGTGGGCGCAGATCAACGTTTTCTACAACCGCGTGCGTCAGTTGACCGAGCAGGACGCGGCGCCGTCGCGCGTGTCGGGCCTGTGCGCCTATTTCAAGGAACAGTGCCAGGCGCATGCCGGCATCATCGACGGCACGTTCTACCGCGACCAGAGCTGGTCGTTCTACTGCATCGGCAAGTTCATCGAGCGCGGCGACCAGACGTCCCGGCTGGTGGACATCAAGTACCACACCTTGTTGCCCTCGCCGGAGGATGTCGGCAGCGCGCTGGACGTCAGCCAGTGGCATGCGCTGTTGCGCGCGGCGTCCGGCTACCAGGCGTACCGGCGGATCAACCCCAGCTACATGACGCCATCATCGGTCGCAGGCTTCCTGCTGATGAACCATTCGTTCCCGCGCAGCGTGACTCTGTGCGTCCGGCAGATCGAATTCTACCTCGGCCAGCTCAGCTCGGGCTACGGCTTGCGGGGCGCCTACATCGCGCAGGAGCGGCTGGACGAGTTGCGGGCGGCGTTGATGGACCAGACGATCCAGCAGATCCTGGCGCGCGGCCTGCACGAATTCCTCGACTGGGTGCAGTTGCAGTTCATCGGCCTGCAGGATGCCATGGCCACCTCGTTCTGGCGCAAACCCGAACCGGCGCAGGTGCAGAGCCAGTCGCAATCCTGACCTTACGAGGAAGCGGGGGCGCAGTCCGCACATAAGCCTTCGACTTCGACGATCGCCCGTTTGACGACAAAGCCGTTGGTGCCTGCGACGTCCGCCACCGCCAGGCCGATCGCGGCATCCTCGAACTCGGCGACAGCGCCGCAATCGCTGCAGATCAGGAACTGCACGGGGTGGGGATGGTCCGCTTCCTCGTGACAGCCGACGAAAGCGTTCAGTTTTTCCACGCGATGGATCAGGCCCTGCGCCAGCAGGAACTCCAGCGCCCGATACACTGTGGGCGGCTTGCCCTGGCCGTGCAGCGCCTTCAGCCGGTCGAGCAGGGCGTATGCGCCGATCGGTTCGCCGGCCTGGAGCACCAATTCGAGCACGGTGCGGCGCATGTCGGTGAGCCGCGCGCCGCGTTGCGCGCAGGCTGCCTCGGCCCGTGCGATGCGGCCGGCCAGTTCGCCCGGGCCGCGCATCATCCGCCGATAA
>CAZZWO010000127.1:0-8799 GCA_964657885.1 uncultured Acetobacteraceae bacterium | reverse complement strand
AAGCCGGCCACAGGCACTCGCAAGGCTGACCGCGGGTTACGAGGCGATGGGCGTACGCTATGTCGCCACGCTGCCGGGCGCCGATCCGTGGCGTGATTCTCCGACACATATGCAACGGGTCCTGCGAAGCCGCTACCTGGATCTTTTCGAATTACCGGCGCCCGCCCCCTATTACGAGGCGGGCGCCTGCACCCTGACCGCACAGACGCGCGAGACGCTGCACGCTGAGTGTCCCGCTCCGGCCTCGCTGATCCGGCGCGAGCTGTTCTTCCCGGGCTGGCGCGCCACGGTGAACGGCGACACGATCCCCATCGCTGCAAGCGGCATCTTCGAAACGATCGCGCTGCCCGCCGGCGACAGCGACATCGCCTTTCGCTTCGAACCGCCGTTCGGCCGCGCGTGCATCGCCTTGTCGGTCGCAGGCTTGCTGATTTGCGCGTGGGGCGCCAACCGCGGCAGGCAACCTGCCGCACGACCACTCTGAACGCTGTGCGCGTCAGCCGCTGAACTTGCCGGAACGCGGAAATCCGTTCGGGGGCATCTTGCCGGTCTGGCCACGCTCGCCGATCCACTCGCGAAGGTTGGTTTCCGTGCGGGTGCGCTCGCCGGATCGCCAGGTGAGGCCATCGGCGATGCGGAACACCTTCGCATCCGCCAGCCCGCCTTCCTTGAACCGCTGCAACGTCACGCCAAGGCCGCGCGACAGTTCCGCCACCTGTTCCAGCGGAAACACCAGAAGTTTGCGGTTGTCGCCGACGAGTGCAACGTGATCGCCATCCGCGGGCACGCAAATTTTCGCAACCTCGCCGGGGCGCAAATTCAACACCTGCTTGCCGGTGCGCTTTTCCGCGAGCAGGTCTTCGGCCGGCAGCACGAAACCGCGCCCCCCGCTGCTGGCCACCAGGTAGCGATGCGCATCGCTCCAGACGAACACATGCGCGATCTCGTCCTGGTTTGTCATGTCCAGCATCACGCGGATCGCCTGGCCATCGCCACGGCCACGTGGCAGCTCGCCTGCGCGCAGCGTGTAGGCGCGGCCGTTGCTCGCCATCAGGATCAGCTTGTCGGTGGTCATGCACGGCAGCAGCAGGCGGAGCTTGTCGCCCTCTTTGAACTTCTGCGTGTCGCCATCGGCCACATGCCCCGGGCGCGCACGGATCCAGCCTTTTTCCGACAACACCACGGTGATCGGCTCGCGTTCGATGGCGACGATGTTGGCGATATCGACCGGCGCCGGCACCGCCCCGAGCTCGGTTCGCCGCGCACCGAGCGCGCCGCCGCCGAACTTCTTCCGCGTCTCCTCGATTTCAGAAGTTATGCGCTGCCACCTCAGCTTTTCGCTGGCCAGCAGCGCGTTGAGGTCGCGGCCTTCCCGGCTGAGGTTCTTGTGCTCCTTGCGGATCTCCATTTCCTCGAGCCGGCGCAGGCTGCGCAGCCGCATGTTCAGCACCGCTTCCGCCTGAACGTCGGTCAGCGCGAACGCACGGATCAGGCCGGCTTTCGCGTCGTCTTCCTCTCGGATGATCCTGATGACCTCGTCGAGGTTGAGATAGACGGCGAGAAACCCCTCGAGGATTTCCAGCCGGTGCTCGATCGCCTTCAGGCGGTAGCGGGACCGGCGTTGCAGGACCTCGTGCCGGTGTTCCAGCCAGGCGCGCAGCACGCCGCGCAAACCCAGCACCTGCGGCGTGTGGTCCGCGGTCAGCACGTTCATGTTCAGCGGGAAACGGCTTTCCAGCGCCGTGGCCCGGAACATCGTCTCCATCAGCACTTCCGGCTCCACGCCACGCGATTTCGGTTCCAGCACGACGCGGATGCGCTCGTCGGATTCGTCGCGGATGTCGCCCAGCAGCGGCAGCTTCTTCTCCTCCATCAGCTGCGCCACCTGCTCGATCAGGCGGGATTTCTGCACCTGGTAGGGGATCTCGGTGATCACGATCGACCACGTGCCGAAACGCCCCTGTTCCACCGCCCAGCGCGCCCGCAGGCGGAACCCGCCACGGCCGGTCTCGTAAGCCTGGTGCAGCGCTTCGGGCGTTTCCGCGAGGATGCCGCCGGTCGGGAAATCCGGCCCCGGCATGTGCGCCAGCAGCTCGGCAGTGGTCGCGTTTGGGTCGGCGATCAGGTGGATCGCGGCCGCGCAGACTTCGCCCGCATTGTGCGGCGGGATGCTGGTGGCCATGCCGACCGCAATGCCGGCAGCACCATTGGCGAGCAGGTTCGGGAAGGCCGATGGCAGCACCACCGGCTCCTGGTCCTCGTTGTCGTAGGTCGGGCGGAAATCGACGGTGTCTTCGGAGATGCCGGCGAGCAGGGCGGCGGCCACCTCGGTCATTCGCGCCTCGGTGTAACGCATGGCGGCGGGGTTATCGCCGTCCACGTTGCCGAAATTGCCCTGGCCTTCGACCAGCGGGTAACGCACCGCGAAGTCCTGGGCGAGCCGCACCAGCGCGTCGTAGATGCTGGCGTCGCCGTGCGGGTGGAACTTGCCCATCACGTCACCGACCACGCGCGCGCATTTCTTGAAGCCGCTGGCGGGATCGAGCCGCAACTGCTGCATGGCGTAGATCAGCCGGCGGTGCACCGGCTTCAGCCCGTCGCGCACGTCCGGCAGGCTCCGGGACATGATCGTGGACATGGCGTAGGCGAGGTAGCGCTCGGACAGCGCCGTGCTGAAACTGGTGTCCTGGATGTCTTCCATGCGGCACCTCATAGCTTGCGGCGGTTGGGGCAGGGAAGCGGGGCCGCTCGACTCGGGTCCGGAGCCGCGTCATCTTCCGCGGCTTCCGGTCGGTCTGCCCGTGGCCGCAACACCGAGAGCTGCGAAAGCGAGACATGACCCGACAAAGCGCGCGCCCGTCTGCCCACGTCCCGGTGTGCGCGGCCTTCTGGCTGGGAATGACGCTGCTTCTGCGGCCTGCGCCTGCGCTGGCGGACGGCAGCCTCGGCCAATGCCGCGCATCCATGCAGCAGGGCGCCGTCTGTGCGTGCCGCCTGGCCGATTTGCATCCCACCCAGCTCGCCATCGGCCGGCTGCATGTGCAGGAGTTGGAGCAGGAAGGCTTCGACGCACTGGCGCACCACGTCGCCAAACCGGGCGAGCACGCCCGCGTGGTGTTTGGCCCGGCTGGCGCCCTGTACATCGTCGATGGGCACCACCACGCGGCGGCCATGCTGGACCTGCAGCCGGCGGGCAGCACGGTTTGCGAGATCGCCGGCGACCCCGCTGCGGTATCGGCCGACCCTGAGGTTTTCTGGTCCGGCATGGACCAGCGCCGTTTCGCGTGGCTGAAAGGCAACGACGGGTCGGAGCATCCGGGGGTGTTCCCGCCGGCCAGCCTCGCCGAGCTTCCCGATGACCCGTTCCGCTCGGTCGCCGGCTGGCTGGAGCGCGACTGCAACGTGCGGCTGACCGGCGACTATGCCGAGTTCAGGCTGGCCGGCGTCCTGCGCGCCGACCCGAAGGCGGTGACGCCGCACAGCGCCGCCGACCGCGCCGCCACGCTGAAGGAAGCGAAGGCGTACCTGCACGATCCGGCAAACCGTGGCCGCATCGCGGACGATGCCGATGCGGACAGGTTCGCCGGCTGCCGCTAGATCGGGATCGCGCGGCGCGGCTTTTCATTCCGCTCGATCTGCCGTAGCGTCCTGACCCAGACACAGGTGTTCGGGAATGCGGTGCGAAGCCGCGGCTGCCCCCGCAACTGTAAGCGGCCTTTGCCGGTCCCTCGATGCCATTGCCGCATGTCGCGGTGAGAAGGCGGGGCCGGCGGCTTCCTGAGCGGGAAGCGGGCCGTGAGCCAGGAGACCGGCCGGTGTCGAGACTGTTCGCGCGCGTCGGGCGGGGTGCACCGAAGCAGTGGGAGAGAGACCCGCATGCGGCAATCGCCGTGATGCCGTCCGCGCGCACGCAGGTGCCGCGGCGTTTGGGGGCTCGCGCCCATGCGTGTTTCAATCGTGGCCGCTCTGGCCAGCATAGTTCCAGTGTCTGTTTACGCACAGGCCAATCCCGACGGGCCGGAAAACATCGTCGTCACCGCAACCCGCGTGCCGAGCGCGGTGGCGAACCTGCCGGCGGGCGTCACCGTCATCGACCGTGAAACGATCGAGGAGCGCGGTTACGTCAGCCTGGTCGACGCCCTCTCGGCGGTGCCCGGCCTGCGGGTGGTGCAGGCGGGCGGGCCGGGCAGCCAATCCAGCGTGTTCATTCGCGGAACCAACTCGAACCATGTGCTGGTGCTGCGTGACGGCGTTCCCATCAACGATCCGGGCGATCCAGGTGGCGCCTACAACTTTGGTGTCGATACGCTGGCCGATGTGGAGCGGATCGAGATCGTGCGCGGTCCCATGTCGAGCCTTTACGGCACCGGGGCGATCGGCGGTGTGATCAACCTGATCACGAGGCACGGGGCGGGCGCGCCGCACGGCCATCTGACACTGGCCGCCGGCTCCCCGCGCGCCGGGCTGGCGCAGGGGGACTTATCCGGCGGCTTCGGCATCTGGGATTACGCGGCGAACGCGCAGGGACTGTCCGAACGCGGGTTCGATCAGACGCCTGTTCGAGAGCTTCCTGTCTACACCGGCGAGGTCGATGGCGACCGCAGCAAGACCGCGCAGGTGGAGCTGGGCGTGACACCGGTTGCGGGCACCCGCTTTTCGCTGCTGTTGCGCGCGAGGGATGCAAAATACGGCTACGACGAGGTAGGCGGCATAGCATATGACGGCGGCAATGCCAGCGGCTACGACGCATCGCTGTTCGGCCGCCTCGGCGTGACGAGCAAGCTGTTCGACGGCCTATGGGACACCAGCCTGTATCTCACACGCCTGCAAAACGACCGCCGCTACACCGTGACATTCACCCCGCTGGACCCGAACGATGCCGATGGGGACAGCCGTTATCACGGGCGCCGCACCGACGGCCAGTGGAACAACACGATACACCTGCCCGACGAAGGCGTCCTGACGGCCAACAGCCTGACCTTCGGTTACGAGCACCAATCGGACCAGTCGGATACCAAGATCAACACCCTGTCTGGCGGCTTCCCCTATCAAAGCTCGGTGCGCGCGCATGACGATTCCGATGCGGGCTATCTCGGCCTGCAATCGACGGTGTTGCAGCGCCTGGCGCTGACCGGGCAGTTGCGCGAGGACGCGACATCGATCGCCGGCGATGCGTTCACTTGGCGGGTGGGCGGCGTGCTGGATTTGCCGGAAATCCTGTCGCATCTGAAAGCGTCCTACGGCACCAGCTTCCGCGCGCCCGCGCTTTACGACCGCTTCGGTATCGACAGCTACGGCTATGTCGGCAATCCGAACCTGCGGCCGGAACGCGCGCAGGGCTACGAGGCGGGCGTCACCACCGACCTGCCGTTTTCCACACGCTATCCGGCCAGCATCGGGGTCACGTATTTCAACAACCGTATCCACGACCTGATCGAGGTCGAGTATGCGCCCGATTTCCTGTCGTCCTCGCCGGTGAACATCGACAGCGCGCGCAGCCAAGGTATCGAGACGACTTTCACGCTCCGCGCGGCAAGCTGGCTGCAGGCCGACCTCACCTACACCTACACCGATGCGCGCGACCTCGGCTCGCACGCGCTGCTGCTGCGCCGGCCCGAAAACCAGGGATCGGGCAATCTGCGCATCACGCCGTTCCCCGGCTTCACCGTGGCGCCCGAGCTGCTGTATGTCGGACGGTTCCAGGATTACCCGGCCGGAAACGACGGCGTGCCGGGTTTCGTGGTCGGCCGCTCGCCCGCCGGGCTGATCTTCAACCTCAACATCACCTGGCAGGTGACCCCAGCCGTGCAGGTCTTCGTCTGGGGCAAGAACCTCGGCGACTCAACGTTCGAGCCCGCGTCGGGCTATCAAACACCCGGCGCTTCGGTGCTGGCGGGGACACGGCTTAGCTTCTGATGACACGGCCGGTTACGAGGAACTGAGGATCGTTCTACACAGGGCGGCATGATCGCAATCGCCGAAGCCTGGCGGTCGGGGCTGTTCGCGCGGCGCCAGCTGTTGCCCAACATCGTGTCGGGCCTGATCGTCGGTGTGGTGGCACTGCCGCTCGGCCTCGCCTTCGCCATCGCGTCGGGTGTCCGGCCGGAACAGGGCATCTACACATCGATCGTGGCGGGCCTGGTGGTCTCGGTATTCGGCGGCAGCCGGATCCAGATTGCCGGGCCGACCGGCGCGTTCATCGTCATCCTGGCCGGCGTGGTGGCGCGGCATGGGGTGGACGGCCTGTTGATCGCGACCATGCTGGCCGGCTTCATCCTTCTAGCGATGGGGCTGGCGCGGTTCGGGCGCGCCATCCGCTTCATCCCCGACCCGGTGATCACCGGTTTCACCGCGGGCATCGGGGTTATCATCTGGGTTGGCCAGTGGCGGGATTTCTTCGGCCTGCCCAAGACCGGCGGCGAGCATTTCTACGACAAGCTCTACCAGCTCGCGCGCGTACTGCCGCAACTCGACCCGTCAACCACCGCGCTTGCCATCTTCAGCATGGCGCTGGTGATCTACGGACCGCGCATCCCCGGCCTGCGACGCGTGCCCGGGCCGCTGATCGCGCTGGTGGCTGCCACAGCCATCGATGCTGCGTTCCGCCTGCCGCACGTGGCCACCATCGGCAGCGCTTTCGGCGGGATTCCGCAGGGGCTGCCGCATCTGGCCTGGCCGGCGATGGATTTCGACCGGATCGTTTCGCTGCTGCCCTCGGCGTTCACCATCGCCATGCTCGGCGCCATCGAATCGCTGCTTTCAGCGGTGGTGGCCGACGGCATGGCGGGCACACGGCACGATTCCAACCAGGAGCTGATCGGGCAGGGCATTGCCAACATCCTCAGTCCACTGGTGGGCGGAATAGCCGCCACCGGGGCGATCGCGCGCACCGCGACGAACTTTCGCAACGGCGGCACCGGGCCGCTCGCCGGCATCGTTCATTCGTTGACGCTGGTGATGGTGCTGCTGGTGGCAGCGCCCTTGGCCGCGCGCATTCCACTCTGTGCGCTGGCGGCGATCCTGTTCGTGGTGTCCTGGAACATGAGCGATGCACCGCATTTCATCCGCATGGCGCGGACCGCCCCTCGCGCCGACGCTGCAATCCTGCTGATCACCTTCGTGCTCACCATCCTGACGGATCTGGTGATCGCGGTGAACATCGGCGTCATCCTGGCGATGCTGCAATTCCTGCGCCGGATGGCCGCCAGTGTCGAAGTCGTCAGCCAGGACAGTGCGGTGCTCGCCACGCCGGTGCCGCGCGACGTGCTGGTGTTTTCGATCGAGGGGCCGTTCTTCTTCGGTGCGGTGGATACGCTGGAACGCGCGCTGGCGCACACCCATGCCGATCCGCGTTGCCTGATCCTGCGCCTGGGGCATGTGCCGTTCATCGACATCACCGGCATCCAGGCGTTGCAGGAGGCGATCACCAACCTCGAGCGGCGGGGCGTGCGCGTGTTGTTTTGCGAGGCGAACATGCGCGTGCTGCGCAAGCTGCTGCGCGCCGGCCTGTTCCCGCGAACCCAACCGCGCCGCTATGTCGGCAGCCTGGCCCTCGCGTTGGAGAAAGCCGCGCCGGCGTCATCTCCGGCCAGGACAATCGTTTCCGCTGATTGAGGGAGTTTCGAATGCGGCAGGCTACCGCCCTGTGCGAGGTCGCGACGCGTGGCCGCGGCCTGGTGGATATCACGCGGCGGGTGGAAGCGTTCCTGCACGAAAACCCGGTGCAGTCCGGGCTGCTGACCATCTGGTGCCGGCACACCAGCGCGTCGCTTCTGGTGCAGGAAAACGCCGACCCGGACGTGCGGGCCGATCTGGAAACCTTCTTCGCGCGGATCGCCCCGGAAGGCCGCGGCCTGTATGTGCACGATGCGGAAGGACCCGACGACATGCCCGCCCACATCCGCGCCGCCCTCACCCAAACCCAGCTCGGCATCCCGATCATCGGCGGCCGCCTCATGCTCGGCACCTGGCAAGCCATCTACCTCTACGAACACCGTACCCGCCCCCACCGGCGCGAACTCGCGCTACATTTGCTGGGCGGAGACGAGGTTACTGACGAGCACCCTTAGGGGCGAGTTTCTCCGGCTCGAAACTGATGCGTAGGCGCGTGCCGGTCGCTTTGGCGAAGCGCTCGAGCGTTCGGCCGGATGGCATCACCTTGCCACTTTCCATACGGGCAACCGCACTCTGGGATGTTGCCATGCGCTCGGCCAACTCTTCCTGCGTTAAACCGGCCTGCGCGCGGGCGTCGATCAAGGTGCGAGCCAACTCGAACTCGCCGGCCAACGCATCGTATTCCCGCCTGTATTCCGCGTCCCTCATCCATTCGGAATGCAGATCCTTGATTTTCGTCACCTGACCTCCTTTGCCCGTTCGCGGGCCAGTTCAAGCTCGCGCTGTGGCGTCTTCTGAGTCTTCTTGACGAAGATCCGAACAATGACGACCCGCTG
The DNA here is from genome assembly GCA_964657885.1 of uncultured Acetobacteraceae bacterium. Classification (GTDB taxonomy): domain Bacteria; phylum Pseudomonadota; class Alphaproteobacteria; order Acetobacterales; family Acetobacteraceae; genus BOG-908. The sequence continues at coordinate 349 of CAZZWO010000127.1, read as the reverse complement.
TCCTGTGGCAGTCACGTAAATCGCCCGGGAGATGCCGCTCGTGGCCTTGATGCGGATCTCCCAAAGCTTGCCCTCAAGATGCTTTACCGTGTCACTCGGTAGACTTTGAAAACCAACGGCCTCGATCAGCTCAGAAATCCGAACCAGCTTCGCCCGCATGTCTCTCGGCAGGGCGGCGATCTCGTCATCGACGGCCTTGTTCAGCGTCTCCACGGACCACATGAACAGGCTATATCATAAATGATATAAGTGTCCAGCTATATTCACGACGAGAGTGTGTCGTGAACCCTCACACGTTGAAGCGGAACAGCAGCACGTCGCCGTCGCGTACTACGTAGTCGCGGCCTTC
>CAZZWO010000126.1:0-8809 GCA_964657885.1 uncultured Acetobacteraceae bacterium | reverse complement strand
CTTCCTCGCACAGGCCGCAATAGATGCACTTCGTCATGTCGATGTCGTAGCGCGTCGTGCGGCGCGATCCGTCGTCGCGCGGCTCCGCCTCGATGGTGATGGCGTAAGCCGGGCAGATCGCCTCGCACAGCTTGCACGCGATGCAGCGTTCCTCGCCATTCGGGTAGCGGCGGAGAGCGTGTTCACCTTTGAACCGCGGGCTGAGCGGTCCTTTTTCGTAGGGGTAGTTGATGGTGACAGGCGGCTTGAAGAAGTAGCGCAACGTGATGGCCATGCCTGACAGGAGCTCGAACATGACGAGCCGCCAGGCCGATTTGCCGGTTATCTGCATGATCGAACCTTACGCGGGACCATTGGGCAGCAAGCCCGTGAATTCGAGAAAGCCGGCCGTCAGCACGAGCCACAGCAGCGAAAGCGGCAGGAAGACTTTCCACCCAAGCCGCATCAGCTGGTCGTAACGGTAACGCGGGAACGTGGCGCGCACCCAGAAGAAGAAGAACATGATGCAGCAGATCTTGGCGAACAGCCAGATCACGCCGGGGATGAACACCAACCCGAATGGCGCCTGCCAGCCGCCGAGGAACAGTATGCTGGCCAAGGCCGACATCATGATCATGTTGGTGTATTCGCCAAGGTAGAACAGCGCGAACGCCATCGCGCTGTACTCGACGAAGAAGCCGGCGACCAACTCGCTTTCGCCTTCCGGAAGGTCGAACGGAGCGCGGTTGGTTTCGGCGAGCATCGAGATCAGGAAGATCACGAACATCGGGAATAGTGGCGTGAATGCAAACCAGTGATGGCTTTGCGCGCGAACGATGTCGTTCAAATTCAGGCTGCCGACGCAGAGCATGACGGTGACCAGAACGAACCCGATGGACACCTCGTAGCTGACCATCTGTGCCGCAGACCGCATGGCCCCGAGGAAGGCGTATTTCGAGTTGCTCGCCCAGCCTGCGATGATGACGCCATACACGCCGAGCGAGCTGATCGCGAACAGGTACAGGATGCCAACGTTGATGTTGGCGACTGCCCAGCCGTCATTCACCGGGATGACCGCCCATGCGAGACAAGCCAGTACGAACGTCAACATCGGCGCGAACAGGAACAGCAAGCGGCTCGCGCCCGCCGGTATGATCGTCTCCTTGGTGAACACCTTCACCGCATCGGCGAACGGCTGCCACAATCCGAACGGCCCGACCCGGTTCGGACCACGGCGCAACTGGAACGCAGCCAGCGCCTTGCGCTCGAAGTAGGTGGCGTAAGCCATGCTCATCAACACCGGCACCAGGATGGCCAGCGTCTCACCGATGGTCAGCAGCAGGATGCCGATCGTGGTGTCGAAGAAAAAATGATGCATCGGGCTACTCCGCAGCCACGGGCAGCGGCGAAGCGGCGAGTGACGAGGGGGCGATGCGCGAGCATTCGGCCATCGTCAAGCTGGCGCGGCTGATCGGGTCGGTGAGGTAGTAGTCGCGGACATACGGCGCGAACGGTTCGGACGACATCGCCTGTCCAGCCTCGCCGGGACCGGCCTGCGACGTTGCGCCGAAACGTGCCAGCCCCAGCCTGGCGAAGACCGGGTTGATGTGTTCCAAACGTGACCGTAGCGCGCCGATGTCGTCGTAAGGCAATACGTGACCCGCGACGGCACTGAAGGCACGCAGGATGCGCCAATCCTCCCGCGCATCGCCGGGCGCGAACAACGCGCGGTAGCCACGCTGCACGCGCCCTTCGGTGTTCACGTATGTCCCGTCTTTCTCGGTGTACGCCGAGCCGGGCAGGATGACATCGGCCCGAGCGGCGCCCCGATCCCCATGGTGCCCTTGATACACCACGAACGTTTCACGACCGATGCGCGCCATGTCGAACTCGTCGGCGCCCAGCAGCCACAACAGATCGACACCGCCGCCCATCATCGATGCGAAGTCCAGCCCGCCGGCACCGGGCAGGAAACCGAGATCGAGTGCGGCCACGCGGGAAGCGGCTGCGTGCAGCACGTTGAAGCCATGCCAATCTGCTTTGAGAGCGCCAACCGCCGAAGCAAGACGCCAGCTGCTTGCAAGCACCGCCGCACCGTCCGGGCGCGCCAACGCACCCTGTCCGACAATGACCAGCGGGCGTTCGGCGCTGCGCAAGATCTGAGCGAAATCGTGCGTTCCGTCATGCAACGCGTCGAGCAAAGCCGGATCATCGCCGAGGTGAAGCGTCTTGTAGGTGAGGTCCGATGCAGGCCCGATCACGGCCACTGGCAAATGGCCGGACCGTGCGAGCCAGCGCTTGCGTATCCGTGCGTTCAGGATGGGCGCTTCACGCCGGGGATTGCTGCCGACGATCAGAAGTGCATCCGCAGCGTCGATGCCGGCGATGGTGCTGTTGAACAGGTAGAACTCGCGGCGGCTCGCATCGAGCTGCGCACCGTCCTGCCGGCAGTCCAGGTTCTGCGAACCCAGCGACGTCATCAGGTCCTTGAGCGCCAGCATGCTCTCGGCATCACACAAGTCGCCGGCGACCGCGCCGATCCTGTTGCCGGGAAGGTCTCGTAATCTCCCCGATATGGCCGAAAAGGCTTCTTGCCAGGATGCAGGCCGCAGCTTGCCGCTTTCGCGGATCCAGGGTTTGTCGAGACGCCGGCGTTTCAACCCGTCGAACGAGAACCGCGACTTGTCGGCAATCCACTCGTCGTTGATCTCGTCGTTGACGCGCGGCAGGATCCGCAACACCTCTGGCCCGCGCGTGTCGACCCGGATCGGCGTCCCGACGGCGTCCATCACGTCCACGCTGTCGGTCTTATTCAGCTCCCAGGGGCGCGCGACGAACGCGTAGGGCTTGCTGGTCAGCGCGCCGACCGGACAAATATCGATCAGGTTGCCCGACAACTCGCTGGTCAGCGCATGCTCGACATAGGTGCCGACTTCCATGTTCTCGCCGCGAGCTGTCGCGCCGAGTTCCGGAACGCCGGCAATCTCGGTCGCAAACCGGATGCAGCGCGTGCACTGGATGCAACGCGTCATCACCGTCTTGACGAGCGGACCGAGGTTCTTGTCCTTTACCGCACGCTTGTTCTCCGCATAGCGCGAGTGATCCATGCCGTAAGCGTAGGACTGGTCCTGCAAGTCGCATTCGCCACCCTGGTCGCAGATGGGACAGTCGAGCGGATGATTGATCAGCAGGAATTCCATGACGCCGCGCCGCGCCTGGCGCACCATGGGCGTGTCGGTCCGCACCACCATGCCTTCGGCGACAGGATAGGCGCAGCTCGCTATCGGCTTCGGCGCTTTTTCGATTTCGACCAGGCACATGCGGCAATTGCCGGCTACCGACAGGCGTTCGTGATAGCAGAAGCGCGGGATTTCCCGGCCCGCCAGCTCGCACGCCTGCAGGACGGAGCTGCCCGCCTCGATCTCGACTTCGGTGTTGTCGACTGTCAGCTTTACCATCATCACGCCTTAAAAACGGCCACTCTTCAACAGCAATCCGGCTCGCGGACTAAGCCTGTGTCGATCCTCGCTTGCCCGGACCGGCCCGGATCAGGCACGACCCGAGGCGGTGTCTTACTCGGCCGCCAACGGCAAATTCGCAGGCGTCACCACGCGCGGTCCCGCACGATAGGCGGCGATACGCTCCTCGATGACCGGCCTGAAATGCCGGATGAGCCCCTGGATGGGCCATGCAGCGGCATCGCCCAGCGCACAGATGGTATGGCCCTCAACCTGCCGCGTCACTTGCTCCAGCATGTCGATCTCGGCCGATTCTGCGCGCCCTTCGACCAGGCGGTTCATCACGCGCATCATCCAGCCGGTACCTTCGCGGCATGGCGTGCACTGACCGCAACTTTCATGCTTATAGAACTTTGCCAGGCGCGCTATCGCACGGATCACATCGGTCGATTGATCCATGACGATCACTGCGGCGGTACCCAGGCCGGACTTCACGTCGCGAAGACTGTCGAAATCCATCAGGATGGTGTCGCACGTTGCCTTGGGCATCAGCGGAACCGACGATCCACCCGGGATTACGGCCAGCAGATTATCCCACCCGCCGCGTACGCCGCCGGCATATTTGTCGATGAGTTCCCGCAAGGGAATGCCGAGTTCCTCTTCGACATTACAAGGCTTGTTCACGTGTCCGGAGATACAGAAAATCTTGGTGCCGGCATTCTTCGGCCGTCCAAGCGCGGAGAACCAGGCGGCACCACGGCGCAATATTTCCGGGGCCACCGCAATCGTCTCGACATTGTTCACCGTCGTCGGACAGCCATAAAGCCCGACGGCCGCTGGGAATGGCGGCTTCAGGCGCGGCATGCCCTTCTTGCCTTCGAGCGACTCCAGCAATGCGGTTTCCTCGCCGCAGATGTAAGCGCCCGCGCCGCGGTGCAGGAACAGATCGAAATCCCAGCCGCTGCCGCATGCATTCACGCCGATCAGCCCGGCCTCGTATGCTTCGTCGATCGCCGCCTGAAGGTTCAGATGTTCGTTATAGTACTCGCCGCGGATGTAGATGTACGCAGCATGTGCGCCCATTGCGAAACTGGCGATAAGGCAGCCTTCGACCAGCTTGTGCGGATCGTGACGCATGATGTCGCGATCCTTGCACGTGCCGGGCTCACTCTCGTCGGCGTTCACCACGAGGTATGCCGGCCGGCCGTCTGACACCTTCGGCATGAACGACCACTTCATGCCAGTGGGGAAGCCCGCCCCGCCCCGCCCGCGCAGTCCGGACGCTTTCATCTCGTCAACGATCGCTTCGCGGCCGCGCAGCAGGATGGCGGCCGTGCCGTCCCAGTCGCCGCGCGCGCGAGCACCTGCCAGGCGCCAGTCATGCTGGCCATAGAGGTTGGTGAAAATTCGATCCCGGTCGTGCAGCACAGGACTACTCCGAAACCAGTGTCAGGGTGTTGGGGCCGCCTTCGGGCGCCGATGTCATCCGCCCGATCATCGAACCAGGCTTCGGCGCCGGCTCCCCCCGCTTGAGCGTCTCGAGCAGTTCCTCGGTCAGCTTGCCGTCGAGATCTTCATAAAAGTCGTTGTCGATCTGCAGGATCGGCGCGTTGACGCACGCACCGAGGCATTCGACCTCGGACATGGTGAACAGCCCGTCGGCGCTCGTCTCATGCCACCCTTTGATGCCGGTCACCCGGCGGCACGCTGCAACAACCTCGTCGGAACCTCGCAACCAGCAAGGTGTGGTCGTGCAGACCTGCAAATGATACTTGCCGACCGGGGTCGTGTTGAACATCAAATAGAATGTTGCAACCTCGTAGACGCGGATCGGCGGCATTTCGAGGCGCTGTGCAACGGCATCCATCGCGACACGCGGCACCCATGCGCTTCCGGTTTCGCGACGCATCTGGTCCTGCACAAGGTACAGCAAGGGCAGCACCCCACTCGCCTGCCGGCCGGTCGGATATTTCACGAGTATCTTGGCGATCTGCGCCTCGCTCTCAGCGTCGAAGGCGAAGTGCTGCGGCTCGACGCGGTTATGCGCGGCAGTTGAGCCGTCGCCGATGTTCTCAGCGGAAAACGCACCGGACATCAGCGGTCAACCTCTCCGAACACCAGGTCGATCGAACCAATGATCGCGACCGTATCCGCAAGCATGTGCCCCTTGCTCATGACTTCGATCGCTTGCAGATGCGAAAAGCCCGTCGGCCGGATCTTGCAGCGGTAAGGTTTGTTGGTGCCATCCGCGACGAGATAGACCCCGAACTCACCCTTCGGACTTTCGATGGCAGTGTAGGTGCTGCCGGCCGGGACGTGAAAGCCCTCCGTGTACAGCTTGAAGTGATGGATCAGCGCCTCCATCGACCGCTTCATTTCCTCACGCTTCGGCGGCGTGAACTTGCGGTCCTGGATCTTCACCGGGCCGGGCTTCAGGTTCTCGATGCATTGCCGGATGATCTTCACGCTTTCCCGCATTTCGATCATGCGGACGAGGTAGCGATCATAACAGTCGCCGTTCCGCGCGATGGGCACATCGAACTGCACCTGGCTGTACATCGCATATGGCTGAGACTTGCGCAGATCCCAAGGCACGCCGCTGGCACGAAGGTTGGGTCCGGTGAACCCCCATGAGAGCGCCTGCTCGGCCGACATGACGCCGATATCGACCGTGCGCTGTTTCCAGATCCGGTTGTCGGTCAGCAAATTCCAGAGGTCATCGATGAACTTCGGAAACTCATCCGTCCACGCCCAGATGCGGTCGGTCAGTCCGGCCGGCAAGTCGCGACTGACACCGCCCGGCCGATAGTAGTTCGCGTGCAGCCGCGCACCCGAAGCCGCCTCGTAGAACTCCATCAGCTTTTCGCGTTCCTCGTAGCCCCACAAAGGCGGAGTCAGCGCGCCCACGTCCATCGCAAAAGACGTAAGGTTCAGCAGGTGGTTCAGGATACGGGTTATCTCGTCGTACATCGTGCGTATCCACAACGCCCGTTCAGGCGGCGTGATGGACAGCAGCTTTTCCGTCGCCAGCACGAAGGCATGCTCCATGCACATCGGCGACACGTAATCGAGCCTGTCGAAATAGGGCACATTCTGCAGATACGTACGGCTCTCGATCAGCTTTTCGGTGCCGCGATGCAGCAGCCCCACATGCGGGTCGGCCCTTTCGACGACTTCGCCGTCCATCTCGAGCACCAGCCGAAGCACGCCATGAGCGGCCGGATGCTGCGGGCCGAAATTGATCGCGTGGCTGTCGATCTGCACCGTCTTGTAGGCGCTTGCGACAGCCTGGTCGGCGGGCACATCCGTGCTGTGCAAAGCTTCCTTGTCGATCAGATCGCTCATGGCTTGGTCACCTCACCGCCGCTTGTGCCCTGCGCCAGTGCCAGCCTGGTCACATGGGCCTTTTCGTCACCAGGCAAGGTCGTCATCCCTTCCCACGGCGACAAGAAGCGGAAGTCCCTAAAATCCTGCGTCAGCTTCACCGGCTCATAAACCACCTGCTTGCGGTCTTCGTCGTAGCGCACTTCGACATAACCGGTCAGCGGGAAGTCCTTGCGAAGCGGATGTCCCTCAAAGCCATAATCCGTGAGGATCCGCCTGTGGTCTGCAAGGCCGGCGAACAACACACCGTAGAGGTCCCAGCACTCGCGTTCCCACCAGGTCGCGCACGGCCAGATGTTGGAAACCGACGGCACCGGTGTCGTCTCGTCCGTGGTGACGATCACGCGCACCCGGTGGTTCAGCGACACGCTGAGAAGATTGTAGACGACGTCGAAGCGTTCACTGCGCTGCGGCCAATCGACGCCGCACAAATCCACCAGTTGCTCACAACGGAAGCGCTCATCGTCGCGCAGTGTCGTCATCACGTGCAGCAACTCGTCGCGCGACACATGCGCCACCAGTTCGCCACCTTCCAAGCCCGCCCGCGAAATACCGGCGACGCTCGTGCTAAGCGCGAATGCGAATGCCTGGCCGGGTGCCGACGCTTGAGCCGGCGTGGGCGTCCGGGTTTGCGCCGCGGGCAACTCAGCCACGCAGGATGGTCCCGGTGCGGCGGATCTTCTTCTGCAGCTGCATGATGCCGTAAACCAGCGCTTCGGCCGTGGGTGGACAGCCCGGCACGTACACGTCCACCGGCACGATGCGGTCGCAGCCGCGCACCACGGAATAGGAATAATGGTAGTAGCCGCCGCCGTTGGCACAGCTCCCCATGCTGATCACCCAGCGCGGTTCCGGCATCTGGTCGTAAACACGGCGCAGGGCCGGCGCCATCTTGTTGGTCAGTGTGCCCGCGACGATCATCACATCGCTCTGCCGTGGCGAACCACGCGGAAAAATGCCGAACCGGTCAAGATCGTAACGCGGCATGTAGGCGTGGATCATTTCGACAGCGCAACACGCCAGTCCGAATGTCATCGGCCACAGGCTGCCGGTACGGCCCCAGTTGATCAGTTTGTCGAGTTGCGCGACCACGAAGCCCTTGTCGGTGATCTCGCCGGTGATGCCGCGGATGACGGCGTCCTGCGCCTCGCCGGGCGGTAGCGCGTCACGGTTCCAGGCGATCTCCTGCCCGGTTGCCATATCGGTGGCGGTGACACTCATGACCTTACTCCCACTCAAGCGCGCCTTTGCACCACTCGTAGATAAACCCCACGGTGAGAACAGCAAGGAAGGCGATCATCGACCAGAAGCCGAGCAGGCCGATATGTGAAAGGCTGACTGCCCATGGAAACAGGAAGGCGACCTCGAGGTCGAAAATGATGAAGAGGATTGCGACCAGGTAGAAGCGCACATCGAAGCGGCGCCGCGCATCGTCGAACGGCTCGAATCCACATTCATAGGCGGACAGTTTTTCGGCATACGGCTTCTGGCGGGCGGCAAGGATGGAGCCGCCGACCATGGCCAACGCAATCCCGCTGGCGATGCCGAGGAAGACAAGGATCGGAAAGTAGTTCGCCAGGATCGGCTGCATGGCATTCCCAACAGCGAAAAGCGGTGTCCCGAATGGCCACCGCACTGCAACATCGCGCGGACCATAGACCCGCATCGGATCGACGCCAAGGGGCTGAGGCTGCGCAAGCCGGTCAGTTGTGGCGCAAGCGAAAAGCTAGGGCGAGCGCGAACCCTGGCGCGAGTGACGGGGCTCGAACCCGCGACCTCCGGCGTGACAGGCCGGCGCTCTAACCAACTGAGCTACACCCGCTTTACAGGCAGGCGCCGCTTCTACGGGCGGGCTTGGCGCCCGTCAAGCGGCGGCACTGGTGGGTCGGATGCCGGCCCGTGCGCTGCCTGCCTACCGTGTGTTGAAGCGCCGTGGTGGGCGGTGACGGGATCGAACCGCCGGCCAACTCGGTGTAAACGAGCCGCTC
>CAZZWO010000125.1:2938-8974 GCA_964657885.1 uncultured Acetobacteraceae bacterium | reverse complement strand
TGAAGAACACCCACACGCCGATCAGCAGCAGCATCGGGAACCAGCTCAGCAGCGTACGGAGCATCGGGTTCATGCCGTCATCGTCGGCCTTGGCGATCACCCGGACGCCCTTGTCGGTCAGGCGCTGGAACAGGTTGGGGTCTTCCGGAGCATAGGTCTGGAACGCGTGATTGTCGGACAGCGACCCCGAGACCGTGTGGCCCTGGATCACCACGTCGCGGACATGCCCGCTATTCACCTCGCCGATGAAGTCCGAATACGCCATCGGGCTGGCGCCATGCTGCCCGGTTCCCGGCTGGAACAGGTTGAACAGCACCACCAGCAGCAGCGCGATGATGACCCACAAAGCCAGGTTACGGCCGAAATTGCTCATTCGATCCCAGTCCCAAGCGAAGCCTCGTTCGCGCAATCCTGCGCCACACAAAGGTCCGCAACCACCAAACCACCAGCGAACCACCCGGCTCGCCACCTCATCCCGGCCCGCCCACGCAACCGAAGGCGCCTTAATCTGGACCTGACGGGGTTCAAGCTCCGTAAACGCGGAGCGCAACCCTACGGCCTTGAACCAGACATGGGGGCCCGGCGCCGATTACGCACCCCCCACGCCCTCGCACCACCAGCCTTCGCATCATGCAGGACCGAGACGCAGAACGACGCCCCGGCTACAGGGCTGGACGGGCAGAGAGTCAGCCTTGCACGCCGATTTGTCCATCCAATAACGTCTCCGCAGTCAAACTCCTGTTCCCCGGACAGCTTCCCGCCGGGTTCGTGGAGGTGCGGCACCGTAATCAAGCCGTCCGGCGTGCGCAGGGCAGGCAAGGTGCGCAGGACGCAGGCTGGCAGGCTCCCGCGCCGGGTGAACCGGCGGGCATCTGCCCCGAGGGCTCCCATGGTCGTGCCCGGCGGCAACGCGTCGGGCGAGTCCAGACGAAAGCGTCCGTCCCAGACAGTGCCGTCCGACGCGGCGATGTCCGGCTGCATCGCCGCCGCTTCCCGCAACACGAGCGTGCAATCCCCCAGCCGTCCTGCCGGCATGAACCGCAGGCCGCCCAGCGTGCCCAGGGCGGGATCGGCCGCCAGCCGGACCAGCGCCTGTGTCGCAGCGGGATAGATCGACCCGGACAACGACCGGATCAGCGCAGCGAGACAGGACGGCTCGATCGGGCCGGGCGTCAGCAACGCGTAGCCTTGCGGGAACACGCTCACCCGGCGCGCGAGCACCGCGGCGATGCGTCCATCCTGCGCCGCGCGGGCGATGCCGTTCGCCTCCGCCGCGGCCAGCACCTCTGGCAGTTGCCCGTCCCGAGCGTCAAGCGCCGACCGGATCCGGGACCGGGTCGCCGACGGGTCCGTGTTGCTCGGGTCCTCGGCCCAGCCGATGCCCTGGTGACGAAGGGTCGCGCGCAGCCGTCCGGCCACCACGCCCAGCAGCGGCCTCACCAGCCTGATCTCCTGGGTTTCGACAAGCCGCGCCATGCCGGACAACCCGGCCGGCCCGCTTCCGGCTGCCCGGCGGATCAGCACCGTCTCGGCCTGGTCGCGCGCGTGATGGCCGAGCAGCAGGTCGCACAGCCCGTCAGCCGCTGCCGCCTGGGTCAGCGCCAGGTAGCGTGCCTGCCGCGCGCGCGACGCCAACGCGGTTCCGGGCGGCAAGCGGAGCTTCAGGATGCGCGATGGCACCCCGAAGCCGCGCAGGCGCCGGGCGGTCGTCTCGGCTTCTTCACCCGCCTCCGCGCGCAGCCCGTGATCGGCTATGTAGGCGGCCGGCTTGCCCCATGTGGAGGCTAGCCACGCCAGGCACATGCTGTCGGCCCCGCCGCTCACGGCCACGGCGACCCGGCGATCCGGCCCCCAAGGGCCGAGATCGGCCATCAGGCGTGCGAAGTCGCCGGCGGTCAGCGGCCGCAGGAGGCCCTTTTCCGGGCGCTAGCGACACCGGCCTTTACACTGGCCGCGCCGGGAAACTCCGCCTGCAGCTTGGCCAGCGCCTGGCAGGCATCGTGCGCATCGTTCATCGCAATCAGCGCGTTCGCCACGCCAAGCAGAGCCACCGGCGCGGTCGGCGACTTCGGTGCGTGATTGTAGGCCTGGTAGAAATCCGCCGCGGCTTCCTTGAACTGGCGCTGGCCACCTTCGGCGCGCGCCAGCAGCAACTGGGCGGATGTCGCCGTGCTGCCGTGCCCGCCTGCCGCCGCCTCGCGGGCGGCCGCGGCTGCGGCTGCGAAATCATGACGGGCGAGCGCTGCATTGGCTTCGCGGAGCGCGAGCTCCGGCGTGCGGCGTACGGCGGCGGTCGGTGGCGCGACCGGGGGCCGGGCGAAGGATTGCGCCGGCGGGATGGCCGGCTCGGTCGCCGGCTGCGCCTCGTCGGGCGGCGTCGCCGCCGTGCCGCCCTGCCCCAGCTTGAACGCGAGGTCGCTGATCTGCTTGGCGAGTTCGTCGTGCGGGTGCGAGAGCTGGTTGGTAAGGTCGTCCACCCGGCCCTGCAACTGGCGGTTCTGCTCCTCGAGCGCCGAGACCCGTACCACCAGTTCGGCGGCAGTATCGCCGCCCGAGCCAGGCTGCTGCTGCTGATATTGCTGCGGCGGCTGGTATTGTTGACCACCGTTGCCGGCGCCCTGCTGCGCTTGCTGCATCATCTGCAGTTCCTGCCGCAGCTCCGCGATCTGGTTCTGCAGCTCGATGCCTTCGCGGGTCTCGACCTGGGCGCGGGCCGGCACGGCGCCGGACAGCGGCAACACCGCCGCACCGAGCAGCACAGCCATGGCCACGTGTGAGAAGGAACGCGGCGGCTTCATGCAATCTCCAAACGCCGCAACAGCGCCCCACGCAAAACGCGAACCCCGGGGCTTTGCGGCCCCGAGGTTCAATGCACAGGCTCCACGCATCGTCAGCCTTTACGAGGTAGCGCCGCTGCCCTTCACCGAGGTGATCGCGTTACGGTTCTGCGACCAAGCCTGCTCGTCGTCACCGAGCGCCGTCGGACGGTCCTTGCCGTAGCTGATCGTCGTGATGCGGCTGGACGACACGCCCTTGGCGGTCAGGAAGTCCTTCGCGGCGTTCGCGCGGCGCTGGCCGAGGGCCAGGTTGAACTCTTCGGTCCCGCGATCGTCGCAATTGCCGGCGACCTGCACGCTGACATTCGGATACTTGGCGAGCCAGTCGGCCTGCTTGGACAGGGTTGCCTGGCCGGCATCGGTCAGGGTGGACGAGTTCAGCTCGTAGAACACCCGGTCGCCGACATTGGCCACCAGGTCTTCCTGCGTGCCGCCCACGACGCCGCTGCCCTGGTTGCCGCTGGACATGCCGGTGCCGGTGCTGGCGGAGTTGGTCGCGGGCGGGTTGCTGGAGCATGCGGCAAGGAGGGCGATCGCGGAGATCGCGCCTAGAAACTTGATGTTCATGAAGGTCCGTTCCTGTCTGTCGGGTGCGGTGGAATCTGTCGGGTGCATTACGGTTCGACCACGCCGGTAACGACACATTCGCCGAATCGTTGCCGCGGTGCGGCGGAAATACGCTTACGCTCCCGTCACGGTCAAGGCGTGCAAGCATAAATGAGCCGCAATTCATGCGTTTAGCTTGCAAAGCTACAATTCGCATTGCGCCCCGAAGGTAAAACGCAAAGTTTTAACGATGATCCCCTTTTGACAGGGCAGCTCCAGAGACCCGTTCGAGAATGCGCCAGGCCTCACTCGTCCGGCGTGGCTTTCGAGAACCGGCGCGCAGCTTCCGTCAGGCCGTGAGCACCGGAAGCCGCGTTGGACGGCCGGCTTCGCAGCATTATCGAATGGTCTCTCAGGCGTTGAGGGGTGACCAGGCCGGATCCGACGCATCCGTTGCGGTCGGCACTTGCCGTTCGTTGAAGCCGGTGATGTCGATCGAGACGAGCCGCGAGGAATAGCCGCTGCCGCTGGAGTCGCGCGCCTGGGTTTCGCGGCAGAACATCAGCATGCGTCCATTCGGGGCGAAGGTCGGGCCTTCCACCGAGAAACTCTCCGACAGGATGCGCTCGCCGCTGCCGTCCGGCGCCATGACGCCGATCGCGAAGGTGCCGCCCGACAGCCGGGTGAACGCGATCAGGTCGCCGCGGGGTGACCAGACCGGCGTGGCATAGCGCCCATGTCCGTAGCTGATACGCCGCGCGCCGCCGCCGCCCGACCCCATGACGTAAAGCTGCTGGTCGCCGCCCCTATCCGAGTTGAACACGATCTGGCTGCCGTCCGGGCTGTAGCACGGGCTGGTGTCGATCGAGCCGGAGCTGGTCAGCCGGTGCGCCGCGTGGCTGCCCGCATCGACCACGAAGATGTCCGACCCGCCGCCGCGGGTGACCGACAGGATGCACGACCCCCCATCGGGCGAGAAACGCGGTGCGAAGCTCATGCCTTCGAACTCGCCGAACGTCGTCTGCCGCCCGCTGCCGAGGTCGAACAGGTAAACGCGCGGCCGGTTGTTGGCGTAGCTCATGAAGGCGATCTGGTCGCGCACCGGGTTGAACCGCGGCGTCAGCACCAGCCACGAACCGTCGGTCAGGATGCGGTTGTTGGCGCTGTCCTGGTCCATGATCGCCAGCCGCTTGGTCTGCCGGCCGCGCGAGCCGGTGGCCGCGACATAGACGATACGGGTGTCGAAATAGCCTTTCTCACCCACCAGCCGCTCGTACACGACATCGGCGATGATATGGGCGATCCGGCGCCAGTTGGCGGCCGACGTGGTGTAGGCGGTGCCCTGGATCTGCTGGCCCTGCAGCACGTCCCACAGGCGGAACTCGACGCGCAGCGGGTCGGTGCCGGACACCTGGCCGGTGACCAGCGCGTGGGTGCCGAGCGCCTTCCAGTTCTGGAAATTCGGCGCGGCCGCGGGGTCAGCGGCGGCGAAACCGGCCTGCGCCATCGGCCGGAACAGGCCGCAACGCCCGAGGTCGGCGCCGAACACCCCGCCGATGTCGATGCCGCCGTATCCGCCGGACAGGCCGGTGATGGCGATCGGGATCGGGTTACGCTGCGCCCCTGGCACGTCGATGATCGGCTGGCCGCCAGGTGCCCCCGGCGGTGGCAACGGCGCCTGCGCGAAGGCAGGCCCTGCGGCGCCCAGCAATCCCGCGGCACCCAGGCCGGCGGCGCCCGACAGGACGGATCGGCGCAGCAGGGCCGGCATCTCATGGCCAGGAAGTCGGATCATCGCGGCGTCTCCATCAGGGTCGAAAGCGGAAGGTCAGTTGAGCGGCGGGCTGCCCAAGAAGGTTGGGCGGCAGAGGCAGTTTCGCGCATTGCGGATCGAGCACGGCATGCATCGCCCGCTCGGCGAACGCGCGATAGGCGGGGTCGGCACCGGCGCGCGCCTGGAAGGCGGGCAGCAGCTTCACGTCGTGCACCTCGCCCGAGGCATCCACCATCACCTGCATATCGGCGTAATAGGTGGCGTAGTCTTTCGCCGCGGTGTCCTCGGAGTAACAACGCCGTACGGAATCGCCGATCGTCTTGCGCTGCCCCTCGGACAGCGAGCCGGTCAGGTTGCCGTGCTTCTGGCCGCCGGCATCGTGCGCCCCTCCCCGGCTGGGGTTGTACACATGCGTCGGCGGCTGCTTCTGCTTCTGGTCGGCCTGGAGCGCCTGCAAGGTCGCCATCAGGCTCGAGGTGTCGGGCGCCACGTTCTTCGTCGGGTTCTGCTGGTGGCGGACGGTATCCAGCGGCTTGGTCTTCTCGACGGGGTCCTTCAAGGGCGGCTTGGGCGGCGTTGGCACCTGCACCGGCTTCGGCGGCTCGCGCGCCGCGATCTTCATCGGCGGCGGCGGCTTCAGCGCCTCCGCCCGCTCGGTGGGTGGCGGCGGCAACAGCTTGGCGCTGTCCAGCACCTTGGTCTCCACTTGGGCAGCCTGGGGCGGCGGCGGGGGCGGAGGGGGTGGTGGCGGTGGCGCTTCGATCGGCTGCTTGGTCGGCGGCGCGATCGCCGGCATCTCGGTCGCCGGGGTGTCGGCCTCGGTCGGCGCCGCCACGTGGCCGGTGCGGTCCGATTTCTGTGCCGACGCCGCGGTGCCTT
>CAZZWO010000125.1:0-2928 GCA_964657885.1 uncultured Acetobacteraceae bacterium | reverse complement strand
GCCTTCGAACTCGACTTCCATGGCGTCGTCGGGCGGTGGCGGCGGGGGGAGCGGCGCCGGGATGACGACGATCAGCGCGAGCAGGACCAGCAGGTGCAAACCTGCCGATATCGTCGCACTGCGTGTCATGCCGCGCCGCACCGGGACCTACTTCTGGGTCTGCTCGGCCAGCAGCGCGACCTTGGTGAAGCCGCCCTGCGCGATGGTGGCCATCACCTGCATCACCTGGCCGTAGGGGATCGACTTGTCGCCGCGCACGAAGATGCGGCGCGCATTGTCGTTCTGCGATGCGGCCTGCAGCTTCGCCACCAGGTCCGGCAGCGCGATCGTCTCGTCCTGCAGATGCGTCTGGCCATCGGCGGAGATCGTCACCGTCAGCGGCGTCGCATCGGAGTTCAGCGGCTGCGCGTTGGTTTTCGGCAGGTCGACGTTGACGCCGGAGGTCAGCATCGGCGCCGTCACCATGAACACGATCAGCAGCACCAGCATCACGTCCACCAGCGGCGTCACGTTGATGTCCGCCATCGAACGGTAGCGCCCGTTACGGCCACCCCGTCCGCCGCCTATCAGACCGCCCGCCATCAGACGCGCTCCCCAAGATAATCCATTAGGCGCGCTCCTCGCGATTTTTCATCAAGCGCGCTCCTCGCTTTGGCGGCTGAGGATGGCGCCGAACTCGACGCCGAAGCCTTCGAGGCGGGAGGCGAAGCGCGAGAGCGACGTGGAGATCTGGTTGTAGGCGAGCACCGCGGGGATGGCGGCGACCAGGCCGATGGCGGTGGCGAACAGCGCCTCGGCGATGCCCGGCGCCACCACGGACAGGTTGGTGTTGTGCATGGCCGCGATGGCCGAGAAGCTGTGCATGATGCCCCAGACGGTGCCGAACAGGCCGATGAACGGTCCGATCGAGCCGACCGACGCCAGGAACACCATCCAGCGCTCCAGCCGTTCCATTTCGCGGGTGACGGTCACGTTCATCGCGCGGTCGATACGGTCCCGCACGCTGCCCCGCGCCATGTCGGCGCCGGCCACCCGGCTGCTGCGGCGCCACTCGCCCATCGCCGCGCCGAACACCGCGGCGATCGGGTGCAGCGGCCGCACGCCTTCCTGGTCGTAGAGGTCCTCGAGGCTGCCGCCGGACCAGAACCGGTCCTCGAACGCGGTGGCGAGGCGGTTGACCCGCCTGAGCGCGGTCACCTTCTCGAACACGATGGCCCACACCCAGATGCTGGCGGCCAGCAGCAGCAGCATGACCAGCTTCACCACGATGTCGGCCTGCAGGAACAGGCTGACCAGGCTCAGATCGCCCGTCGGCGCGGCAAGGTTCGTGGCGGTGACCGTAGGGTCCAATGGGGTCGTCTCCTAAAGGGGGATCTGGCGCCAGCGCGGCGGAATGCGCGCCGGGCGGCCGGTCGAGGCGCGCACGCACGCCAGCAGCAGCTCGGCCGAGGCGGCGACCCCGTCATCTGGAAGTGCGAAAACCTGGCGGAGGCTGATGGTTGCGCCGGTCTCGGCGATACGGGTCGTAATGATCGTCAGCATGTCGTCCAGCCGGGCTGGGCGCAGATACTCCAGATTTACGCGCCGTACCATGAAGATGCAGTCATGATCGCGGCGCATCTCCTCATGCGGCAGCCCGGCTGCCCGCAGCGCTTCGGTCCGCGCCCGCTCGGCCATCGCAAGGTAGGTTCCGTGATAGACGACGCCACCCGCATCGGTGTCGGCGTAGTAAACCCGCGTGGTGTAAAGGTGGCCGCTCATCGGGCGCGCCGGCAAGGCGGAGCCGCTCACAGCAGCAGGTCCTGCGGACCGGGCGGCGCTTTCAGCCCGAGATGGCGCCAGCCGGGTTCGCCGAGCATGCGGCCGCGGCTGGTGCGCAGCATGAGGCCTTCCTGGATGAGGTAGGGCTCCACGACGTCTTCGAGCGTGTCGCGCGCCTCGGCCAGTGCCGCGGCCAGCGTTTCGACGCCGACCGGACCGCCGCCATGATGCTCGGCCATGCGGCGCAGGTAGCGGCGGTCCATCGCGTCCAGGCCCAGCGCATCGACTTCCAGGCGTAACAAAGCGGCATCGGCGGTTTCGCGATCGACCTCGCGCCGGCCCTGCACCAGCGCGAAATCCCGCACACGGCGCAACAGGCGGCCGGCGATGCGCGGGGTGCCGCGCGACCGCCGGGCGATCTCGCGCGCCCCATCCTCGGTCAGCGCGAAATGCAGCTTTTCGGCGCCACGCGCGACGATCAGCGTCAGCTCGTCGGGCGTGTAGAACACCAGCCGCAGCGGAATGCCGAAACGGTCGCGCAGAGGCGTCGCCAGCAGCCCCGCGCGTGTGGTGGCGCCGACCAGGGTGAACGGCTGCAGGTCGATGCGCACCGAGCGCGCCGCCGGACCCTCCCCGATGATCAGGTCGAGCTGGAAATCCTCCATCGCGGGATAGAGGATTTCCTCGATGGCCGGCTGCAGGCGGTGGATCTCGTCGATAAACAGGACGTCGCGCGCCTGCAGGTTGGTTAGGATCGCGGCCAGGTCGCCGGCCCGCTGGATCACCGGGCCGGAGGTGGCCCGAAACCCCACGCCCAGCTCACGCGCGACGATCTGCGCCAGCGTGGTCTTGCCGAGGCCGGGCGGCCCGTGCAGCAGCACATGGTCCAGCGCCTCGGCGCGCGCGCGGGCGGCCTCGATGAACACCGACAGGTTCTCGCGGCTCGCCCGCTGGCCCACGAACTCGCGCAGGGTCTGCGGCCGCAGGCTGGCCTCGGCCGCATCCTCGGGCGCACGCTCCGCGGAGATCGCGCGCGCCTCATCGGGTTCGACAGTGGTTTTCGGGCCAGCCACCGGCGGGTGCTAGCAGCGCCCGCGAGTCGGCGGGGGTTAAGTCGCCTTAAGAATACCGGTCTCACTCACCAGGGCAGTTTGGTCCCCTGGTAAT
>CAZZWO010000124.1:0-9028 GCA_964657885.1 uncultured Acetobacteraceae bacterium | reverse complement strand
CCGCGCCGGAACACAGCGCCGCCGCGCTGCTGCACCGGGTGCGGGCCGCCATCGCTATTGCCAGGCAGGGCGGCCGGCCGTGGGAAAACATCATCGATGCGTTGCGGCAGCAGGCCGCATCCGCATGGGGCACGCTCGATTGGTCTGCGCGCCGCCGGGCGCTGCGCCATCTGCGCACTTATTGGGACGTCCATCGTTTCCAGTGCGCGCCGCAGATCGACGAGATCGTTCGCCAGGCGCGGAACGACGGTCTGCTGCGGGTGGAGGCGGCGCATCTGGTGGGCGCGCATCCGCGGGTGGGACAGGATGGCGTGCCGGTGATCGAGGTCACGGTCCGGCCACGCGGCTCGGGCACCACGCGGACCGACGCTTTCGACGGGGTGATCAACTGCACCGGCCCGGGCCACCGGTCGGTGACCGCATCGCACCCGCTGCTGCGCGGCCTGGCCGAGCGCGGTGACCTGCAGGCGGACCCGGCGGCGCTGGGGATCTGGGTGGACAGCGCCAGCCGGGTGTTGCGGGCCGACGGCTCGGCCTGGCCGAACCTGTTCGTCGCCGGACCGCTGGCCCGCGGCACCCATGGCGAGCTGATGGGACTGCCGCAGGTGAACACCCAGCCCCGCGAGGTGGCCGGCACCATCGCCGGATTGTCCGTGTTGCAGGCTGTGGAGGCGTGATCTCCGGCGGCGCGAGGGTCGCCGGCGTGATCGGCAACCCCGTCGTGCATTCCCGGTCGCCCATGCTGCACAATCACTGGCTCGCGCGGCACCGGATCGACGGCGCCTACGTGCCCCTGCCGGTGCAGCAAGCTGACCTCGCCGCGGCTTTGCGGGGCCTGCGGGCAGCGGGCTTTGCCGGCGCGAACGTCACGATACCGCACAAGGAGGCGGTGCTCGCCCTGTGCGATCATGTGGACGAGTCGGCCCGGCGCGCGGGGGCGGTCAACACGCTGGTGTTCGGGCCGCGTGGCGTGTCGGGCAGCAACACCGACGGCGCCGGTTTCCTCGCCAACCTCACCGCACACGGGGTGTCGCCGCGCGGACCGGCGTTGCTGCTCGGAGCGGGGGGCGCGGCCCGTGCGATCGCCGCCGCCCTGCTCGACGCCGGAGCGGCCGTTGCGATCTGCAACCGCTCGCACGAGAGGGCGCAGGCGCTGCGGGCGGTGATGCCGGAACTCGAACTGGTCGGCTGGGAGGCGCGGGCGAATGCTGCCGCCGGGAGAGCGTTGCTGGTGAACACCACCTCGCTCGGCATGCACGGCCAGCCGCCGCTCGATATTACCCTGTCCGGCGCGTCGCCCGACCTCGTGGTCGCGGATATCGTTTACGTTCCCATGGAGACGGCGCTGCTCGCCCGCGCTCGGGCACAGGGGCTGCGCACCGTGCCGGGCCTCGGCATGCTGCTGCACCAGGCGGTGCCGGGCTTTGCCGCGTGGTTCGGCGTCACGCCGGAGGTCGACCGCGAGACCTGGGATATGATCGCCGCCGACATTCCGCCGCGGTGAGGATGCCCGCTTGAAGATGCGACTTTGAAAATCGTTGGGCTCACCGGCGGCATCGGCATGGGCAAATCGACGGCCTCGCGCGTGCTGCGCCTGGCGCACATCCCGGTGTTCGACTCGGACGCCGCCGTGCATCGGCTGCAGGCGCCCGGCGGCCGCGCGCTGCCGGCCATCGATGCGGCCTTTCCCGGCACCGTCCGCGATGGCGTGCTGGACCGCGCCGCCCTGCGCGCGGCGGTGCTGTCGGACCGCGCCCGGCTGCGTGTGCTGGAGAACATCCTGCATCCGATGGTGCGGGCCGAGCAGCGCCGCTTCCTGGCGCGCGCGCGGGCATCCGGCGCAACGCTGGCTGTACTCGACATACCGCTGCTGTTCGAGACCGGCGCCGACAGCCGCGTGGACCAGGTGATGACGGTGTCGTCGCCGCTGCCGGTCCAGCTTGCGCGGGTTCGGCGGCGCGGGCGGATGAGCGACGCCGATATCGACCGGGTGATCGCCTTGCAGACACCGGACCGCGAACGCGTGCGGCGGTCGGATGTGGTGATCCGCACCGGCCTGTCGCGCTTCCACGCAGTCCGCGCCATGCGAAGATGGCTGCACGCGCAACGCACCGAGTCGCAGTCATGAGCCGATCCGTCCTGTTCGACACCGAAACCACCGGACTCGACCCCGCCACCGGCGACCGCATTCTGGAGATCGCGGCGATCGAACTGGTGCGGGACTTGCCGACCGCCCGGTTTTTCCATTGCTTGATCGATCCGGAACGCGATGTGCCGGAGGAGGCGACGCGGGTGCACGGCTATTCGCGCAGCCATCTGATGGGCAAGCCGCGCTTTGCCGAAATCGTGGACGAACTGCTCGCCTTCTTCGGGGATGCGCCGCTGGTGGCGCATAACGCGGCATTCGATTTCGGCTTCGTCAACGCCGAACTTCGCCGGCTGTCGCTGCCGCCGCTCCATGAGGGGCGGATGATCGACACGCTGGCGCTGGCCAAGGCGCGCTTTCCCGGCATGCCGAACAGCCTCAATGCGCTGTGCAACCGCTTCGCGATCGACCTTTCGGAACGGACGACGCACAACGCCCTGCTCGATTGCCGGCTGCTCGCCGACGTCTATGTCGAGCTGACCGGCGGCCGGCAGCGTGGGCTGGTGCTGGGCAGTGCCGCGCAGTCGGAGCAGTTCTACACCTACGCGCGGGCGGAACACCGTACCGCCCGGCCGATCGTGCCGACCGATGAGCAGCTTGCGGCACACTCAGCGTTCGTGGCGCGCCTGAAGGATCCGGTCTGGCTCGCTGCCTGACGGAAGGGCAGTGAGCCCTGTATGCGCTGCGGCTTGAAAAATGCTGCGGCGCAGCAAACATGATGCCGGCACGTATCTCGGCTCTGGGTTCAGTGTCGGTATCAGGAAGGCGCCACCCATGGTTCGAGCCATCATCATTCTTCTCGCCAGCGTTGACGGGGCTGCAGCGTGACCGGCGGGCTGCCGGGGCGCCTGATGCGCGCGGTGCGGGAAAACGGGTTGGCGAAATCCACCGAAGCTATTCAGTCGGTGTTGCGCCAGGCGTTGCCGAGTGGGGCCGGTATCTCGGAGGCAACGGATGGCGGGTTGCTGGCCCGGCTGGGGTCGCTTCCAGGTTTGTCCGGGTTCGCACCCGGCATCGCCAAGCCGTTGAACCCGGGCCGGACCGCGCCGCAACAGAAAACGCAGGCAAAGCACGGCAAGCCGATGCCAGCCGGCGCCGAGTTCCTGTCCGGCACCTTCACCGGCCCGGCGGGGACGCGGCCTTACCGGCTGTATGTGCCGAGCCATCGCCGGGCAAAGGCGCCGCTGGTGGTGATGCTGCACGGCTGCACACAGACGGCCGAGGATTTCGCTGCCGGCACCCGGATGAATGAGGTTGCGGAGGCCGAGGGCGTTCTGGTGCTCTATCCGGTGCAGGTGGCCAGCGCCAATGCGCAACGCTGCTGGAACTGGTTCAACCCGGGCGACCAGCAGCGGGATTCGGGCGAACCGTCGGTCATTGCGGGAATGACCCGCCAGGTCATGGCCTCGTACGACATCGATCCCGCCCGCGTTTTTGCGGCAGGGCTGTCCGCCGGTGGTGCCCAGGCCGCCATCCTGGCAAGCGCCTACCCCGACCTGTTCGCGGCCATTGGCGTCCATTCGGGCCTGGCCTGCGGTGCGGCGTCCGACATGGTTTCGGCGTTCTCCGCCATGCACCAGGGGAAAGCGGGACGCGGCCAGCATGCCGTTCCGACCATCATCTTCCATGGTGATAGCGACCGCACGGTCAACATCCGCAACGCGGGCGAGGTGGCCGCGCAAACCGGGGCGAGCGGCGCGGCGGAGGTCGAGCAGGGCAAAGCCGCCGGTGGCATGGCCTACACGCGGTCGGTGCAGCGCGATTCCGACGGGCGCGTGCGGCTGGAGCAATGGGTCGTGCATGGCGCCGGCCACGCCTGGTCGGGCGGCAGCCGCGAAGGCAGCTACACCGAACCAGCCGGCCCCGATGCATCACACGAGATGCTGCGCTTCTTCCTGTCGTCCGCTGGCCCGAAGCGGCACTAGGGTTACCGCTCAGCCCCTCATGCCGTGACGATCCGTCCGCCGCGCATCGGCTGCGGGACGCCGGTCGTACCCGGGAAGCTGAGCGGCAGGCCGCGGGCGACCCTGGCGGCCAGGAAGCCGAAGCACTGGGCTTCCAGCGCGTCGCCGTTCCAGCCGACGGCTTCGACGGGGGCGACCGGGGCGGGTAGCGCCGGAGCGAGCGCGCGCATGATCGCCGGGTTGTGGCGGCCGCCCCCGCAGACCAGCACCCGCTTCGGCAATCCCGGCAATGGCGTTGCGGCGATCGCGCGGGCGGTGAAGGCGGCCAGGGTCGCTGCCCCGTCCTCGGTCGAGAGGTGCGTGACCTGCTCCAAAGCGTGCGAGAAATGCTGGCGGTCGAGGGATTTTGGGGCAGGGCGCCGGAAGAACGCATCGGCCAGCAGCCGGGCCAAAATTGCCTCGTCAGGAACGCCCGCCGAGGCGAGGGCGCCGTCGCGATCCATCGGCGCGCCGGTGCGCTGCCGCACGAAATCGTCCAGCAACGCGTTGCCCGGGCCGGTGTCGCAGGCCAGCAGGTCGGCCTCGTCCTCGCCGGCCGCTTCGCCGATCCAGGTCAGGTTGGCGACACCGCCGATGTTGACGACGAGCAGCGGGCAGTCGAGGCGTAGTGCAAGCGCCCGGTGGAAGATCGGGACGAGGGGCGCGCCCTGGCCACCGGCCGCCACGTCCGCGAGCCGGAAGTCGCAGGCGACCGGGACGCCGGTGCGGGCCGCCAGCATTGCCGCGTCGCCGATCTGGCGGGTGATCCGGTGCAGCGGGTCGTGCAGGATCGTCTGGCCATGAAAGCCGATCAGGTCGGCGCGTTCGCCGAGCGCACGCACGGCCTCGACATGAGCTTGCGTCAGCGCGGTCTCGACCGATTCGACCAGGGTGGCGGGGAGGGCACCCCGCGCGGGGCCAGGCGCACGGTGAACGCTTTGTTCATGGATCAGCGTCAGAATGTCCGAGCGCAAGGTGTCGGTGTAAGGCAGCGTCAGTGCGCGGCCCATTTCACCGACATGTTGCCCATCGGTTTCGATCAGGGCTGCGTCCACGCCGTCCAGCGAGGTGCCGCTCATCAGACCCACCACGCGCATGACTTTCGCTTCCCCCAAGCTCACGTTACGCACGCATCATGACGAAGAATGCCTTCCTCGAGGAAGCCGCGTCGCGGGGCTTCATCCATCAATGCACCGACCCCGAGGCGCTGGCCGCGGCGCTGAATGCCGGCTGCGTAACGGGTTATATCGGCTTCGACGCGACCGCCGACAGCCTTCATGTCGGCAGCCTGGTACCCATCATGCTGATGCGCCTGCTGCAGCGCCATGGACACCGGCCGCTCGCGCTGATGGGCGGCGGCACCACGCGCATCGGCGACCCATCGGGCAAGGACGCGTCACGCCAGATGCTGACCGACGAGGTGATCGCGGCGAACATGGCCGGGATCCAGCGTGCTTTCACCCCTTACCTGCGGTTCGCGCGGGGCGACACACCCGGGCCGGGCGACGCCATCATGGCGAACAATGCCGACTGGCTGGACTCGCTCGGCTACATCCCGCTGCTGCGCGAAGTCGGCGTGCATTTCACGATCAATCGCATGCTGACGATGGAGAGCGTGAAGCTGCGGCTGGACCGCGAGCAGCCGCTGACGTTCCTCGAATTCAACTACATGATCCTGCAGAGCTACGACTTCCGCGAGCTGTACCGGCGGCATGGCGTGACGCTGCAGATGGGCGGCTCGGACCAGTGGGGCAACATCGTGTCCGGTGTCGATCTGGTGCGCCGGACCGACGCGGCGCAGGTGTTCGGCCTGACGACACCGCTGATGACGACCGCGTCTGGCGCCAAGATGGGCAAGACCGCGTCGGGCGCCGTGTGGCTGAATGCCGACCGGCTTTCGCCCTACGATTACTGGCAGTTCTGGCGGAACACCGAGGACGCCGACGTCGGCCGCTTTCTGCGCCTGTTCACCGACCTCAAGCTCGATGAGATCGCGCGGCTCGAGGCGCTGGGCGGGGCGGAGATCAACGAGGCCAAGAAAACGCTCGCCACCGAAGCGACCGCGCTGCTGCACGGGCCCGATGCGGCGCGGGAAGCCGCGGCAACTGCGGCGGGGGTGTTCGGGGATGGTGGCACCGAGGGTCTTGCCGAGCATTTCGTTTCGGTGGCCGAGTTGCAGGCGGGCATTCCCATCTTCCGGCTGCTCGCCGAGAGCGGGCTGGCGGCCAGCAACGGGGAAGGGCGGCGCCTGATCCGGGGTGGCGGCGCACGGCTGAACGACAAGCCGGTGAGCGACGAGGCGCGTCTGCTGACCGCAGCCGACCTGTCGTCGAATTCTGCCAAGCTGTCCGCCGGCCGCAAGCACCACCGGCTGATCCGGCTGCGGTAGGCGCTAGACGCGGCAAGCTCGGGCCGTGTCCGACAAGCCGCAGGCTCAGAACATTCTGCACCTTTTCCTTGATCGCTCCGGGTCAGGCGCGCATCGTTGCCTCCTCGATGCGGAACCGTAGCGACACCCGGCTCGGCCCGGCGATGATGGCACAGTCCGGCACCCTGGCGATGCGGGGGCTGCCGCTCGTGCTGCTGCTGGCTTTGAGCGCTTGCGGAGGCGGCGGCCATGCCCCGGTCACCGCCGGCGGTGGCTTCCCGGCGTTCCGTGCGCCCGGACCGCCGAGCGACCCTTGGGGGCCGTATATCAGCGAGGCGTCGGCGCGGTTCGATGTGCCGTCGAACTGGATACGCGCGGTGATGCGGCAGGAGTCCGGCGGCCACGAATACCTGCACGGCCAGCCGATCACCTCGGACGCCGGCGCTGCAGGGCTGATGCAGATCATGCCGCCGACTTACGCCGAACTGGCGTCGCGCTACGGGCTCGGGTCCGACCCTTACGAGCCGCACGACAACATCATGGCAGGCACCGCTTACATTAAGGAACTCTACGACCAGTACGGTTCGCCGGCGTTCCTGGCCGCGTATAATGCCGGGCCGCACCGGGTGGATGCGTATCTGGCCGGGCAGGGTGGCCTGCCGAGCGAGACGGTAAACTATCTGGCGTCGGTGGCGCCTGGCATTGCGCGCGACCGGCCATTGACCGGGCCGCTCGCCGCCTACGCCGACACCGGACAGTTGCCGCCGGCCGAGGTGCCGGTGCCGCGCGCCTTTGCACGCGCTCCGGTGGCGCGCTGCTGGCAGGACCCGGATGCCGCCTACGACCCCGACGCGCCGTGCCGGACAGCGCCGGTGCTGGCCTCCGCACCTGCACGGCCGGCGCCGGTCCAGCTCGCTTCGGCGCCGGACGGTACGGGCTGGGGCCGTGGCGGACCGGTGTCGCTGCCCGTGGCGCAGGTGCCACGCGCGATGCCGGTGTCCAACGGCCGCTGCTGGCAAGACCCCGACGCGGCCTACGACCCCACGGCACCCTGCCGCCCAGCACCGGTGCGGATGGCTGCGGCACCGGTCAGGATTGCGCCGCCGATACCCGAACTGCCGGCCTGGATAACCCATGCCCCGGAGCCGGCCCGCCGGGCGCCGCCGGTGCAACTGGCCGAGGCACCACCCCGGCGTTCACCGCTGAATTACCTGATCCCGTCTGCCTCTGCTTCGACGATCCGTCCGGTCAATCGTCCAAGCGTCCGCACCGTCATGGCGACCGGTGCGTGGGCCATCCAGGTGGGAGCGTTCGCCGACACGAACCAGGCGAGGCGCACCGCCGAAAGTGCGCGCTCGCTGGCGCCGCGCGAGCTGGCGCCGGCCCGTGTCGTGCTCGGGACCACCAGCCCTTTCGGTGGGCGGGTGCTCTATCGAGCGCGCCTGCAGGGGCTGTCGGCCGAGAGCGCATCGGCTGCTTGCGGCGAGCTCTCCGCCCGCGCGCAGGCTTGCGTCATCGTGCCGCCTGGGGGCTGACCCGCGGCGGCGTTGCCGCGTCCAGCGCCAGGTTGAGCTGCAATACATTCACCCGCGGCATGCCGATGAAGCCCAGCGACGGCGCCTCGGTATGTGAGGCGACGAGCGCCTGGACGGTGCTGGTGGACAGGCCACGCGCCTTGGCGACACGCGCGACCTGGAACGCTGCGGTCTGCGGCGAGACATCCGGGTCGAGGCCGGATGCCGATGTGGTCAGCATGTCGCCGGGCACAGCCTTGGCTCCGGACTTTGCAACATCCGCGGTCACCCGGTCGAGCAGCGCCTTCGAAGTGGGGCCGAGGTTGGAGGCGCCCGACTCGCTCGCATCGTACGGTGTCGCCACCTGCTTCGACGAGTCTTTAGGGTCGGTTCCCATCAGGGCCGAGGGGCGGCCGTGGAAGTATTTGTCGCTGGTGAAGTTCTGGCCGATCAGCGCCGAGCCGACCACGTGACCCTCCTGCGTGATCAGGCTGCCGCCTGCCTGGAACGGAAACACGATTTGTCCCAGGCCGACGAAGCCGAGTGGAAAGACAAAGCCGGTGAGTATCGTGAACAAGGTAATCATCACGATGGCGGGACGGAATTGCGAGACCATGATTGCGGTTCCTCAGGCGAAGATGTGCAGGGCTGTCAGCACCAGGTCTATCGCCTTGATGCCGATGAACGGCGCGACGATGCCGCCCAGCCCGTAGATCAGCAGGTTTCGTTGCAGCAATGCGGCCGCGCCGACCGCACGGAACTTCACGCCGCGCAGTGCCAGCGGCACCAGCGCCACGATGATCAGCGCGTTGAAGATGACGGCCGACATGATGGCGCTCTGCGGCGTGCTGAGATGCATCACGTTGAGCGCGCCCAGCTCCGGGTAGGTGGCAACGAAGATCGCTGGCAGGATCGCGAAGTATTTCGAGATGTCGTTCGCGATGCTGAACGTCGTGAGCGAGCCGCGGGTGATCAGCAGTTGTTTGCCGATCTCCACGATCTCGATCAGCTTCGTGGGGTCGCTGTCCAGATCGACCATGTTGCCGGCCTCGCGCGC
>CAZZWO010000123.1:0-9080 GCA_964657885.1 uncultured Acetobacteraceae bacterium | reverse complement strand
TCGGGCCGCACTGCGAAGCTCCTTAGCGGGACGTTGCAGTAGCTCCGGATGAACTTGTAATCGTTGCGGAAATGGTTGTGTATCCAGGCCAGTTCCTCGGGCCGCAGGTCGCGTTGCGTGATGCCCCCCGGTGTCTTGTTGAGCAGCTTGAGGGCCGGCGCGCGTTCGCGCCACAGGTGTTTCGACACGTGGTCCAGGCCGGCGGCCAGCTTGTCGAACGTGATGATGTAATTGGCTCCGATGGTGTTCCGCAGATCGAGGAAACGCTCGTGCTGCGGCGTGATCTGCGGGTAGTTCGCCGGCACCCAGCGCTCGATGAAATCGGTGAAGTCCATGCCGCCGGTGTAGACATGCGGCATGTTGGCGAAGCCGGGGCCCTTGTGGGAGTTGAACAGGCTCAGGGCGAATTCGACCGGGTCACGGATGACGCCGAAGATGAAGAACTCCCGCGCATCGCGTAACTCGAACAGCCAGGCGTAGCGCGCCAGCATTTCGGCGATCGTCAGGTGTTTGCCGAACATCGCATCGCTGATGCAGATGTCCGCACGCGGCCGCCACGCCGTCTCGATCGCTGTCGATGCGGTCTTCTGGGTCGCCAGGAAGATGAACTTGTCCCTGAGGCCGATCAGCATGAGGCGCCTTCACTCCCTTGGAGTCCTCATAGGGAACGCTGGCGGGCGACGCGAGCGGTCTCAACCCACAATCGAGAGGGCTGGCGCCCCGGCGGGCGCGGCCATTGACCAGCCCGGGCCGATCCCCGAAACAACGCGCTTCCCATAATCCGGACAATCGAGACCATGCGACGCAAGCGCGGCCGCCCGCTGGATGGGTGGCTGATCATCGACAAGCCGCCGCAGATGACCAGCACCGACGTGGTGAACCGGGTGCGCCGCGGCTTCGATGCTCAGAAAGCCGGGCATGGCGGCACCCTCGACCCGCTGGCGACCGGGGTGTTGCCGATCGCCTTCGGGAGTGCGACCAAAACTGTCCCCTACGTGATGGACGGCACCAAGCTGTACCGCTTCACCCTGCGGCTGGGCGAGGCGCGCGACACCGACGATGCGGATGGCGCGGTGATCGCCGAGAACGCGGTGCGCCCCACCGACGAGGCGCTGCGGGCGGCGCTGCCGGCATTCACCGGCGACATCATGCAGGTGCCGCCGATCTATTCGGCCATCAAGATCGCCGGCGAGCGGGCCTACGACATGGCGCGCGAAGGCCGGGCGCCGGTGCTGGAAGCCAGGCCGGCGCGCGTGGACCGCTTCGAACTGGTCGAGCGGACCGATGCGGAGACCGCGATCTTCGAGGTGCAGTCGGGCAAGGGCGTCTATATGCGCAGCCTGGCGCGCGACCTGGCGGCGGCGTGCGGAGCGGTGGGCCACATCGCGGCCCTGCGCCGCCTTCGCGTGGGACCGTTCCTGGAACGTGACGCGATTTCACTGGACAAAGCGCTGCCGCCGGAGGATACCGCGCGATCCTCTCCGGACCTCCTGCTCCCTGTCCTGACCGCGCTGGCCGACATCCCGGCGCTGGCCTTGACCGATGCGGAGGCCGTGTTGCTCACCCAGGGCCAGGCAATCAGCCTTATCACCCTGATGGGCCGCATTCCTGGCGATGCCGATCCCGCAGGGGGTCTGGCCCGTGCCATGGCGGGGGGACGCGTGATTGGGCTTTGCCGCCTGGAAGATGGCTGGCTGCGTCCCGAGCGCATCCTCTAGACCCCCCAAGCCGTGGTGCGACGCACCCCTTGGCAACGAATTGGAGTAGGATCGATGTCGATCACAGCGGAGCGCCGCACGGCGCTTATCGGCGAGTATCAGGCCCAGGCTGCGGATACCGGCAGCCCGGAAGTCCAGGTGGCGCTCCTGTCGGAGCGGATCACCAACCTGACGGAGCATCTCAAGACCCACGCGAAGGATTTCCATTCGCGCCGTGGCCTGCTGATGCTGGTGGGCCGCCGCCGGCGCCTTCTCGACTACCTGAAGCGCAAGGACCAATCGCGCTACGAGATGCTGATCGGCCGGCTGAAGCTGCGCCGGTAAGTCGCTGAGGGGTTCGCCCCTCTACGGAGCCCGTTCCCGTGAGTCAGATCGCTGGCGCACGGAAACGGCTTTTCCGGGGTGCACGATCGGGCGTTTCCGGCCACATGGGTGTGTCCATCCATGCAGTCCGAGACGCTTCATCGCACCCTATTCTCAAGGATAGGATAAGTATCGATGTTCAACTACTTTCGTAAAGAGCTCGACTGGGGCGGGCGCAAGCTCGTGCTGGAAACCGGCAAGATGGCGCGCCAGGCGGACGGCGCGGTGCTGGTGAGCTACGGCGACACCATCGTGCTGTGCACGGCGGTCGGCGCCAAGAGCGTGAAGCCGGGGCAGGATTTCTTCCCGCTCACCGTGAACTACCAGGAAAAGGCTTACGCCGCCGGCAAGATCCCGGGCGGCTTCTTCAAGCGCGAAGGCCGGCCGAGCGAAAACGAAACGCTGGTCAGCCGGCTGATCGACCGCCCGTTGCGTCCGCTGTTCCCGGACAACTTCCGCAACGAAGTCCAGGTGGTGGCCACCGTGCTGAGCCACGACATGGAGAACGATCCCGACATCGTCTCGCTGGTCGGCTGTTCCGCGGCGCTGACCCTGTCCGGCATTCCGTTCTTCGGCCCGGTCGGCGCGGCGCGTATCGGCTATGAGAACGGCGAGTACATCCTGAACCCGACCGTCGCGCAGATGGAGAACGCGACCCTCGACATGGTCCTGGCCGGCACTTCCGAAGGCGTGCTGATGGTCGAGAGCGAAGCCTCGGAGCTGCCCGAGGATATCATGCTGGGCGCTGTGAACTTCGGCCATGCCGCATTCCAGCCGGTGATCCAGGCGATCATCGAGCTGGCCGAACATGCCGCCAAGGAGCCGTGGACCCTGGCCGAGCCGAGCGAGAGCGAGGTCGCGCTGAAGAAGCGGATCGACGAACTCGGCCGCGCGTCGATTGCCGAAGCCTATCAGGAGCGCGTGAAGCAGTCGCGCTACGAGAAGGTGGGCGCGGCCAAGAAGGCCGTCGTTGCGAAGCTGACCGAGGAAGGCCTGCATGCCGATGCCGCCAAGCACCTGCTGAAGGACCTGGAAGCGGACATCGTCCGTAACGCCATCCTGGACACCGGCCTGCGCATCGATGGGCGCGACACCAAGACGGTGCGCCAGATCGTGGCGGAGGTGGGCGTGTTGCCCCGCGCGCATGGCAGCGCGCTGTTCACCCGTGGCGAGACACAGGCGCTCTGCGTGGTGACGCTCGGCACCGGCCAGGACGAGCAGTTCATGGATTCCTTGGAAGGCGAGTACAAGGAAAACTTCATGCTGCACTACAACTTCCCGCCGTTCTCGGTCGGTGAAGCAGGGCGCATGGGCAGCCCGGGCCGCCGCGAGATCGGCCATGGCAAGCTGGCCTGGCGCGCGATCCATCCGCTGCTGCCGGCGAAGGCGGATTTCCCCTACACGCTGCGCATCGTCTCGGAGATCCTCGAGAGCAACGGCAGTTCTTCCATGGCGACAGTGTGCGGCAGCTCGCTGGCGCTGATGGATGGCGGCGTTCCGTTGAAGCGTCCGGTGGCGGGCATCGCGATGGGCCTGATCAAGGAGGATCGGGGGTTTGCCGTGCTGTCCGACATCCTTGGCGACGAAGACCATCTCGGCGACATGGATTTCAAGGTCGCCGGCACCGAGAACGGCATCACCAGCCTGCAGATGGACATCAAGATCACGTCCATCACGCCCGAGATCATGCGCATCGCGCTGGACCAGGCGAAGGAAGGCCGGATGCACATCCTCGGCGAGATGAGCAAGGCGCTGACCGGTGCCCGCACCGGCGTCGCGAGCACCGCTCCGCGCATCACGGTGATCAACGTCCCGAAGGAGAAGATCCGCGAAGTGATCGGCACCGGCGGCAAGGTGATCCGCGAGATCGTCGAGCAGACCGGCGCCAAGATCGACATCGAGGACGACGGCACCATCAAGATCGCCGCAACCACCGAGGAAGCCAGCCAGAAGGCGATCGACTGGATCCGCGGCATCGTGGCGGAACCGGAGTTGAACGCGATCTACAACGGCAAGGTGGTGAAGACCGCCGATTTCGGTGCGTTCGTGAACTTCCTCGGCTCACGCGACGGCCTTGTGCACATCAGCGAACTGACCAACGGCCGGGTGAACAAGACCACCGACGTCGTCAATGTCGGGGACGCCGTCAAGGTGAAGTGCCTGGGCTTCGACGATCGCGGGAAGGTGAAACTTTCCATGCGAGTGGTTGATCAGGCGACCGGAGAGGACATCTCTGACAAAGTGGGCCCCAAGGGTGGCCGCCGCGAGGAAGCCGCGGAGTAAGTTGGCGGCCGTCAGCCTTCAGTCATCAGAAGGCGCTGGTTTCTGGTGACTGCGTGCTGAATGCTAAAGGCTTGCGAGGTTTTATGAAGGCGCTGAATGCTATCCGCATGGGCGGTGTGGACGTCCTCCCTTTGATCGAAGGAGGGAAGGGCGTTGCCGTGTCGAACGGCATCACCTGTGGAAGCTGGGCCGCATCCGGCGGCGCCGGAACATTCAGCGCGGTGAACCCCGACAGCTACGATGACGAGGGACATCCGATCCCGCAGGTCTATCACGGCCGCACGCGGCGGGACCGGCACGAGGAACTGGTAGCGTATGCCATTGAAGGCGGCATCACCCAGGCGCAGCAGGCGCACGAGACGGCCGGCGGGCGCGGGCGCATCCATGCCAACCTGCTGTGGGAAATGGGTGGCGCCGAACGTGTCATCACCGGTGTGCTGGAAGGCGCGCGCGGGCTGATCAACGGCATCACCTGCGGCGCCGGCATGCCATACCGGCTGTCCGACATCGCTGCACGGTTCGGCGTGTACTATTACCCGATCGTCTCGTCTTCGCGCGCGTTCAACGCGTTGTGGAAGCGTGCCTATTCGAAGGCCGCGTCGCTGCTCGGTGGCGTGGTTTACGAAGACCCGTGGCTGGCCGGCGGCCATAACGGTTTGTCGAACGGTGAGGCGCCGGACAAACCGGAAGACCCGTTCCCGCGCGTGCTGGCTCTGCGCAAGCTGATGCGGACGTTCGGGCTGGACCAGGTGCCGATCATCATGGCCGGTGGCGTTTGGTGGCTGGAGGAATGGCAGGACTGGATCGACAATCCCGAGCTGGGACCGATCGCGTTCCAGTTCGGCACGCGGCCGCTGCTGACCCAGGAAAGCCCGATCAGCCCGGCTTGGAAGCAGCGTCTGCCGCTGCTGAAAAGCGGTGACGTGTTCCTCAACCGGTTCAGCCCGACCGGCTTTTACTCCAGCGCGGTGAACAACAACTTCATCCAGGAACTGCGCGCCCGTTCCGAACGCCAGGTGGCTTATTCGACCGAGGCGGTCGGCGAGCACGTGGCGGAGTACGGCGTGGGTCCTCGCCGCCGCGCGGTTTACCTGGCCATCGGCGATCTTGGCCGCGTGCGCCAGTGGGAACGCGACGGCTACACCGAAGCGCTGCGTACGCCCGACACCACTCTGGTGTTCGTGACGCCCGAGCAATCGGCGCAGATCGTGGCCGATCAGGTGGCGTGCATGGGCTGCCTGAGCACCTGCCGGTTTTCCAACTGGAGCCAGGAGGAGCCGGACTTCTCGAACGGCAAGAAGGCCGATCCGCGCAGCTTCTGCATCCAGAAGACCCTGCAGGATATCGCGCACACGCGCGATGACGAGAGCGCGCTCGACAACAACCTGATGTTCGCCGGCCACAACGCTTTCCGTTTCGGTAGCGACCCTTTCTATTCGAACGGCTACATCCCGAGCGTCCGCGAACTGGTCGAACGGATCCTCACCGGGCGGTAGGCACCGATCACTGATGAGAGTTCCTTCCCGGGAAGGGACCGCCTAGAACAGCAGCTCCGACGCGGTGATTTCGACCGCCGGCCGGTAGTCATAGCCGATCCGGGCGAACAACCCGTCCCACTCAGCATCGTCAGGCTTGGCGTGCCGCCCCGTCGCGGGGTCGCGCGGGCACGTCATCTGGTGGTGTACGATCCGGGGGTCTAGCGGAGCGTGGCCGACGAGCCGGTCGCGCCCGGCATACTCGATGAAGAGCAGCGAAAACCGCAGCCCGGGGAACAGCCTGGACACCAGGGCGGTGAAGTCGTTCAGCCGGTGCGCTGGAAAGGCCTGGCCGAAGCCGTAGCGGTCGCCGGGAGCGTCCGTTGCGATGCCGGCACGGACAAACAGGACGGTCTTGTCTGACTCCATCACGCGGCGCATGCGATCGATCTTGTGCCGCAACTTGTCCTGGACCGATTGCGCCGCTTGCCGTGTCACGCAGACCTTGCCCGACCCGTCGCGCGCGAACTCGTGCCAGTAAACCAGCTCGTAGGTGCCGCAGACCGCACCGGTGCCGTTGTAGCCGGGATATATGTGGTTGCAGAGATGGGTGCCGCCGTCGTGAAGTACCCGGATCAGGGCGTCCCACGGGGTGATCAGCCAGTCGAACACGGACGGCGTGTGCGCGATTTGCATGCGCCGCAGT
This sequence comes from uncultured Acetobacteraceae bacterium, assembly GCA_964657885.1. Taxonomy (GTDB): domain Bacteria; phylum Pseudomonadota; class Alphaproteobacteria; order Acetobacterales; family Acetobacteraceae; genus BOG-908. Next base: position 2,535 of record CAZZWO010000123.1, on the reverse strand, counting down.
TGAAGCGATACTTCGCAGTCGGAGCCGAGGCTGAGTATGTCGTCAAACCGGACCGTCATGTGGTTCTCTGAAGGTGCTTTCACGGCTCATCCGCCGTGCTCGACCGCGTGCCGGCCCACCGTCATCCTGCCTCTCCAGAACCTTGCAATGTGTTAACGTTTCCCACGAAACAGCCCGTCCTGAAACCGCGCACCCTTCCACAACACGCCTGCCGACCCGACCTAGTCGCGCATGCTTCCCCAGTTCATCGGCAGCGAGATCTACCGCCACAGCACCTACGGCGCCTCCCACCCGCTCGCCGTTCCGCGCGTTTCATCCGTCACCGACCTTTGCCGGGCCATGGGCTGGCTGCCCGACGAGGTTTTTCACACGGCGCCGATGGCCACCGAGGCGCAGGTCTGCCGTTTCCACGACCCCTCCTACGTCGCCGCCCTGCGCCGCGCCGAGGCGATGCAGACCGTTTCGGAAGCCGACCGCGCACTCTATCGCATCGGTGCCGAGGGCAACCCCGTCTATCCCGAAATCTACCGCCGGCCGATGATTTCGGCGGCGGGCGTGCTGCTCGCCGCGCGCCTGACCGCACAGGGCGGCACCGTCTATTGTCCAGGCGGAGGCACCCACCACGGCCGGCGCGCCCGCGCATCCGGCTTCTGCTACCTCAACGACCCGGTGCTCGGCATCCTCGCCTGGCTCGACCAGGGCCTGGACCGTGTCGCCTACCTGGACATCGACGCCCATCACGGGGACGGGGTGCAGGACGCCTTTGCAGACGACCCGCGCGTGCTCACCATCAGCATTCACGAGGCAGGCCGCTGGCCGCGCACCGGTCCGGCCACCGACCGCGCGGGGGGCGCTGCCCGCAATTTCCCTGTCCCCGCCGGTTTCAACGACACGGAGATGCGCACCCTGCTGCACGGCGCCGTCCTTCCGCTCATCCGCGCCCACCGTCCGAAGGCGCTGTTCCTGCAATGCGGCGCGGATGGGCTGGAAGAAGACCCGTTGTCCCGCCTGGCGCTGTCCAACAACGCGCATTGGGAGGTCGTGGCGGGCGTGCGCGCGTTGGCCCCGCGGCTGATCGTCACCGGCGGCGGCGGCTACAACCCTTGGAGCGTGGCGCGCTGCTGGGCCGGCGTCTGGGCCGTGCTGAACGCCATCCCGGTTCCGCCGCGCACTACGCCGGACGCCGAGGCCATACTGCGCGCGCTGCGCTACAACCGCGCCGCCGGCCGCAACCCGCCGGAGCATTGGTTCACGACCTTGCGTGACGCCCCGCGCGAAGGGATTGTGCGCGCCGACGTGGCGGCCCTGGTCGCCCCTGCCCTGGAGGATGCGTGATGAGGTTCCCGATTATTTTGGTCCTGGCGACCCTCCTCGCGGCCTCGCCCGCCGCGCGCGCGGTGGACGGCCCGCAGCCGAAGCTGCCGACGCAGAAACTGTCGATCGTCAGCAAGTCCGGCGCGCATCACGATTTCACCGTGGAGATCGCATCGACGCCGCAGGAGCAGGAAATCGGCGAGATGTTCCGCACGAACATCCCTGCCGGCGAAGGCATGTTCTTCGATTGGGGCACGCCGCGCGACGTGCCGATGTGGATGAAGAACTGCCCGGTTCCGGAGGACATGGTGTTCATCGGCGCGGACGGCACCATCACGCACATTGCCGAGAACACGGTGCCGGAAAGCCTCGCGAACATCTCGTCCGGCGGCCCGATCCGCGCAACGCTGGAACTGCAGGGCGGCATCACCTCGAAGCTGGACATCAACGTGGGCGACCGCGTGCAGGGCGTGATATTCCCGCCCTCTGCGCACTGATCAGCCGGATCCTGCGGTTCCGGTAAGATCGCCGTAGCGGCACAGGGTTACGCCGTCCGGCAAGCGCGTTTTCAGCAGGGCGTCGAGCTCCGCCTCGTGTTCGTAATCCGGCATCAGGCGCCGCAGTACCGTGTCCCGATGGGTGGCGGGGTGAAAGTACATTTCGGTCACGCCGCTCGGCAGGTCGTGCAGCAGCGCCTTCGTGCGCGCCGGGGTCATGTGGCCGGTATCGGCAAGACCGAGGACCCGGTCGTTGGTGAACAGGTTCGCGCTCGCCGCCTGACGTCGCAGCACGCCCGACCATTGGCGCAGGCTCCATTCGGAAAGACTTGAGGCGTGCTCTGCCGGCACGCGGATCGCCCGCAACCCGTATTCCCGGCCGATGTCGATCATCATGCGTCCGACTGTCGGATGCAGGTGCATGTGCTTGTGCGCGTTGGCGTGGTCGAGCGTCAGTCCGGTGGCGCGGAACGCTTCGAACTGCGCACGGATTTCCGCTGCGAGCTGGCGACGGATGCGCGGCCGGAAAAAGTAGTTCACCCCGAGCCGCAACTGGTCGGACGGAAAACGGCCGGAGCTGTCCACGAGATCGGGGATCTGGTCAGCGGGGAGGGTAGGCCCGCCTTCGATGACGACCAGATGCAGCCCCACCCCCATGGCCGGTGTTGCGCGCGCGCGCGACACCGCATCCGCAGCAGACGGCGCGGATACCATCAGGCTCGCG